>JAFIGE010000001.1 GCA_020831585.1 Opitutales bacterium | reverse complement strand
AAGAATCCGGGCTTCTCTCGAAGATCCGCGCCTTCAGTGAGAGCTGGGTTGTGGGTTCGGTAGCCTGGGTGGAAAGCTTCTGTGCGGCGAATGGCTGGCTCGGCTTTCGAAGGGGAAGGAAGCCCCAACCGCTCGTGGAGGAAGGCGGTGCTGACTTCGCGACGGTCGCGACGGTGGTGAAACGCCCGTGGAAAAGGTGACAACCTTTGTGATTACCCCCCCCGACGCCCGTGCTTGACCGGAGGGGGGGCATTTCGCAAGGTGGCGGGCTTATGTCCCAAACCAGCGATGTTTCCCGTTCGGCGCCGTCTATGGAAGCCCTCGTCACGCTTTGCAAGCGGCGCGGCTTTATTTTCCAGTCGAGTGAGATCTACGGCGGCTATGCCGGGTTTTTCGATTTCGGGCCCTTGGGCGTGGAGTTGAAGCGCAATCTCAAGGATGTCTGGTGGCAGGATCTGGTGCACGGGCGCGACGATGTCGTGGGATTGGATTCGAGCATCATCATGCATCCGGAGATCTGGCGCGCATCCGGGCACGTGGGCGGGTTCAGCGATCCGATGGTGGATTGCAAGGAGTCCAAGAAGCGTTACCGGGCCGACCAGCTTTTCTTCGCCCCCGTGCGCGTGGACGGTGAAACGATTGGCTATGTGTCGGTCGAGGAGAAGGACGGTATGGAGGCGGAGGCGACGGAGAAGGCGCAAACCTTGAAGCGCAAGCTGTCCGTGCAAGGTGAACTGGAGCCGGTTGTGCTGCGCGAATACACCGAGGCGCGGGAGGACGAATACGCCCTCATCCCGAGCCCGGCCACGGGCAAGCCCGGCAGCCTGATGGCTCCGCGCCAGTTCAACCTTATGTTTGAGACGAAGGTGGGTCCGTTGGCGGATGCTTCCGCGGTTGCTTACCTTCGGCCGGAGACGGCGCAGGGGATTTTTCAGAGCTACAAGAACGTCGTGGACACGGGCCGGGTGAAGATTCCCTTTGGTATCGCGCAGGTCGGCAAGGCCTTCCGCAACGAGATCACGCCGCGCAATTTCATTTTCCGTTCGCGGGAGTTTGAGCAGATGGAGCTGGAATACTTCATCGATCCGGATGAAGAGACTTGGCCGGCGGCTTACCGCTACTGGATTGACTGGTGCAAGAACTGGCTTGTGAGCCTGGGCATCCCCGCCTCGATGGTGGGCGAGGATGTGCACCCGGCGGAGAAACTCTCCCACTACTCCAAGGGCACCACCGACCTCACTTTCGAGTTTCCCTTCGGTCGCCAGGAGCTTTGGGGGATTGCCTGCCGGGGCGACTTCGACCTCTCGCAGCATCAGAAACACAGCGGCAAGTCGATGGAGTTTTTCGATGAGATGCGCAAACAAGCGGGCAAGGAACCGTTCCGCTATATCCCGCACGTCATCGAGCCCTCGCTTGGGGTCGACCGCCTTTTCCTCGCCGTGCTCACCGCCGCCTATCAGGAGGACAGTGTGCCCAACGAAAAGGGCGAACCGGAGAAGCGCACCGTTCTGCGCTTGCATCCGCGCCTTGCGCCTTTCAAGGCGGCGGTCTTCCCGCTCGTGAAGAATAAGCCCGAGTTGGTCGAGAAGGCCCGGGGGCTTTATGAATCACTCCGCCGCCGTTGGAACATCGATTGGGATGTGGCCGGCGCGATCGGCCGGCGCTACCGCCGCCAGGATGAAATCGGCACCCCCTTCGGCATCACCGTCGACTTTGAGACCATCGAAAAGGACGGCGCGGTGACTATCCGTGACCGCGACACCACCCAACAGGAGCGCATCCCCCTCGAAGGTGTGGAGGCCTGGCTGGCCGAGCGCCTGCGCTGAGGTCGCCACCGAATCATGTCCACCGGCCCCGACGCCCCGGCTCCGCAAAAGCGCCTCAAGCGTCCCGCTCTGACGGCCCGCGAGCGCTTCCGCCAGCAGCAGCGCAAGCGGGGCCTGAGCGCGTGGCTCCCCTGGGTGGCCGCGGCCGCGATTGTTCTGGCAATCGGGGCGGTCTATTTCGGCGCGCGGGATTTTGATTGGTCGGTTCTCTTTGACCAACCGCTTCGCGCGGGTGACCCGGCGGGCCGCCATTTCGTGGTCATGTCGCCCGATCCGGCGGTGAGCCTCATGCCCTTCACTTTGCCGGATGGGAACACGGTCTTTCTCCATCGTGAAGGCCCCTCGCCGGGTCGGCTTTTTTGGGGCGCGGAGGCTTTTGCCGCAGGCGAAGAGTTGGACTACGCCTCACCGTTGGCAGAAGAGATCCTCGCGGCCCTGGAATCGGCCCGCCGCGAACGCAACTGGACCCTCGAAGGCGAGCCGTTTTACGACACGTTGCGGCTGCGGCGCTCGATGATGGCTGGCACGGACTGAGGAAGGCGAGGCTCAGGGCTCTCACGCACGGTCTCGGAATGCCGCGCCCGGTCGCGCCCGCCGACGGCAAGGAAGCCGCTTTCGCCCGCTCGGACAGGGCAAAAAGAAAGGCCGGGTCCGCTGAAGTTTGGCAACTTCGAGTCGAACCCGGCCTTCCGGTTCAATGTTTTGGGGTTACAAACTGGCTTAACGGTGGGATTTCAGGACCTCGTGCGGGATGAGGCCGAGGTAATCGTTCAGTGTTCCGTTTTCCAGGCAGCAATCAATGATGCGGCGGCCGAGGGGATCGAGGTCGTCCGAGAGGAAGCCGCGCAATTCCCGGTGGAAGAAGTCAGCGAGAATTTCCGCGCCCTGAT
This sequence comes from Opitutales bacterium, assembly GCA_020831585.1. Lineage (GTDB taxonomy): Bacteria > Verrucomicrobiota > Verrucomicrobiia > Opitutales > Oceanipulchritudinaceae > JAFIGE01. The sequence goes on along the minus strand of JAFIGE010000001.1, from coordinate 169,755 downwards.
CATAGGCGGCTTCGCCGACTTCAGGCTGCTTATCGACTTCAAAGAACCAGGCACCGATGGTGCGGCCTTCCACGACGATCGAAGTGGGGTTGTAGCCGAGGAGGGGGCAGCGGGAGGGCGAGAGCTTGTCGGCAAAGAACTCCGCACCGCCGCGGCGGGCAAGATATTCCCGGGTGATCCACTGCGGCATAAAGCTCGTTTCCCATGCGCCGATGTGCTGGTTCGGGATGAGCACATACTTCACTTTGGGTGTGTTCACGATCTGGCGCAGGAGCAGATTGGCTTGGTCGACTTTGCGACCGGTCGCGAAGGGCCAGTAGGACCCGACACCTTCGGAGGACATGCCTTCTGTTTGAATGATGCTCGGGTTGGCGTGGCCGCGGGGAGCGGTGAGGCGCCAGAGCCAGGCCAATGCGGGCGGCAGCAGGTGGAACATCCCGATGATACCGTAGCTCGGGTTTTCCCGGGTGCAGGGAGGGCAGCGGACGCCGAAGCTGCGGATGTCGACATCGACTTCACCATCAACCACATCGTCCACCGCATCGCGGGGCACAATCACGCGGGGATTCGGGCAGGGCTTGCCGGGCTCGTCTTCAATGTGCTCCCAAATAAGGGCGGTGCTCCCTGGCTTGGCATCGATATTGAGGAAAAGGAAAGGCTTTTTCGGCTCCACCGTCATCTTTTCCAAGTGCGGGTCGACGCCATACTCGGTGATGTGATTCACGCGCACAAACCAGGCTTCCTCCGCATCCATCAGGGTGAGTTTGCCGCCGTCCTTGTGCAGAGACGGGTGGCAGAGCGCCATGTCGTCGGTCACCGGATGGAGGTCGCAACTGCTTGGCAGGGTGAGGAGGCGTTTGTCGCCCGTGAGGATGTTCCGCCCCATAAGGAGGGAGCCGTCGGAAAGCCGGTGGGCCTGTTCGAGCATCTCGCTCTTGCCGCCACCGCTGGCACCTTCGTGGGAAACGACAATGGAGGTCTCGTAGGGAGTGACCACCCGCACCGTGGAGCAGTGCATGGTGACCCATTCTTCGGATTCTCCGAGAGTGAGCAACACCCCGTAGATGCCTTTCTTGGCACTCGGCCCCGGATAAAGGTTGTAGCTGAAGAGCTCGTGCATCCCTTCGAGGCGATTGTGCACCACGATCTGCTTGCCCTTGAATTCCGTGTGGCGGAAGGGCGGGGCGACAAAAATGATGGCCTTCGGGGCAAAATTTGCATCAAGCTTTTCCACCGGGAGAATCCCCTGCAACATGGCCAGACCCATGGCAAAGAAGCCGGCGTTATCCGGGCAGATGGCGAGGGCATCCACGCCCTTGCCGGGCATACCGGCGACAAATCCGAAGATCGCGAGATTCTGCTTCTTCAGCCATTCCCCCGTCTCCGCGCGGAGCCCATCGAAGGGCTTGCCAAACTCTGCCTGAAAGGTTGGCTTATCGGTCTTCTTGGAATCTCCGATGACCATGCAATCGGGGTCACGGCGGCGCATGTAGGGCTCAACGTAATTGGCCGCGATGCCGTTTTTCACGGAGCAGGCCCGCGCTTCAAGGACCATTCCCTTGCCGGGAACATCGTAAGCAATGTCGTGCCAGCCGTCCGGTCCGACATCACGAACGGCCAGTTTGGCCAGCTCATTGACGGTTCCGGCATAGGCAACACTCGGAGCTTGCTCGAGAATTTCCTTGGCCAGACCGCTTACGCGGAAGGGAATAGAACGGCGGGTGGTACTTTCGGTAGTATTCATCGGGAGCCAGTCTAACAGCTTTCCGCAGGCACCGCTTCGCAAATTTTGATCGACTGTGCAATTTTTGATCTTAAATTCCGCCGCATGTCCCGAATCATCCGAAAAGCCCTTCTTCAAAAGCTTCAGGAGTCTCCCAAACTTGCGGAACTGCAGAGGGATTTTTTTGCCCTGGCGCATGTTCGCCTGAGTATCCTCGGGCCATCGGGTGAGCTATTGATCGCGGGGGCGGCCTGTGGCGACTCGCCCCTCTGTCAATGGGTGCAGGGTTCCGCCGGCGGGCGGGATCATTGCCGCCGGGTACAGCGCAATGCGGCGGATGCGCAGGGTGGGGCAGTTGTGACATGCGATGCGGGGCTCGCCGTGTTGGCTGTGCCCTTGCGGGCTGCGGGACAAACAATTGGCTTTCTCGCTGTCGGTGGCTACCGTGTGGGAGCCTTTGGGGCGGAGGGCATCAATCGTCTCCGCCATCTCCTTTCCCGCCTTGGCCTGGAAGATGACTTGGATAACATCCGCGCCCGAACCGCCGATACCCACCTCCTGGAACGTCGCGCCCATGAGGCCTTGCACCGTTGGCTGACGATCGCGGCCGATGATCTCGCCGAGTCCATCGACTTGCGCCTGGATTACCGTGAAAAACCCCTGCCGGCTGCCGTCTCAAAGGTGTGTGCTTGGATCAGCCGGGAGTTTCAGGGTGTTATCCGGTTGTCCGAGGCGGCCCGACTTTCGGGTCTGAGCGAAGGGCACTTTTCCCGGTTATTCCACGAGTCGACCGGTTTGCGCTTCATCGAATACGTCAACGAAACCCGCCTGGATGAGGCGCGCCGTCTGCTTGGCCAGTCTGCCCTGCCGGTCACTGAGGTGGCTTTTGCCAGCGGCTTCCAGTCGCTTTCCCAGTTTAACCGGCTCTTTCGCCGGTCGACCGGGAAAACGCCTCTGGAGTGGCGCCGGGCCCAGTCGGCAGTCGCGGTGTAGGGCTCGATCGGCAGCCATTCTCTCAATCCCTTACGGTTTGGCGGGACAGAGGGGAAATCTTCGTGCTAGCGTTGCCCGCTATGGACCCCTCCATCCCCGCAATTCCTCAAAATCCTTCCGCTTCCGGTGACGCAGCGACGTCCCCGTCTGATCCCTACGCCGAGCCAATTCTGATCGGTGCGAGCTGGTATCCTGAGATGTGGGAGGCATCCGAATGGCCCAAGGACGTGGCGCGCATGCAAGAGCTGGGGTTTCGCATTGTCCGGCTTTTCGAATTTGCCTGGAAGCGCATGGAGCCGCAGGAAGGTGTTTTTGATTTCGCGTGGGCGCGGGAGGTCCTCGACCTTTGCCATGCGGCGGGGATCCGTGTGATGATAGGCACGCCGACGGCGGCTCCGCCCGCCTGGCTTACCGAATCCTATCCCGAGGTCCTGCAGGTCAAGCCGGATGGAAGGGTGGCGATTCATGGCCAGCGGAAGCACTTTAATCACCATAGCCGGCGCTATCGCGAATTCTGCGCACGCATTGTGGAGGAGATGGCGCGCGCGTTCGGGGATCATCCGGCGGTCCACTCCTGGCAAATCGACAACGAAATGTCGGGCAGTGACTATGGTCCGGAGACCCGCCAATATTTCCACGATTGGCTGAAGGCGCGCTTCGGCACGATTGAGCGCCTCAACGAAGCGTGGGGCCTCCAGTTCTGGAGCCAGGCATACGACCGCTTTGAGCAAATCCCCATGGTCACGGCGGCGGTCGGGACCATTGAGGTGCCGGAGCGCCACCATCCCTCCCTGCTCATGGCCCAGGCCCGTTTTCAGAATGACGGGTGGAGCGATTTTATCGCCGCGCAGTGCGCCTGCATCCGCCGTTTTTCCGAGAAACCCATCACCTCCAACATGACGGAGAGTCCCGGCATGCATTGGTATCAGCACAACCGGGTGCTCGACGCGGTGGGCGTCAGTTGCTATAAGGACCTCGAACACTACAACTGGACGCTCTACATCTTCGAGCGTATGCGCCGCGAGAAGGCCCGCCCCTACTGGTTGCTCGAAACCGCCCCGAATTGGAGCGCCGGCGGGCGCACCTGGAATATCCACATGCACGGGGAGGGGCTGCGGTGCATGAGCTGGCTCTCTCTCTTGCTCGGCGGTTCCATGATCCTCTATTGGCAATGGCGGCAGCACTGGGCCGGACAGGAGATGCTCCACGGAACACTGGTCACGGCGGCAGGGGATTTCCGGCCCGGGGTGGATGCCCACCGGCTCCTCTGTGCCGAGGTCGCCGGACAGGAGAGCTGGCTGCAAGCCTCCCGCGTCGCCCCTGCGGAAGTGGCGGTGCTTTACAGCAACGAGGCAGCCTGGGCGCTCAGCATTGATCCGCACGACGACGGTGTGGTCTATAACAAAGTCTGGCGCGACGACTTCTATTTGCCGCTCGTGGAAGATCATATCTGGCGAGATGTGATCAACGAGACGATGGACTTTTCGCCTTACCGTATCCTCGTTTTGCCGATCTTGCCCCTGTTGCGCGACGATACGCGCAAACGCCTCGCGGAATGGGTCGAAGCCGGGGGAATGCTCCTTGTGGGCCCCATGACCGGAACGCGCACCGAGGAAATGACCATTTGGCGTGACCGGGTTTTCGGCGGTTTCGAAGATCTTTTCGGCGCGGAGGGCTTGGGCGGCTTTTCGCCCAAATGGATGGAAGACCGCATCACCCTGATCGGCGAAAGCTTCCCCACCTCGTATCCACGTATTTGGTGCGAGGGTTACCGTCTGCAAACAGCCCATGCCCTGGCGTATTATCGCGGGGGTTACGGCGACGGCGAGGCGGCCGTCGTGGAGCGGGTCTTCCCCTCGGGTGGGCGCGTGATCGCCTGTGGCACCTTCCCGGATCGCACGCTTTACCTCCACCTCGTGCACCGGCTGATGGACGCGGCGGGAGTGAAGCGGCACTCTGCGGGCGACCCGACGGTCCTCGCCATCCCCCGGTGCGATGCCCAAGGTAACCTCCAGGGTTATGGAATCGTCAACATTGCTGAAAAGCCCGCCCACGTGCGGCTGGCAAATCCCGGCATCGACCGCCTCACAGGCGATCGCTTCGAAGGCGACACCCTGCTCGATCCGCTGCAAATCGCTTTGGTCGAGCTAACCGGGGAGGTGCGATGAGGGCAAATTTCCGGCGCAAACTCTCTATGCACATGGCAAACGGCCACGCAGCATCACCTCTATTACAGGTTGTTGATGGCTCCTCCCTGGCTGCCTGATATCCCCGGAATGACCCATCATGACACCCACGTCTCTCGTCGATCTGATCGATCCATTTCACGCCGTTGACAAGGGCGGCAATTGCCTCCCCGGCCCCTATCGCCCCTTTGGCATGGCCCGGCCAGGCCCGGATACCCTCAATCCCCACACCAACGGTTACGCGACCGGCCAGTCCATTGTCGGGTTCAGCCAAACCCACGTCAGCGGCACCGGGGGCGCTGGTCGGGCGGGTAACATCCTCATCCTGCCCGCCTGCCGGGAACCGCGCAACCCCGCTCTCGGCCTCCAGCCCACCGCCGAGGCAGGTTCCGCGGGGTATTACACCGTCACTGACGGGTTCACCGGCATCCGCTCCGAGATCACGGCCACAGCCCGCTGCGCCCTGTATCGCTTTTCGTTTCCGGAATCCGCCAGCGCGTGGCTGAAGATCGACCTCGGGCATGTCATCGCCGGGGAAAGCATCGGCGGGTTCCTTGAATGGCTGGACGACGAACAGATCGTTGGCCGCGCGGACTACCGGGGCGGATGGGGACACAATGCCCTTTACTCGATCTACTTTGCCGTTCGCTTTTCCGCTCCGGCCACGAGCCGAAGTCAGGAGTTTCTTGTCCAGGACGGAGCTGTTGGGCGAAGCGACGGTCCCCATGCCTATGCCGTCGCCGGCTTTGGCTGCATCCCCGAACTCGAAGTGGCGATCGGGCTGTCCAATGTGAGCGTGGCCCAGGCCCGCCGTCACCTTGGTCAGGAGATGGGTGAGCGCGGATTCGACGCTGTGCGCCGCGAAACCGCCGATATCTGGGAAGCCGTCCTCCAAAACCACCGTGTGGGAGGGGGCACGGAAGCTGAAAAGCGCCTCTTCTACACCTTTCTTTATCGCCTCTATTGCATGCCGGACGATCTTGGGGCGGCCGATGAAGACGCCTGGCTGCCCTCGAAGGAACGTCAGTTCAACAACCTCTATTGCCTATGGGACAGCGCCCGCAACGCCAATAGCTGGTTTGCCCTGACCCTTCCGCAGTTCCAGGCCGACCTCAACCGCGCCCTCCTCGAAATCGGCGAATTGACCGGATGGATTCCCGATTCCTGGATCAACGGACACAGCGCCTTTATCCAGGGCGGCTCCTCCGCCGACATCCTTTTTCTTGAAGCGGTCCTCAAGGAACTGCCCGGAACGGAGCCCGCCCGCCTGCACGGAGCAATGACGCGCACGGCCGAGTCCCCCTCACCCAATCCGAGGTTTTTCGGGCGCTACCCCGAACACCGAGAGCGTGGCTGGCTGCCCGTGGGCACGCCCAACTGTGTTTCCCGCAGCATTGAATACAGCTTTCAGGATGCGTGTGCCACCCGCCTTGCCGCCGCCGCCGCGCTCCCCGCCGCCGGTTCTCCAGCCGCCGGGCGGGTGGACAAACTCTGGGAGCTTTGGCGGGATGATTTGAAATGCTTTGCCCCGCGCCACGCCGACGGCGAATGGGTCGAACCGTTTGATCCCTGGCAGCCCCTTTGCCCCGACTACTGGAACGACCCCTTCTTCTATGAGGGAACGGCCCATGAGTGGGCTTTTCAGGCCATGCATCTCCTTCCCGAAATCGTCACCCGTCACGGGGGGGCGGACGCCTTTTGCCGTCACCTCGATCTTTTCTTCGAACGCATTTACCTCTGGAAGGAAATCATTCTCCACACCCCCTTTCTCTACCACTACGCCGGTCGCCCCGACCTTTCCGCCCGCCAAGTGCGCCGCCAGTTGCGCCAGCACTACCGCAGCGGGCGCGAGGGCCTCAGCGATAATGAGGATATGGGTTCCCAGAGCACCTTCTTTATCGCCGCCTCCCTCGGCCTCTATCCCATAGCAGGGATGGATCTTTACCTCCTCGTCCCGCCCCTTTTTCCCGAAGCAAACCTGACCGTGGGTCTGCAGCACAAACGCCTGCGCCTGCGTGTCGATGGCCCAACGGCGGATGACGCCGATTTTGTCGGCTTGACCCTCAACGGCGTCCCTCTTGACCGCGCCTGGGTGCGCCATTCGGAAATCTGCGAAGGTGGCGACCTCCTCTTTCACACCACCCCGGAGGGTAACGGTTCCCCATTCAGGGTAACGCCCATACAGTATTGATAATGATAAAATGTTTTCTTTCGGGTTCTCCGTTGGAGCGGACCAGCCCCAACGCCAGTCGGCTATAGGACGTGCTCTCCCCGTTTTTTTCTGACGACCTTCATCGACGGGGGCCGTTTCGCCCGTCCCAATAGCCTGCAAAGACCCGCCCCCCCCCAAACACGCCCCTGACTGGGCCGGGAGAGGGAATTAAAAAAGAACCCGGACACTTTTGCAGTGTCCGGGTTTGATCATCGCCCGTGTGTGACAGGCTGCTTAAAAGTGAAGGCCGACGCCGAAGGCATAGCCCCAGCGACCCTTGTCCCAAGCTTCATCGAAATCGCCCGCACGGTCAAAGGTGTAGCTGTAGCCGGCCCGTCCAAAGAAGAAGGCATTGCCCGCGAGATAATACTTGGCCCCCGCATGAGCGCCCAGGGCAAAGCTGTCGCCGACGCTTTTGCCCCCGTAGCGCACCCCGAAGTTGGGGCCGATAAAGGGCCGGAAGGCGCCGGTGAGGAAGTGATAGTCGGCCGCCAGCACGGTGGATCCGGACCAGTCGCGGCGGCTGCCAATGTTGCTGATCGTCTGGCGACCGGAAATCATAAGACGGTCGGTTGTGTAGTGACCCCAGGAGCCTTCCAGGGAAAGGCTGCCGTTGTTGAAACTGCGATCACTTTCGCCGCTTCCCCCAAACGTCATCTCCTTGCTCCCCGCCCGTGGCAAATCGGCGCTCTGCGCCGCGCTTGGAAAGTTGTTCTGCCCGGCCGCCAGCGACGCGAGGAGGAGAGAGGCCGCTAGGCCGAGGATGGTGGTTTTGTTGAATCTCATAGCTTTGGTTGATGCGTCTTCCTGACAGAAAGTCAGAAAACGAGAGGCTACAGGATTTCGAAAGCCGCCACCATGGGGTACTTTCCCACCATCCAGGTCCGGCCATCCGGATGGAAGAACCGCCCAAACGCGGAACCACAAGCGCCGCACCCGGGGTGGGACTACTACCCATAGCGGTTTACGCGGTTTCCTGTCATCATGCCTCCAGGAAACCAATTCTCCGGCATTCTGGACGGATGATGACCCCGTTGGGTGATCTTCCGGGCCCCGACCGGCCAACACGCAATCCCTCAACGGGACACAAAAATATGAGCACCCGAATCAAATCAAATATCAAGTCCGTGAAGAAGAGCCGGGACCAACTTGTTGACGACTTCAAACGCGTCGTCGAAGACCTCCATGACCTGACCGAGGAAAGCAAAAATGCCTCCGGCGCAGCCATCCAGGAAGGATATGACGCCGTGCAGGAGAATATAAAGGAAGGCATGCACGCTATGCACGACATCGGGGGCAAGATCGCCGACAGAGCCGGACGATGGAAGACCTCCGCCGGAGAATGCATCAGCAACCACCCTTGGCGCTCCATCGCCATCGCCGCTGTTGCCGGCCTCTTGCTGGACCGGTTTCCGCCCCATAACCGGCGGTGATCGCATCGGCCGCAAACTCATTGGCATGAACGCCATGCGCTCTCTTTCTCTTGTGGGCAGCGCGCTCGCACGCCTCATCGAAATGCGGGTGCGCCTCTTCGCAGCCGAATTTCAGTTGGAACGGATGCGGCTCATCCGCTATCTAATTCTTTCCATTCTGGGCGCGACCCTTCTTGGAACAGCTGTGCTGGTCACCACCGCCCTGATGGTATTGGCTGTCGAAGAGGAAAACCGGCTCACCGTGCTGGCGAGTGTCGCGGTCTTTCTCTTTGTCACTGCGGCCCTTTGTATCGGATTTTCACTTCAATATGTCTTTGGCGGCGACACTCCCTTCAAAGGGTCGACGGACGCACTCAGGGAGGACGGAGAATGCCTGCTCTCGCTCGTCAAAGATTGATCGTGGCGGGCCTTGCGGGGAAAGCCTTTGCGCAGCGTGCCCAGCTGAATGATGCGGTGCGGTCTCTCCGCGCCTCCCGCGGCATGAGGGTGGCCGTGGCCACCGTTGTGATCGCCGCGGCCGCCGCGCGCGCACGGCCTCTCTTCGTCGCCCTCTACGGCCTCACTTTTGGGAAGCCCCTGCACCGCCGACAACACATCCGCGCCCTCCTTCGCTGGGTGCTTGCGCGAAAACAAAAATGACTAACCCGCGTCGCCGATGGACCGAGTGGTTGTCCTGGAGAAAAGGTCCCGCATCCGGTTCGGCCCCGATCCGGGATGAACATTTCACGGTCGAGCAGTTGGCCCGCCATGCCGTTTCTCTGGCGGGACAACATCGCATCGATCCGCAACGCGGGACGAACCAATTATTGTGGCGATTGGCGGAAAACGAAAAGGCCCTCGCCGCGGCCTATAACCTCGTGAGTGCGGCGGAGTCCCGGCAGGTCACCCCGGATGGAGAATGGCTGATCGATAACTTCTACCTGATCGAGCAGCAGATCCACGCCTCCCGTCTGCACCTGCCCAATTCCTATAGCCGCGAGCTGCCGCGCCTTCTCGACGGCCCGCAGGCCGGCTTTCCGCGGGCCTACTCGATCGCGCTGGAATTGATCGCCCACTCCGAGGGGCATGTCGATATGGAGAGCGTGCGTCGCTTTGTCGCGGCCTACCAGATGGTCAGCCCGCTCAAGCTGGGGGAACTGTGGGCGGTGCCGATCATGCTCCGGCTGGGGCTCATCGAAAGCCTCCGGCGCGTCTCGGAGCATATCGCCCGGCGCCGCCAGGATCGCAATCTGGCCAATGTCTGGGCCGATCGCCTGATCAATGCGGGCGAAAAGAAGCAGCGGGTTTTGCATGTTCTCGCGGAGATGGCCGAATCGGGGCCCCCGATAAGCAATCACTTCGTCGAGGAATTCTCCTCCCGCCTGCAAGGACAGGGCGCGGAGTTGGCCACGGTGCAGAGTTGGCTTCAGCACCGGCTCGCGGGCGAGGGGCTCACGCGCGAACAATTGCAACGGGTCGAGAACCAGATCCAGGCGGCCGATCAGGTCCTCATTGGCCACAGCATCAGCAGCCTCCGTTCGCTTGGGGCGATGGACTGGAAGCAGTTCGTCGAATCCCTGAGCCTCGTCGAGAAAGCGCTCTATGCGGATCCATCCGGAACCTATCCGCTCATGGATTTCACAACCCGCGATCATTACCGCCACCGGATCGAGAAGCTCGCCCGCCAATCGGGGGTAGATGAGATCGAGGTGGCGCGGGAGGCCGTCCGCCTGGCGCAGGAAACGCCCAAGGACGAGAAGACCGGCAACCGAAAAAATCATGTCGGCTACTACCTCATCGGCAAAGGTGAGGCCACCCTGAGACGGACCCTGAAAGTCCGGCTTTCTCCGCGCGAGTTCCTCGCCCAACAGGTTCAACGATTTCCCGTTCTCGTTTACGTCGGCTCACTCGTTGCCATCACGGTTGCCACGGTCGCGCTTTTCTGGGGATCACCCGCATCCTTTTCCTTTTCCGATTGGCGGCTCTGGGTGCTCCTCCTCCCCGGCATCCTCGTGGCATCCCAAATGGCGGTTTCCCTCGTCAACATCGTAACCACCCTCCTCGTGGGGCCGCGTCCGCTGCCGCGAATCGATTTTCAAAAAGGCATCCCCGGGGCCGAGCGCACGATGGTCGTGGTGCCCACTCTCCTCGGTGAGCCGCCCGCCATCGCGGAGTTGCTCGAAGGGCTGGAGCTGCGCTACGTCGGCAACCGGGATGCCAACCTCACCTTCGCCCTCCTGACCGACCTTGGCGATGCGAGGGAAGAGTGCCAGAGTGAGGACGGTGAGCGCATCCGGCTCGTCCGTGAGGGCATCGCTGCCTTGAACGAGCGCTACGCTTCCGGCGGACCGTCGATCTTTTATCTCTTTCACCGCCCGCGCCTGTGGAATCCGCACGAGCGCCTGTGGATGGGCTACGAACGCAAACGGGGCAAGCTCGAGCAGTTTAACGCCCTCCTGCGCGGTGGCCCGCGCGAACGTTTTTCCGAGATCATCGGAGACCTCAGCATCCTGCCGACAATCCGCTATGTGCTGACGCTCGATACCGATACAGCCCTTCCCCGGGACGCCGCCCGCCGCCTCATCGGGACCATGGCCCATCCGCTCAACCGGCCGCGCTACGACCCAAACTCGGGCCGCATCGTGGAGGGTTACGCCATTCTCCAGCCGCATACCCCCATCAGCTTGATGGCAGCCAACCGCTCGCGCTTTGCCCGCCTCAGTTGCGGGGAGGCAGGGATCGATCCGTATACCCGCGAGGTCTCCGACGTCTACCAGGATCTCTTTGCCGAGGGCACCTATGTCGGCAAGGGCATCTACGATGTGGACGCCTTTCGCAAAGCCACCGAGGGGCGCTTTCCGGAAAACCTCATTCTCAGTCACGATCTCGTCGAGAGCAGCTACGCCCGCTCCGCCCTGGTCTCCGATGTGGAACTCCACGAGGACCATCCGGCAAGCTTCACTACCGAGATGAGCCGCCGCCACCGCTGGATCCGCGGAGATTGGCAGATCGCCGGGTGGCTCTTTCCGCGCGTCCTCCAGGCCAAGAAGGAGCGGGTTCCGAACAACCTCACCGCCCTCGGCTGGTGGAAGATTTTTGACAACCTGCGCCGGAGTCTCGTCCCGCCGGCCCTCCTCGCCCTTCTCGCCGGTGGCTGGCTCCTCATCCCCGAGCCGGCCGGATTCTGGACGGCGTTTGCGATTATCCTGATTCTCGTTCCTGTGGCCGTTTCCTCCTCTCTCGACCTCATCAAGAAACCCCGCGACCGCGACTGGGGGCAGCATTTCGGAACGGCTCTGCAGGGGCTCGGGCGGCGGCTGGCCGAAACCGCCCTTGCCCTCGCCGTCCTCCCCTACCGGGCCGCGCTTCACCTCAATGCCATCCTTGTTTCGGCCGGGCGGATGCCGTTTACGCGGCGCGGGCTCCTGCTCTGGCACACGCCCCGCTATGCGAAAAGAAACCGGTGCGCCACGCCGGGCGATTTCCTGCGCGAAATGTGGGTCGCACCCGTTTTTGCCCTCGGCATGACCACGCTCCTTGCAAAGACGCATCCGGCTGAGCTCATCACAAGCGGCGCTCTCCTTCTTCTCTGGTTCGCCTCCCCACTCATCGCTTGGTGGATCAGCCGACCGATCAAGGTCGCGAAGACATCGCTGACTGAAACCCAGCGCACCTTTCTCCGCGGCCTCGCCCGCGAGACCTGGCGCTACTTTGAGGTCTTCGCGACAGAAGAGGAGAACTGGCTCGCCCCCGATAATTTTCAGGAAATCCCCACACCCGGTGTGGCCACGCGCACCTCGCCGACGAATATCGGCATGGGCCTCCTCGCCAATCTCTCGGCGACAGATTTTGGTTACCTCTCCGCGGGCGAGTTTCTTGACCGTACGACCAGAGCCTTCGATTCCATGGACCGGCTCACGCGCTACCGCGGACACTTCTACAACTGGTACGACACCCGCACCCTCGCACCGTTGCCGCCCCCATACATTTCGAGCGTCGACAGCGGGAATCTGGCCGGTTCGCTCCTCGCCCTGCGAACGGGGCTCCTTGAACTGAAGGACCGTCCGCTCTTCCCGGCCACGGCCCTGGATGGACTCCGCGATACCCTCGGGCGAATCGATGCGCCCAAAGCGGCGGCCCCTCTCCAGCGAATGCTCGAATCGCCCCCAGCCGGGGATTTTGCCCTCACCCTCGCCTGGCTGCGGGCCTTCTGCCTCGAAGCCGGAACTTTGCCGGACAACGGAGACCCCGGAAATCAATGGTGGATCGGGGCGCTTGTCCGCCAAGCCGAGGGACTTCGGGAAGACCTTACTCGCTTCGCCCCGGGCAAGCGGACCAACGACGGCATCCCAACCCTGCGGGCGCTGGCCCTGAGCGAAGGGGCCGGTGGACACGCGGACCTCCGTCTGCGCCGTATCGACAATCTAATACAGCGCTGCTCCGGATTTGCCGAGATGGACTTTTCCTTCCTGCACGACCCCGCCCGCGACTTGCTCGCCATTGGCTATAATGTGAATGAACGCCGCCCGGATGCTTCTTTCTACGACCTCCTGGCCTCGGAGGCGCGGCTCGCCAGCTACATCCTCGTCGCGCAGGGGCATCTCCAGCCGCAGCACTGGTTCGCCCTCGGGCGTCAGGTGACCACGCAGAAGGGTGCCATGGCCCTGCTCTCGTGGAGCGGTTCGATGTTCGAATACCTCATGCCCCTGATTTGGATGCCGACCCACGAACACACCCTCCTCGACGAGACCTATCGGGCGGTGGTCGACCGGCAGATCGAATACGGGCGCCAGCGGGGCGTTCCGTGGGGCGTCTCCGAGTCGTGCTTCAATGTCACCGATGCCGGAGGAATTTACCAATACAGCGCCTTCGGGGTGCCCGGCCTCGGCTTCAAGCGGGGCCTCGCCGATCACCTCGTCATCGCCCCCTATGCCTCGGCCCTCGCCCTCATGGTGAAGCCCGCCGAAGCCTGCCGCAACCTTGAGCGCCTCGCCCACGAGGGCTACCGGGGCGACTACGGGATGTTTGAGGCCATCGATTTCACCCCGTCCCGCCTCCCGCGCGGCCAGTCGAGCGTGCCCCTGCGCACCTACATGGCGCACCACCAGGGCATGGCCCTGCTCTCCATCAGCTCCGTTCTCCACGGGCAGCCGATGCAGCGGCGCTTCCTTGCCGATCCCTTTCTCAAGGCCTCGGAGCTGCTCCTTTGCGAACGCATTCCCAAGTCGACCTCACCCCTCCAGCCACACGCCCCGGAAGTCGACGCCGCCCGCAAGCCGCCCACCGTCGAGCCCGCCACCCTGCGCTTCTTTTCCACTCCCCACACCGCCGTTCCCGAGGTGCAACTGCTCTCGAACGGGCGCTACCACGTGATGGTGACCAATGCCGGGGGCGGTTACAGCCGCTGGCATCAGTTTGCCGTGACGCGCTGGCGCGAGGATGCGGCGAGCGACGGGTGGGGCACTTTCTGCTACTTGCGCGACACCGGGACGGGCAACTTCTGGTCGGCCGCCTACCAACCGACCCGGCGCACCCCCGACTACTACGAGGCCATTTTCGAGGAAGGGCGGGCCGAATACCGCCGCCGCGACGAGGAGATCGACGCCCACACCGAGATCGCGGTCTCGCCCGAGCACGACGTGGAAGTTCGGCGCGTCACCCTCACCAATCTCTCCGCCAGCACGCGCCACATTGAGCTGACGAGTTTTGCCGAAGTGGTGCTCGCCCCGCCGAACGCCGATCTTGCCCACCCGGCCTTCAGTAATCTCTTTGTCCAGACCGAAATCCTGCCCGACCTGCACGCCATCCTCTGCACCCGCCGGGCCCGCGCCCCCGGCGAGGATCCGCCGTGGATGTTCCACCTCCTGACGACCCAGGGCGCGACCGCCGGCGAAGTCTCCTACGAGACGAACCGCGGCAAGTTTCTCGGACGCACGCGCACGGCGGAAAACCCCGCCGCCTTCGACACCATCGGCCCGCTCTCCAACACCGACGGCTCTGTTCTCGATCCCGCTGTTGCCATCCGGCAGGCCGTCATCCTCGATGCCGACACTTCGGCCAACTGGCACGTCATCTCCGGCATGGCGGCGACACGCGAAGCCGCCATCGCCCTGATTGAGCAATACCGCGACCCCAGTTTCGCCGCCCGCGCTTTCAAGATGGCCTGGTCGCAGAGTCAGCTCGAACTCTACCAGATGCGCGCCACCGAGGCAGAGACCCAGATCTACGCGCGCCTCGCCGGTTCCATAATCTTTGCCAACCCCCTCTACCGCGCCGCCGAGAGCATGCTCTCGCGCAACCGCATGGACCAGTCCGGCCTCTGGGCCTTTGGCATCTCCGGCGATCTGCCTATCCTCCTCATGCGCATTGCCGATGTGCACCGGATCCACCTCGTCGAGCAGGTCCTGCAAGCCCAGGCGTATTGGCGGACCAAAGGCCTGGAAACCGATCTGGTCATTCTCAATGAAGACTTCTCCGGCTACCGCCAGCTCCTCCACGACCGTATCCTCGGCCTCATTACAACGAATAGGGCAGAGCACCGGATCGACAAACCCGGCGGCATCTTCATCCGCCGCAGTGAAGACCTCAACGAAGAGGAACGCGTCCTTCTCCACACCGTCGCCCGTGTCATCATCACCGACGCGGCGGAAACCCTCGCCCAGCAGGTTGGCCAGCGAACCTTGCCCGCCCGCAAGTTCCTTCGCCTGATCCCCAAAAGGTCTGTGCCCGCCTCGGTGGATTCTCCGCCCCAGCCCACACCCGAACTCACGTTCTTCAATGGCCACGGCGGCTTCACCCGCGACGGACGCGAATACGTTATCAAAATCGGCCCGGGCCGCCCGACACCCGCCCCCTGGGCCAACGTCCTTGCCAACCCGCAGATCGGTTCGGTTATCTCAGAGAGCGGCGCGGCCTACACCTGGGTCGATAACGCCCACGCCTTCCGCCTGACCCCCTGGCACAACGACCCCGTGAGCGACCCGAGCGGCGAGGCGATCTACCTGCGCGATGAAGAGTCCGGCCGTTTCTGGTCGCCCACGCCTCTGCCGGCCCCCGGCCGGGGCGATTACACCTGCCGCCACGGTTTCGGCTACAGCGTTTTCCACACCCGGCAACACGGGATCGAAACCGAGCTCAGCATCTACGTCGCGACCGATGCACCGGTTAAGCTCGTCGTCCTGAAAATCCGCAACCGCTCCGGGCGCCTTCGCTCACTCTCCGCCACGGGTTACTGGGAGTGGGTGCTCGGTCAGTGGCGTCACGCAAACCACCTCCACATCGTCACCACGCCCGACCCCTTGACCGGTGCGATCTTCGTCCGCAACGCCTACAACCGTCCCTTCGCGGGCAAAACCGTTTTCGTCGCCGTGAACGATCCCGCCCGCAGCGTCACCGGTAACCGCGCCGAATTTCTTGGCCGCAACGGCACCACCGCCCGTCCCGCCGCCATGACCCACGCCCGCCTCTCCGGTCAACTCGGCGCCGGGCTCGATCCCTGTGCCGCCCTCCAGGTCCCCTTCGACCTTGCCGACGGCAGTGACCGCGAGCTGGTCTTCGTCCTCGGCGCGGGCAACGACGCCGACGAAGCCCGCCAACTCGTGCAACGCTTCTGCGGGCCCGCCCGCGCCAAACGCGCTCTGGAAGACGTGTGGGAGTTCTGGAAACGGACCCTCGGCACCGTCCACGCCGAAACCCCCGATCCCGCGCTCAACTTCCTCGTCAACGGTTGGCTCGAATACCAGACCCTCGCCTGCCGCTACTGGGGCCGCAGCGGCTATTACCAGTCCGGCGGTGCCTACGGCTTCCGTGATCAGTTGCAGGACACCACCGCGCTCCTCCACGCCGCTCCCTGGGCCGCCCGCGAGCACCTCCTGCGCGCCGCCGCCCGCCAGTTCATCGAGGGCGACGTCCAGCACTGGTGGCACCCGCCGGTCGGCCGCGGCGTGCGCACACACTTCTCCGACGACTACCTCTGGCTGCCGTATTGCGCCTGCCGCTACGTTAAAGCCACCGGCGACACCGGCATTCTCGACGAGCGCATCCCCTTCCTCGAAGGCCGCCCCGTCAACGCCGACGAAGAATCCTACTACGACCTCCCGCAACAATCCGAACAAAGCGGCACCCTCTACGAACACTGCCAGCGCGCCCTTCGCAACGGCCTCCGCTTCGGCACCCACGGCCTCCCCCTCATCGGCTGCGGCGACTGGAACGACGGCATGAACCTGATCGGCGAAAAAGGCCGGGGCGAAAGCGTCTGGCTCGCCTTCTTTCTCTGCGACGTCCTCCGCCGCTTTGGTGAACTCGCCGAACGCCGCCACGACCACACCTTCGCCGCCGAATGCACCCGCGAAGGGGACAAGCTCCGCCAAAACATCGAAGCCCACGGCTGGGACGGCGACTGGTACCGCCGCGCCTACTTCGACGACGGCACTCCCCTCGGCTCAGCCACCAACGAGGAATGCCAGATCGACTCCATTGCCCAGAGTTGGTCCGTCCTCTCCGGTGCGGGCGATCCCACGCGCGCCCGCCGCGCCATGGAGAGTGTCGAGCAACGCCTCGTGCGGCGCGATTCGCGCATCATCCAGCTCTTCGATCCACCCTTCGACAAATCCGCCGTGGAGCCCGGCTACATCAAAGGCTACATCCCCGGCGTGCGCGAAAACGGCGGCCAATACACCCACGCCGCCATCTGGACCGCCATGGCCTTCGCCGAACTCGGCGAAACGGAAAAAGCCTGGGAACTCTTCAACCTCCTCAACCCCGTCCGCCACGCCACCGACCCCGCCGGTGTCGCCCGCTACAAGGTCGAACCCTATGTCGTCTCCGCCGACATCTACTCCGTCGCGCCCAACACCGGACGCGGCGGCTGGAGCTGGTACACCGGATCCTCCGGCTGGATGTACCGCCTCATCGTCGAGACCCTCCTCGGTCTGCGCCTCGAAGTCGACCGCCTCCACCTCACGCCGAAGTTGCCCGAAGCCTGGCCGTCCTTGAAAATCCACTACCGCCACCACAACACCTTCTACCACATCACCGTCAGGCGTATCGCCGCAGCGGCTTCCCCCCGCCTCCTCCTCGACGGCCACCCGATCAAGGGCACCACCCTCCCCCTTGTCGACGACGGCGTGGAGCATTATATCGAATTGCATGCCATCTGATTTCAAAGACTACTACACCACGCTTGGGGTGGCCCGTGATGCCAGCGCCGTCGATATAAAACAAGCTTTTCGAAAACTCGCCCGCGAGCATCACCCGGATGTAGCCAAGGACAAGTTCACCGCCGATGAGAGGTTCAAAGCTATCAACGAAGCAAATGAAGTGCTGAGCGATCCGGTGAAGCGGAAAAAATACGATCAACTCAGCGCCAATCCGAAAATGGACGAGGGCGCGCCGCACCACGCTCATTATTCGCAGGATGCCCCTGATCAGAGATTTCATTTTGACGGAACCGGTTTCAGCGATTTCTTCGAACAGTATTTTAGTGGCGGTGGCTTTAATCCACGCGGCCAAACGCATACCCGGGCATCCAATGCTCAACGCGGCAACGATATCGAAAGCGGTTTTCTCGTCACCTTGGATGAAGCGATGCACGGCACGGTCAGGTCGGTATCCTTGCAGACCCTGAATCCGCAGACCGGCCAAGGCGAAACGCGGAATTTCAAGGTTCGCATCCCCCCCGGTGCGACCAATGGTCGCCGTATCCGTGTGCCGGGACACGGCGAACTCGGCTATAACGGCGGCTCCGCCGGGGATCTGTTTCTGCGGGTGCGGCACGCCGCCCATCCGGACTTCACGAGCCGCGATGCGGACATTTACCACGAACTCGACATCGCCCCGTGGGAGGCGGTGCTCGGGACTACGGTCACCGTGCCAACCCTCGACGGTTCCATCAGGTTGCGCATCCCGGCTAACTCCGAGAACGGCCAGAAGCTCCGGGTGCGCGGTCGAGGCCTCCCAAAGGGGAAAGGCGGCTCGCGCGGCGATTTTTTTGTCATTCTCCAGGTGCAGTTTCCAAAAAACATCTCCAGTGACGAACGGGCGCTTTGGGAACAACTCCGCGACCGATCCACCTTGTTCCGGCGACAGAATCAAACCGAAACCTCGACAACGTCATGAAGCCCAATCCTTCCGAAAATGCATCGGATCTCCCGGTTTACGGTGAGGAAACCGACACCGCCTACACGATCGAGGTCATCGCCGAACTGGCGAACGTCGATTCCAAAACCGTGCTTCGCTACCAGGAAGCCGGCTTTATTCGACCGGTCAACACCGCCGACCAGGCGACATCCCTGTTCGATGAAGAGTGCCTGCGCAAGCTTCGCCATATCGAGCACCTGCGCGCCACCTGCGGGGTCAACGATGCCGGGTTGAAACTCATCCTCGAGCTTCTTCACGAGGTCGAAATTCTTCGTCAGGAGCAAAGGCTTGGACCACGGTGAAGCCTCGCGTCGCGGGGATAAACCCGATGGAGAACACGTTTCCGGGGTGTGCTCTCTCAGGGCGGCGGTATTCGGTGATGCCGACTTTTTCCGCGATCCTACGAGCCACCGAGGTATTGTCGCCCGTGAGCATCACCAGCCGTTCGATGCCTTGAGCGCGCAGACTTTTCACCACCGCATGGGAAGAGGGACGCGGCTCGTCGGCGAGGGCGATGACACCGATAAATTTCCCGTCGCGTCGAATGATCACCGTGGTTTGCCCACCGGCTTCGAGTGTGGCGACGGCATCTGCCAACGGCTGGCCATTCGTCGCCGCCGCATCGTCGGCAAAGGCGCGCAGGGCGCCGACCAGCACTTCCATGTCCTCCACACGCGCTTGGATTCCTTTGCCTGCGAGGTTTTCGATGTGGGTGGCGGATGGATAATCGATCCCCCGGTCCCTCGCGGTTTTCACGATGGCCTTGGCCAGTGGATGGCTCGATTGCTCCTCGACGGCCGCGGCAATGCGCAGGACTTCGTCATCGGGCGTGCCGTCTAAGCCCATGACTTGAGAGACCGCAAAAATTCCGGTTGTGAGCGTGCCGGTTTTGTCGAGCGCCACGGTGTTGATGCGCCCGAGATTTTCCAGGTGAATCCCCCCTATGATCAGCACGCCGCGCCGTGCCGCCTGGGCGATACCGGCAAGCACGGCGGCGGGCGTGCCAATGGCCAGCGCGCACGGCGAGGCCGCCACCAGCAACAACATGCCTCGATAAAAAGCCACCTCCCACGCCCAACCAAACCCGAGCGGCAGCACGACGATAACCAGCAGCGTGCCGATGAGCACTGCCGGCACAAACCGCCGGGCGAAGGTCTCGGTAAACCGCTGGGTCGGGCTCTTCTGTTCCTGCGCTTCGGCGACGAGTTGCATGACCCGCGCGAGGGTATTGTCGCGGGCCAGCTTCGTCATGCGCACGTCCAACGCATTATCCTGATTGATCGTGCCGGCAAAGACTTCATCTCCCGGTTTGCGGTTCAGCGGAACGCTCTCGCCCGTAATCGCGGTTTGATCGATGCTGCTTTCGCCCGCCGTGATGATGCCATCTACAGGCACGCGCTCGCCCGGTTTCACCACCACGATTTCATCCACCGCAAGTTGATCAACCGGCACTTCCTCCAGCCGGTCGCCCCTCTTCGTGAATGCCGTGCGCGGCATCAGCTCGCCGAGAACGCCGACGGCATTGCGCGCCCGGTACATGGCTTAGTGCTCACCGGCGTGGCCCAGGGAAAAAAGGAACAACAGAAAGGCACCTTCCGCCCATTGCCCAAGCAGAGCGGCACCGGCGGCCGCCGCGATCATCAGAATGTCGATGTCGAGCTTCCCGCGGAAGAGCGCCGGCAAAGCCTCCCGGGTAACATCGTAGCCCGCGGCCAGATAGGCCAACAGATAAAAAGCCAGGGCGACAGATGCTGGTAGACCGAAGGTCGTTTCACCGAAAAACCCAAGGGCCAGGGCCACTCCGGTGACGGTCACCGTCAGCATGCTCCACCGCTGCTGTATCCAATGCGGTAGGAAGTGCGGTGCTGAGCCGTGATCGTGACCCGAAGGCTTGCTTCCGACGCTGGAAGTGGTCGGAGAAGGAATCGCAATAGTTGGTTTTGGCTTCATCTGTTTTCAGCCCAAGCCAACATCCAGCATCATCACGACGGTGAATCACGGGTTGGGTGACCCGTTTACCCGATCCACCGGCCAGTCTGCCCCTTCGAGTATCCAAGTTTCAATCAAGGCAATATCCTCGGGCGTTAATCGATGGGCCTCTGCGGACTTCATTTCAGTAAGCTCACCGGAAATGATGGGAAGCAACCAGCTTGCGTCCGGATCATCGGGCACCACGGGAATTTTTCCGTCTCTCAACGAGAAGAAGTCATCACGCCGGTCTACACGGAAGTTCGCGCGCTGTTTCTCCGGCCCGTGGCAGTTTATACATGAGGCTTCGAAAACCGGCATCACGTCCCGCCCAAAATCCACCGAAATAATCTCAGCGGCATTGCTCACAACGGGTCGGGTCGTTGCCGGAGTGTTCGACCAGTTCTCCATTTCGTCCTTCGGTGCGCTCAGTGCGTGCAGGGGAATCTCCCGTTCACGAACGCCGAGATGAGTCACCGCAGCCCACGAACCCACCAATACAAGCAATGCCGCTACCGTCACCACTCCGGCGCGCCCAGGGCGGACTGGAGCGGTGCCTTTTGTGTGGGGGAATCGGCGCGAGATCATGGTGACGATCCATTGCCAGTGGAGCGCCACATGCACGACCAAAACCGCCAGCAATCCGAGGCTGGCCCATGAATGGATTGCGCCCCACTCATGCCGTGACAAACTCCACAACTCGTGCGTGCGGTTCGTGCTTGGCGGCAGCGGGAAACGAAGAACATATCCCGTTGCAGCCATGGCCAACAAACAGGTGGCGGCCAGCAGATCGATGATCAGATTAAGAAGAGAACGGTTCATAAGGGTGTCGTTTCGAGTCTATTTCGTCAGCCAGGGTAATCTTGCTCAGACGTGATCGAAGACATCCGGGAGGTCTTCTGGAGCGGATGCTTTCATCGTGTGTGGGTGGAGACTTTCAGAGCCATCCCTTGCGTTTGAAGAACCCGTAAGGCAGCACGGCGGAGAGGATCATGAGCCCGATCGCGAAGGGATAGCCAAGGTGCCAGCCGAGTTCGGGCATGAATTCGAAATTCATCCCATATAACGAAGCCACAACCATGGGAGGCAGGAAGATGACGGCGGCAACGGAGAAAATCTTGATGATCGCGCTCTGCTCAATCCCGATCATTCCGAGAGTGGCATCAAGCAGCAGGGTGATCTTAGCCGAGAGGATCGCGGCGTGGTCTCCGATTGAGTGAAGATCATGTGTGATCGTTTTCACCCGCGTCTGCTTAACCTCTTTGTCGTTCTGATGCACGAAGTGCTGCAGGTAGTATCCGACGGCGCGGTCAAGGGTCATGAGGCTGTCGAGGATGTCCGAAATGAGATCCCCGGTGCGGCCAATCGTCTCCAGATAGAGCTGGTAGTCGCGGGTGCCCTTCGCTTTGGGGACCGGGTTGCGGAAAATTCCCTGCGAAATCGGTAGCAAGTTGCGCCCGGCACGCTCGATGATGTCGGCGAGACGATCGACGATGGTCTCGACGAGTCCGAGAAACACGGGTTCACCGTCTTCTCCGGCGAATGTGTGACGCTTCGCACGCTCCACAAAGATCGCGATGGAACGCGGATCGTGATAGCGGATCGTCACGAGCTTTTCTGTGGTGAGAATAAATGCCACCGGCCCCATCCGGGTGTTTCCCTCCTCGGTCGAGGCCTGGAGCTGCACGGTCATGAAAACAGCTCCGTCCTCCTCGTAGAGTCGACTGGAAACCTCAATTTCTTCCATGTCTTCGAGGGTAGGCAGTTTGATCTTCAGATGCTTTTCGACGGCGATCACTTCTTCGCGGCTCGGAGAGTGGAGATCAAACCACACCGTATTCCCGGGATCTTCCGATTCAAGGAGGCGTCCTTCCGTGATCTGGTAGCGGGTATTCATGGAATCTTCTGTCGTTTTTCCAAGGATGTCATGTTCCCTTGGCTTTTAGCGGTCGGTTCTTCGCTTCGAGCACTACGCCGACGGCCTTCTCCAGTGAACGGAGACAAATCCGGCGCGGTTTCGAATCGGACAAAGACCTCGAATTTCGAAAAACGCCGCGCCAGCGGCGCCGCCGCACGATGTATCGAGTAAATGGGCGGCAGGTGCGCATCGAACCGCACGTCAACGACGCTTCCGCGCACGGTGACGACCGTGCAGGGACTTTGCTGTTGGGCATTTGAGTCACACCTCACACTCAGACGACGGCGTCCAGAATCGCGTTCTGGCGTTCCGGCGTGGACTCCCCCGTCACATCTTGTTTCGCTTGTTCGTAGTCGCGCCAGGTAATATCGATAGACCGACGCCCCGCGAGAACAGCAAGTTCCCGCGTGCGCAAATGGAGACGCTCACGAGCGGATTTGCCATTGCCGCTGGAAGTCTGGTTCTTCGTGTCGGAATCGAATTTTTCAACGGTGGTGTGGGTGCAATAGAGGGGGGTATCAGTGTTTTGTGTCATGATGGTTTTTTGGAAGGGAAGTATTTTTAGGATACCACAAGCAATGCGAACGTTCTATGGGGCCTAACCCTACGCCCCATGTTCAAACGCCGCCTTCGTTCTCCCATCATTGAATCTCTTGCTGTTTTAAGGCGCTTCTTTTACCGGCGTTTGGTTCAGATGCCGGATCAAAAAATTCGTGCGCGCCTGAGTTCCATAAAACTATTGCCGGTTGGTCGCGGCGCTTGTGTTCATACCCCCCCATGGTCAGCGGCCAGTCCCACGATTTTCGTCGTCCTAAGATCAAGGGATCGTTGGCGGGTTAAGCAACGTGTCATAGAGGGTCACCTTCCTTTGCCGCATTGTATTCACCCCGGCGCGCGGCGCGGTTGCACGTCGCTCGATGAAGCAAGGCTTCCTGCGCCGCTTTTAGGTTGGCTTCCTGAAAGTGCCAAATCTCCAAAGCCGGTTGCTGGAGAGCGCGGCCATACGAGAATGACAAGGCCCAGGGCGCGCGTGACTTAAAGCGGACATTCATGGCATTCAAACGTGCCGAAGCGAGTTCGGCGGATTGACCACCCGACAGGAACGCAATTCCCGGAACGGCAGCGGGAACGTTTCGCAGGAGACACTGCACCGTGGCCTCGGCGACTGCATCGTCCGATGCTTGCTGTGGGCAGGTCAAACCGGGCAGCACCATGTTCGGTTTGAGAATGATTCCTTCCAACAGCACGCGCTGGCTGTTCAACTGGATGAAGACGTTTCGCAGGGCTTCCTCCGTGACTTTGCGGCACCGCTCCAGAGTGTGTTCACCGTCCATGAGGACTTCCGGTTCGACGATGGGAACGAGTCCGGCTTCCTGGCACAATGCGGCATAGCGCGCCACCGCGTGGGCGTTGGCTTCCAGACCACTGCGGCTCGGAACGCCATCGCCCACGGCAATCACCGCGCGCCACTTGGCGAACCGCGCGCCCATTTGAAAATATTCCTCCAGTCGATCGCGCAGTCCATCCAGACCTTCGGTGATTTTCTCTCCGGGATGACCGGCTAGGTCCTTTGCTCCAGTATCTACTTTAATGCCGGGAATGATTCCCGCCTCAGTGATGACTTTGATGAAGGGCGTGCCGTCCTTTCTTTGCTGGCGAATCGTCTCGTCGAAGAGAATTACGCCACTGATAGATTTGCCTAGGCTGGGCGTGGTGATGAGCCATTCGCGATAAGCGCGCCGGGCTTCCACGGTCTGCGGGATGCCCAGCTTGGCGAAGCGCTTGTTGCAGCTGGGATGGCTTTCATCCATCGCCAGCAGACCTTTGTCGTCGGCGACCATCGCTCTGGCGGTGTCTATGAGTGCTTGTGTATTCATTTAGAGTTGCTCCATTTCCAGTTTCGAACTTCCGGCACGTCCTGACCGTGTTTATCAATGTATAGCTTGTGCTCGATGAGCTTGGCCTGAAGCTGCTGCTTGAGATCGCGGCGTTTTTTTTGTGCAAACCAACTCGAACTGCATCTGCCAGTTACTGACACAAGATAAAGATACTCTGGATACCCGTTCGCTACTATGGGGTGTAAACCTACTGACGATGATACCCTCGAGGGTCGCAACTGACTACCCTGCATCGCGGCGGTGTATTCGCCCCGGCGCGCTGACCCCAGGATGGGGTGGCGCGACGGGCGGATTCCCCGTGGCCGGGCGGCCATCCTGGCCCCCGGGGTTGCGCGCAATCGGAGCCGGGGGGGCAGCAATCAGGACGCCTGCGGACGACGGGTTTTGCCACCGCCCCGAAGGGGCTCAGGGCAATAGCCCAAGGCAATTCCTTGGGAAACCATACCTCCACCAGGACAAGCCCTGAAAGAGCGGCCCTCCTCTCCGAGGATTTATCGCCCCATCTGGGCGCCCCTGTAGAAATACAAATTGACATTTTTGTATAAACATAAAATACAAAGATATGATCCTGAAAGATACAATATTTCAGGTTTTGCGCGATCCGATGCCTCCATTGCGGCCGGCGCGGGAAGTGAAACGCGAGGTGGCGGCGACCTTTCCGCGCACCAACCGCGAGGCGATTATCCTCAAGGGTGTGCGCCGGAGTGGCAAAAGTACGCTCCTCTTTCAGCAAATGCGCCGCTGCCGCAACGCGGTTTTCTGCAACTTCGAGGATACACGTTTGTTCGGTTTCGGGCCGGATGATTTTACCCGCTTCATTGAATGTGTGCAGAGCCTCGCACCGTCTCCGTTAACCCTCTTTCTTGACGAGGTTCAGGAGGTCGAACAGTGGGAACGCCTTGTCCGCGCGCTCCTCGACAAGGGTCATTCGATTTGGGTCAGCGGCTCCAATGCATCCCTCCTGACGCGGGAAGTGGGGGCCAAACTCACGGGTCGTCACCGCTCCTTTGAAATCTTTCCCTTCACCTACGGGGAATTCCTGAAATTCCGTAAACTCAAGGCCAACGCCGCCTCCCTCGACAGATTCATGCGAGAGGGCGGCTTCCCAAGCTTCTTGGCCGATGGCGATGGGGCCTTCCTGCAAACGCTTCTGCGCGATATCGTGCTGCGTGACATCGCGCTTCGCCACAACTTGAGAGAGACCCGTCACCTGATGAACCTGGTCTTGTTTCTGCTGGCCCACACCGGGCAACCCTTCTCCCTGCAAAAGTTGAGCAAGGTTCTGCAAATCCCCTCAGTAAACCAAACGGGTGCTTACCTCGGATATCTGGAAGACGCCTACCTCCTGCAGAGTCTTCCAAAGCACAGCCACTCCTTCAAAAAACGCGTTGTCACGCCCCGCAAATACTACGCCGTGGACAACGGACTGGCCGCAGCAAATAATCCGCAAGCCACGCCGGATCGTGGGTGCCGACTGGAAAATCAGGTTTTCCTGGCCCTGCGCCAACGCGGCATCCAGGCAGGCTATGACAGCGAAACCGACCTATGGGAATGCGATTTTGTCTATGATGAAACCGCCCTTCAAGTCTGCCTTGAGTTGAATGACACGAACCGTGAGCGCGAAATCAAGGGGTTGCTGGAAGCCATCCGGGCCTCCCGCGGCCGCCTGAAAAAGGCCCTCATCCTGACCCTCAACCAATCCGACCAAATTGAAGCCGATGGGCAGAAGATCACCCTCCAGCCGGCCTGGAAATGGCTCTGAAGGGGCGGATCTATCGCGAATGAATGAGCGTCGCGTCAAGGGGCGCTTCGGCCCATCCTCAGGCCGGGGAGGAAGGGTTATGCTCCATATCCATGTTCAAGCAAACAGAGTATCCTGTTCGCTATGAAATCCATCAATATCCGTCGTCTCAGTCTCCGTTCTATTTTCGTCGCCCTTACCCTGATCGGCGCGCTGATCGCTTCCGGGTGCAACACTATGGAAGGCGTGGGCAAAGATACCCAAGCCACCGGTGAAGCCATCCAGGACGCGGCCAAGTAAGTGCCCCAGGTAGCCGGGTTGATTTCCGTGCCCGCCACAGCCCGCAGGGCGACGGCGGAATCGCCCGACCGGATACGGCAGGTTTTCCCCGAAAACCCGGCAGCCCAACAGCGCCGCCCGACGCACCAGCAAATCCGCAGCGCCCCGACCGCCGCCAACCGGGGGCAACAAACGTCCAGATTCGGGATCCGTTGACTCGGCGGGTCTTGGCCAGCTCGCAATCCTATCGACCGTCGCTTCAGCGGCGTTCTCCGGAAAACATGGTCAACGAGGTGCTCAATGAAATCTTCGGCGAGTGATTTGACTTCGCACCTGCGGAAGGCCGGCCTACTTGTTGTTCTGGCGGCGGGGGTGGTCGCGGCCTTTTCCGGATGTGCCTCGCCCACAGTGGCCTCGGCCATGGCGGCGGACTGAGCTGTTTCTTCCGCTTGATCCGGGCGCGGCGTGGGCGCAGGCTCGGGGGCTTTTCTGAGAATGCAGAAGCGCAGCAGACATCCGGATGAACCGTTCCCGCTTTGGGCGGCATGGGAGGCCACCGTGGCTGCGCGGGCGGCGGGCGTCGCGGTAATCGATGCGCCGGCGGGCGGGCGGGTCTGGAGCTTTGTGGAGCTGGATGCCTGTGCGCGGGAGTGGGTGGCCCGTTTGCGCGAAGCGGGCACAGGCCGGGGGACGGTGGTGGCGATCCCGGCTCCGAACAGCCTGGATTGGCTCGGTGCTTTTTTAGGCACGCAGGCCCTCGGGGCGGTGGCGCTTCCATTGGAGGAGGGCATGGCCCCCGCCGCTCTCGCGGAAACTCCGTCTGTCCTCGCGACGCCTGAGCCACAGAGGCTGGGCGGGGGGCCGCGCAAACGCGGGCTGTGCCTCATCAAGACAACTTCGGGAACGACGGGGCGGCCCCGTTCGCTGGGGTTCACAGCCGCGCAGATGATTGCGGACGGCGAGGCCATTGTGGAGGCAATGGGGCTGCGCAGGGATGACCGTAACTTGGCCGTGATTCCTTTCGGGCACTCCTATGGTCTGGGAAACCTCGTCCTGCCGCTGGTCCTCCGGGGCATCGGAATCGTGATCGGCGGGGGATTTTTTCCGGCGGAGATTTTGCGGGATCTGCGGGCCTATGAAGCGACCGTTTTCCCGGCGGTGCCGCCGCTGATCCGGGCGCTCGCTGCGGCTCCGGGAGGGGCGGGCGATTCGCTGCGCCTGGTCATTTCGGCGGGGGGGACGCTCGCTGCGTCCGCCCGTGAAGCTTTTTTCCAGGCGCATGGTCTCCCGGTGGCCAATTTCTATGGGAGCACGGAGACAGGGGGCATTTCCTTTGATGCAGGTGAGGCGAGTGAACGCGCGCCGGGAGAAATCGGGCGACCGCTTCGGGGCGGCGGGTAACGACGGAGGCGGCCACGGGGCGGTTGGTGGTATCGGGGCCGGCGGTGGTGACGCGCGGACACCGGCGGCGGCGCGATGGCTTTGGCTGCGTGCGCCTGGCCGATGTCGGGGAGGTGCGGGCGCACGGCAAGCTGGTTCTGCGCGGGCGGGCGGACCGCGAGGTGAAGATTGCCGGCCGGCGGCTGCGCCTCGGGGATATTGAGCGGGCGGCGGAGGCGGTGCCCAAGGTGCGGGCGGCTTTTGCGGATGTTCGCACGCCGACGGGTGCAGAGCGAGAGGGGCGCATTGGGCTGGTTGTCGCGGGACCGGTGACGGCGGAGGTTGTGCGCGCGGCCCTGAGCGCGCGGCTTCCACTCTGGGCGCGGCCAAAGAAAATTGTCATCGTCCCTGAGATGCCCCTTACCGCGCGGGGAAAGCGTTGCCGGGAAGCCCTCGAACGCCTCCTCGCCTGAGCGGCGGACAGGGTGTCAGCTGACAATCAAGCGCTGGCTTCGGACGTGGCTTTCCGGCCGCTGTGGGAGCGGTGCGCGGGCCGACCGGGCGCGTTCATCGAGGGTGACTTCGATTTCCAAGAGGAGTTCTTTGCGGCAGATGTCGGCGCATACGCAAGCGAGCTGGTCTTCGGGAGTGAGAAGGGTGCGGACCCGCTCCCGCACGCGGGGAAGGTCGGCGGCGTGGCGCACAAATACCCGCACGAAGCGCCGCGCGCCGGTGTCGCCCCAGCGCGCGCCCATGCGGGCGAGGTTATCGAGGGTGATGCGGAGCTGACCCTCCAGATCCCCCGGACAGAGGCTCTCACTGCCGAGAATGGCGGCGGTACCGGAAATGCAGAGCCAGCCCGGCGCATCCGTATCCACGTTTGCAATACGGGTGGCGCGGGCGAAGCTCGGCGGGCGCGGTCCGTATGCGCGGGGGTAGCGGTAGGCGGGTTTCTGGCGGGGGTTTTCGAGATTGTGCACGGGCGCGCGGGTGGCGACAAAGTGAACGACGAGGTCCCGCCCGGCGACCCCGACAGCCGTGCCTGCGGGCATTTTTGCTTCACAGTCCTCCCCAAAATAAGCGGCGAAGGCCTGGGCGCGCCCAAAACAAAAGAGGCGATAGATTTCCTCGCCGCCCGCCGGGTGTTCATTGATGGAGGGAACCCAGTTCCAGGCGCGGGCGAGGTGGCGTCCGGCCGTGGCCTCGAAGATGGCGGTGTAAACGGAACGGGCGGCGGCGTTCATGTCTTCGAGGGCATCCCGCAGGATGGCGCAACCGGCGCTCAGATCGTCGTTGCTCCAAAGGAGAAGCGGACCTTTGGCGCGGGCGGGGCCCGGCGGAACACCGAGAGCGAAGGGCTCTGCGGGTGTGTCGGCGCGAGCGGGCAGCCAAAGCATTCCGCCGCCACTTTTTTTCGCAACGAATTCCACGGGGAGCCCCGTGCGGTATCCAATTCGTAAAGCTGCCCCGGGGTTTGCGGCAGCTGCCCCGATGTAAAACACGGGTGCGGATTGGCTACCCGTGCCCGTGTCGACCATGCTCATTCGGCGGCCAAGGCAATGTTGCGCGTGAGGTCGCGGTCGAGATTGCGCAGCCAGCCGGTGGGCTCGGCGCGGCCACGCCGGTTGCCCTGGCGGTCGAGTTGCCAGGAGTCGGAGTAGAAGCGAACCGTTTCCTCGTCGTAAACCAGGTAGAGGGTCGAATCCGAGCGCCGGTGCACGAGGTTGAGAACGAGGAGATTTTCCCCGGGGTGGTCACCGATCACCTGCCATTCGCGGTGGATGGCGGTGCGGCGGACGATCTCCCGCATCTGCCCGGCGGAATCGAGCGCGGGCGCGGCGCGCACCGTGAGAACGAGGTTGGCCCGGGCATACTCGGAGACGCGGTCCGGCAGATCGGCGGCGAGCGCACCCATCGGAAGAGTCAGCAGGGCGACGAGGGCGAACAGAGAAAGGCGCGGGAGGAACGATTGCATGGAATCGGATAATCGGAAGACCGCCTTGGAGGGTCCAGGAGGAAGAACGTGTAAACCTTGCTCCTTTCCAGTCGGAGAGCAGTGTGAGGGGCGAGGATGCGCGTGTGGATGGTCAACTTGAATGATGTGGCGGACCCTTTCCCGGTCTTTCCGCTGGGCCTGGCTTATGTGTGTGATGCCCTGAGGGCGGCGGGACACGCGGTCTCGGTGCATGACCTGTTAGTGACACCGGGGGCAGACGCGTTTGCCGCAGCGCTGAGCGGATTCGCGCCGGAGGTAGTGGGGTTTTCCCTGCGCAACATCGACAATGTGCGGGCGGATGCCGCCCAGAGCTACGTGGGGGAGTTGCGGGCGTGGGTGGAGCGGGTGCGGACGCTCGCGCCGGGTGCGAAAATCGTTTTCGGCGGTGCGGGCTTTTCCATTTTTGCCCGGGAGATTCTCTCCTTGACGGGTGCGGACTTTGGGGTCTGCGGAGAGGGCGAGCGGGCCTTCCCGGCTCTCCTCGAAGCCCTGGCCGGAGGAAAGGCCGTAGCGGCGGCGGAGGGCTTGCCGGGGGGCGTGCTGGCGCGCTTGGCAAACGGGGAGATTGCCGAAGGATCCGCCCCGCCCCGGGAAGAGACAACGGTGCCTCCCTTTGATCCGGATTCCGCGTGGGTCGACGCCTACCGTGCGCGCGGGGCGATTTTCAATACGCAGACACAGCGTGGGTGCCCGCTCAAGTGCAGTTATTGCACCTATCCCCTCATCGAAGGACGGACGACGCGACCACGACCGCCCGAACGGGTCGTGGCGGAGATGCGTTGCTGGCGGGAGCGGGGAGTGCGCTATGTCTTTCTGGTGGATTCGGTCTTCAACACCACCCCGGCCCACCTGCGTGCCCTCGGACAGGCGCTGACGGAGGCGCGGCTGGACATGGAGTGGGGCTGCTTTCTGCGTCCGCGCGGGTTTACGGCGGACGACTTGGCGGCTTTGCGGGGGGCGGGCCTGCGGCACATTGAGTTTGGTTCGGACAGTTTCTCGGATGAAATGCTGCGCGGCTACGGCAAATCCTTCACCTACGGCCACATCGAGGAGGCGAGTGCCCTCGCCGAGGCCGCGGGGATCAATTACGCGCATTTCCTCATCCTTGGGGGACCGGGCGAAACCGAGGCCACGCTGGAGGAGACGTTCCAGCGCGCGCGCGCATTGGCCGGCGGCGTCTTTTTCGCCTTCCCCGGGGTGCGGGTGTATCCGGGCACGCCGGTCTGGGCGCGCTTGCGCGAGCGGGGCCTGGCCTTGCCGGATAACCTCCTCTCACCCTTCTTCTTCGTCGAGGAGGGACTGAGCGCGGAAGGGCTGACGGCCCGCCTGACGGCGGAGGCGGAAACGGATGCCCGCTGGGTGCCGCCGGACTTCCCCGCGCGTTTCGGGGCGATGACGGCGCGCTTTCGGCGAAAGGGGATCGAGGGACCGCTCTGGGAGTATTTTCCGCTCATGCGGCGGTTTTCCTGAGCGGCTTCCGAAGGCATTGTGTTCAATAATTGCACTGGCCATTCTACGGATAAGCTCAGAAAACGGGGAAAGTTATTTTTCTCTCCCACGTAATTCGAATCCTTTGCCGATGCTTCCCTTGTCCGCAGCCGAAGAAAAGCTTACCGGTTATCCGCCGGAAATCCTTGCCGCCTACAAGCGGCTGCTCGCTGACCGGCGGCCCGGGGATCTGGATGAAGTTGTTTTTGGAATCCTTCTCTTTCTTCTCCCCGAACGCTCTGATCTGAAGGCCGGAGATTTGCCGGAGGAGACGGATTTGCGCGGGGACCTCGGGGTGGACTCGATAACCATCGCCGAAATGGTTTTCCTCGTGGAGGATCTGTTCGAGCTGTCCATTTCCAACGAAGACCTCGCCGCTGTGCACACGGTGGCTGATCTGAAGGCCCTTTTGCACACGCGCCTTGAGCTTGCATGATGGGGGCGCGCACGGTTGCCATCACTGGCATTGGCTGGGTTTCCAGCATCGGTTGCGACGAGGTGACCGTCCGCGACAGCTTGCGCCTCGGGCGGTCAGGCATTCGTTCAGTCAAATGGCCCCCGGGGGCGGAACAGAGTCCGGTGAAGGTGGCGGGGACGGTGCCGGAGTTCGATGTTTCCGTTCCCCAGTGGATGCGGTGGCAGATGCCGGCGCGTCACCAGATCCGGCGGGAGGCCCTTCGCGCATTTGCTCCCCAGGGCGTGTATGCCTGCTGCGCGGTCTTTGATGCGCTCGCCGATGCGGGGTTGGAAGAGGCGGCTCTGGCGGACCCGGAGACCGGGCTCTTCTGCGCCTCAGTGGGTTCACCTCTCATGATGCGCCACTACCTCGAACAGATGAGTGCGAGCCGGGGGGCGCGTGGCCATCCGCTCGGGGTGGTGAGTTCCATCGCCGGAACGCTGAACTTTAACCTCGGTGCTTACTTCAAAATCAAGGGGGCGAATCTCGGTTTTGTCTCCGCCTGCGCATCTTCGAGCCATGCGCTCGCCTACGCCATGGAGGAGATCCGCCACGGCCGCCAGAAGCGTATGGTGGTGGTGGGCGCAGAGGAAGTGACGGCGGAGACGGTTGTGCCCTTCGCAGCCATGCGCGCCCTCAGCGTACAATCCGGTTGTGATGCCTCGCGCCCCTTTGACCGCTCGCGGGACGGGTTTGTGGCATCGGGCGGGGCTGTCGCGCTCATTCTCGAAGAGGGCTCCCTCGCGCAAGCCCGCGGAGCCAGAGCGCGCGCCTTCGCAACCGGCTGGGGCCAGGCTTCAGACGGCCACAATGTCGCCATTTCCCATGAGGAGGGCGATGGCCTCGCCCGCTCCATGATGCGGGCGCTGGACGATGCGGGTCTTTCACCCGGGGACATCGGCCACATAAACGCCCATGCCACGTCCACGGTAATCGGCGACCTCTCGGAGGCGCGGGCCATCGGGCGCGTCTTTCACGATGCGTTGGACGTTCCTGTGAGCAGCACAAAGGCCCTTACCGGCCACGCTCTCTCCATGGCAGGGGCCTTGGAAGCCGGGCTGGCCTGCCTCGCCTTGGAGGAAGAGCGCGTGCCCCGCCAGTGGCATTTGCATGAAGTGGATTCCGGGTGCGCTCATCTCCACTTACCGCGCGAGGATTTGCCTCTCCAGCGTCCGAACATACTCACGAACAGCAGTGGTTTCGGAGGAAGCAACGTCACCCTCATTCTCTCCCGGTCCCCCTAACGATGGGCCCGCCAACACCACAGACAGCCTATGGATACTGGGGATCGCTTGTGCTTTTCACCGCCCTTCTCGGGGTGGGGTTCGGGTTGCTCGCCCACCATGGTTTTGATCCGGAAGCTGCCCTCGACACGATAGCCGGGACCGATCCATTTCTGTTTGTCGTCGCGATCGCGGTGTTGCCCTTGTTTGGTTTTCCTATCGCTGTCTGCTACCTTTTTGCGGGCGCGGTCTTTCCCTGGTTTCAAGCATGGCTGGTCTGCGCCGTCGGTCTCGCCGTCAACATCGCTGCGGCGTATTGGGCAGGTCAATACATTTTGCGCCGCCCGCTCACCGATTGGCTTCTCCGCAGGGGGCACACGCTGCCGAAGCTTAATGAATTGGGACATTTCCGCGTGATCTTTCTCGTTAGGGCCGTGCCGGGAATTCCCTTTCCCGTGCAAAACTACCTGCTCGCCGTCATCGGGGCTCCTTTCCCTCTCTATTTCCTCCTCTCCTGGTCGATTCAAACGACCATAGCCGCCGGTATGACCGCATTGCCCCACCTCCTCCTTGAGGGTTCCCGGCCTCACCTGCTTGTGGGGGCGGGTATCCTGCTTATTCTTCTGGTCGGAAAGCTTGCTGTCGCCCGTCGGTCAAGATACGGAAACAAGTGCGGGACGAGGGCTCCGCCACCATAGGTGACTCTGCGGTTTTCGCCTGCCAATGCGCGAAAACGGAGGGCGGCCTTCGATTCATTCAGTAGGGCGAGTCAGTCGCCGTTAAGGGGGAGCGGGGGGCTTCGGCTTCAATTCGAAAAGAAAGGTTTCGGGAAGCACGCTGTCAGGTGCATTGCGCGCTTTTGTCGTAGCCGTAGCTTCGCCATTTGGCTTTTAGAATGGCCCGGTAGCGCGTCCAACACCATTCCGCTTCCTCGGCCGGTGCGCCCTTCCAAAGCAATCGGTATCGACTCCATGCCCGGTCCTTGCGTCTGCATACCTCCGCATATCCGCAGAATCGGTAGCTCACCGGTTCATCCGCCCCCCCGGCCTTTACACCGTTGAGATCGATGTAGGCCGCCATTGCCTTCGCGGCATCCGACCCCTCCTCCACCTCCACACTCCGGTAACGTTCCGCCCAGAAGGTCCCCACCGTATGGTAATGCTCGTTATACCACTTCGTAAACCGTGTCTTGAACTCTTTCATGAACACTGCGGCATCTCCCATGCGTGCCTTCATCTGCGTGCGCAGCGCTGCGGCCTCCTCCCCATTCTCCTCCAGCGCCTTCTGCAGCGCCACAGCGTCCACGCCCAAAGACGGCGACCGCAGATTCCCATACAGCGCACTGAACCGCCGCACTAGCTCGGCATCATCAATCGCCTCAACCACCTCCTCCCGCCCGTCGACGAGGGCAAGGATGTGGAAGTGGTTTTCCAGGAAACAGTAGGTCACCACCTCTATTCCCGCGAACTCCGCCTGCGTACGCAATATCCTCAGCATTTCCTCCATCCCGGAAGAATCCAGGAGCCGTCGCTTTTGGACCACCCGCGAGACGAAATGCACCATGACACGACTCGAATGTCGAGTTCTCAACCGTTGGGTGTATCTACTGACCATGATTCCCAATCTGCCACGTATCTAAATTGAAGCAAGAAAATATTTCTGAAATATAAGGTTGGAATACAAATGAATTTAGGCAAATCGGTCACGGTGTTCCGGGTCGCTCGACGCGAAGGCGGGCGAAGACAAGGGGGAGCGATGAGTTCTCTGAGTCGACGGGCAGGGCGATCCAACTGTTTTCGCTTGGGGGGGGGACGGATTGCTGGGAATCAAAGATGGTGGTGCTCCAGTGAACCATGTCGGTGGAGATTTCCACGCGGTAGATGAGATCCCTGAGGTCGGGATTGAAGGGAAAGAGGAAATGGGGTTGGCCGTCGCGTTTTTCGATGTGGGGAAGACGCGTATGCGTGTTCGCCGGGTCGTCTGCACCGATTCCAAGGGCGTAGCGTAGAAGGTTGGGTAGACCGCTGGTGAGGGGGTCGGCCTGGGGACCGCTGATGGCCTCGTCGGCAGCTTCGGCGGGATCGGGAAAATGGACTGATCGCCAGGCGGCGAAGGTCGTTGGGGCGGGCAGAGTGGTCTCCACCCGGATGTCGTCGAGACGCAGCTGGGGACGGGGGCCGCTGTTGCCGGAGAGGTGGTGGTATTGCCAGAGTAGCTCCACGTAGGGCTGCCCAAGGGCGTCGGCGGGGAAGGGCGTAGGGCCGAGGACGGTGCTGTGGTCCGCTACGGGGTGGCAGAGGTATTCTACCGGTGCGCCGTCTGGACCGGGCAGGTCGCGAAAAGGACCGTGCGCGCCCACGCGGTAAAGCAGCCGCAGGCCATAAACGCGGTCGTTGGGCGTGACCGTGCCGCCGGTCCAGCTTACCCACGCTGCGTCCACCCCGGTGGTGTCGAGCGCGAGCCGGGCCGCACCAAGGAAGCCCGCGCCGGGGAGATCCTGTGCGTTCCCCGTATTGATGAAGCTGATACCCGATGGGCCGAGGCCATTGATGCGGGTGCGGTTGGTGAGATTGTAGGGAAGCGTCCACGGCGCATCCATTGGCAGACCGAGAGGGGCGTCGCGCACGGCGGTTTGCTCAAAGAGCATGTGGGGAGGGTAGGTGCCGGCGGGGGCAAGGGGGCTCCACTCGCTGAAGTGGAAAGGGCTGCTGACGAGGCTATGGGGCACCAGCGGCGCGGCGGTGTAAACGGCTTCGTTGAGGGCGCTCCACTCACCGTTGTGGAGGGTGCGGGCGCGCAGGGTCGTGCTTTCGCTCAGGACAAGGGTGTCACCGGTTTGAAGGGCAAACGCTTGGGGAGCGTGCGTGCCCGTGAGGGGTGTGCGCGGATCGCTCCCATCCAGCGTGTAGTAGATCGTACCGACCTCCGTCGTGAGCACGACCGTTTGCGTGTTCGTGAAAGAGCCACCGTGGGGAGCAAAGAGCGGGGCGGTCGTGAGGGGATAGAGACCGCGCGCGGGGTGGCGGAGCTGGTTGAGCACGATGGCGGTGCGGTGGGGCAGGTATTCCTCGCGGAGGCGGTCGTGCTCGGCCTGCCAATGGGTGTCGCGGGTGTAGGCGATGAAGGCCGGCTGGGCGGTGGGGGGGAGGAAAAAGTGATCGCGGAAATCGTCCCCCGTGAAAGATTCGAGGTAATAGGTGCCCCAGCGGGCGGATTCGGCGATGACAGCCTGCTCGACGCGGGCGGCGGCTTCATCGAAGAGGGGAAGGAGGCGTTCAGGGGTGAGGGCCCCTCCGTTGAAGAAGTGGCGATGGACGCGGTCGGCGAACTGCAGCTTGAACTCCGCGTTATCGAGGAGGCGGGTGAGGATGCGCCCGGGGCCGAGATTCAGGCCGAAAGAGAAGCGGTTCTCATTCAGATCCTCAAGGGAATGCTCGGCATCCCAGATGAAAAACAGGAAGCCTTTCCCTGGCGCGCGCCGACGGATGGCGTTGACGTTGTTATGCGGCCAATCGCTGTTCGCGCCCCAAAGTTGCAGGAGCATGTAGTCGATGAAGCGGGGGAGGTCGAGGTATTGCTCCAGCGCGGCGAGTTGGGCGGGCTCGGCGAGGCCGCCCTCGACGATGGCCATCATGGCGTCCCATGCGTCGCGGGTGCCGTCGCGCACCCCGTCCTGGCTGCCACCGGAGTTGATGATATCGTGCGTGATGGCGTCCCAATCCTCGCGCTCGCCGCCGAAGTAGCTGGCTCCGAAGGCGGCGTCGATGCGTTCGGACGGGTTGTAAAGTCCCCAATAGACGCCGTTGATATAGAGGTGTACGTGGGTGCCGCGAGATCCGTGGCCGGTCATGGCGCGTTCGAGATCGCGGATGAATTGATCGCGCATGGAGAGCCCTCGGTGGCGCTGCCGGTCGCCCGACCAGAAGGCGAGGTCGGGGTAGAGCCAGGAGTTGTTCCACTCTGCGCGCAGGACGATGGTGTTGAAGTCGGCGGCTACGCCCCCATCCGTGCCGAAGATGGGGTGGCTCAGGCGGTTGGGGCCATACTCGCTTTTAAAGAGGAGGCGGAATGAACTTTTGGGGGTGTTTTCGTCGGACCGGCTGGCACCGCCCTGGATGCGCAGGCCGGCATCGATTTGGAAGTTGCCATTGGGGTCGCCCGGTTGTAGCCATTCCATGGATACGGCCCGCTCCCACGCGACACCACGCCGTCCCCGGTTGGCATACAGACCGTGGCTGGGGTGAAAGAGGTCGTCGGGATCGATGACAAGGGAGAGCGTGGGCACGCTTTCGAGGGCGGGGCGCAGACGGGGCGCGTAGACGGGATCGTCCGTGATCACCGGGGAAAGCCCGTAATGGGTGCGCAGCCAGCTCCCCCAGGAAGCTGGCATGCCGAGGGCGGCTGGATTGCTTCGTTGGGCGAGGACATCCTCGGGAAAGATGAAGCTGTGTGTCGCCACGGAGGGAAGCGGTAGGGCGCCGGACTTGATGGCCACAGCCCGCAGCGTGGTGGTGGCGTCGATGAGGAGCGGCCCGCTATAGAGGATACCGTTTAGCACTGGATCGCGCCCGTCGGTCGTGAAGCGGATTTCCGCCGCCGGTTCTGGATGGCTGAGGGTGAGGACGAAGGGGCTGTCGATAAAACCGCGCCCATGGGAAAATTGCGGAGCGGCGAGGGGAGGGTCGTAAGCAGGCGAAGTATTGGGCGCGCCGGGGGAGGGTGAGAGGAAAAACCGCCACGAACCGCTGCCATCGGGCGAGCGTCCGAGGGAAACATCTCGGGGCACGGTGGTCGCGGGCACCGAGTCAGCGAGAGTGCCATCGGGTCGGCTCAAGAGGAGCGGCTCCCCCTCTGCGGCAATGCTGAAGTTGGTGTGCAAGGGTGTGCCCGGGGCGGCGGAGCGGCGATCCTTCCCCGATGCGTGCACGACGAGGTAGGCTCCCGGGGCGAGCGACCGCGCCGGGAAGATCCAGCGATCAGGTTGGTCGCTGCGGTCGGACAAGGCCCAACCGGCCAGGTCGACGGGGGTGTCGCCCATGTTGACGATTTCGATCCAGTCGGAAAAGTCGCCGCCTTCGTCTGCGAGTCCGGTACCGTTGGAGGCGACAAACTCGTTCAGAATGATCGTCGCCCCGAGCCATGGGGCGAGGAGGAAACAGACAAACAGGCAGGGGTAGTGGACGCATTTCATGGGGATTTAGGGGATTTAGGGGGGCGAGAGTGGGGAGGGCCGCGCAAACGACAGTTGAGGCGAATTCTGATTGACCCAATAAGCCGGGCTCATCATTTTTAAGGCTTCTTTTTGGGTTATTCGTCTACCACCTGCTCTGGGGAAAATGAAAAACTTGCTCAAGACCTTCTCATCTCTGCTACTTTATGCGGCGATTTCCAATACAAGCCAAGGAAATCTGCTGGCTTACTTCGACTTTGAAGACAACCTCCTCGACAAATCGGGTAACGGTGTGCACGCAACCAGTTGGTCCGGACTCACCTATACCACCTCCGGCTATTCCGGGGGAGCTTTCGAGTTCTCGGGAAGCGGCAGTTTTGTGAGGATTCCGTTGGATATCAATCCTTCCGCGCAGCCGCAATTGACGATGGGTGCATGGGTTCGCCCGACCTCGGCATCCGTTATCCAGACCGTGATTTCGCACGACAATGGCGGGTTCGACCGATCGCTTGTGATCGATTCCCGCGGAACGGGCAGCGGTTGGGCCGCCTTTACGGGCAGCGGTGTTCTGGGTTCCTTTGCTGTAACGCCGGGCGAGTGGGCTTTTGTGGCCGCGGTCTATGATCAGACGGCAGCGACCACGCGCCTCTACGTCAACGGGTCGAGTTTGACGGTGTCCGCCTCCACCCTCGGGTCGGGGCACCCGTTTGTGGAGATCGGGAGAAATCCGAGCTTTAACGAACTCTTTCAAGGTACCATTGACGAAGTGTTTATTTTTGGGTCTGCGCTCAGCGACGCCGAACTCGACGACATCCGCCTGAACGGGGTTATCATCCCTGAACCGGCCACGGGGGCGCTTTTTCTTGGTCTGGGGACGCTGTTCCTGGTGGCCCTTCGTCATCGGCGGAAGGCGTGAGTTGGGGTGCCGATTCGCAAAAGGGTGCCGGGTTAAGCCTGGCTTGCGCGGTGGCGGGCGGGTAAGGCACGGTGGCGGGTATGCAATCAAAATCGGGGTTTCGGAAGGAGTGGGAGGTGCCGACGCCGTCGGACGGGTGGCGAGCGGAGGCGGCGGCCCGGATTGAGCGTCACCGCAAGGCGGAGTTTTCCGTGTCACTGCGTTTGCCCGGGGGCGATCCGTGGCGCGGGGGGCGGTTGCGTCTGTGCCTGACGCGCCACGCTTTTCCTTTTGGCGTGGCCGTGAGCCCGCGCTGGCTCAGTGACGGGGGGCCGGACGGCGAACGCTACCGGAAGTATGTGCTCGATCATTTCAGCGGCTTGGTGGCGTCCGATTGCATGAAGTGGTATTCGGTGGAACGGGAGGCGGGGAAGCGCGACTGGTCTGAGGCGGAGACCCTCTTCGCCTTTGCACGCGAACATGACTTGCCGCTGCGGGGCCACTGCCTTCTGTGGGCGCGCACGCACTGGGTGCAGCCCTGGGTCCGCGCACTCCCTACCGATGCTTTGCGAAGGGTGGTTGAAAGCCATGTCACGGAAGCGGCCGAACGGGGCCGGGGGCGCGTTCATTGCTGGGATGTAATCAACGAGCTGCTCGACGGGCACTTTTTCACGGGGCGCCTTGGGCGCGACTTTCCGCGTTGGCTCTTTGAGACGGTTCACGCAATCGACCCGGAGGCCCGGCTCTTTCTGAACGAATACACGGTGCTCGAAGATGGCTACCGCCACGCGACCTACCTTCGGCTGATCGATGAATTCCGCGACGCGGGGCTGCCCCTTGGGGGAATCGGCATTCAGGAGCACGATGCCCAGAACGTGCTTCTGCCCGGCGATCAGCGGGGCCGGGATTTCTGGAAGCTGGGGCTGGATGACAACCGTCTGCTGGTACCCGGCGAGGTTTGGCAGCGCCTGGATGCCTTCGCCGCGCGCGGCCTACCGATTCATTTGACCGAGGTCACCTCATGGTCGGATGATGATGAGCGCCGAGCCGAAGCGTTGGCGGATTTTTACCGGCTGGCTTTTTCCCATCCGGCGGTCGAATCGATTCACCTCTGGGGTTTTTGGGAGCGCGCGCATTTCCGGCGGCGCGCGGCCTGTTTGCTCGATACGGATTGGAATGCGCTTGCGCCGTCGAAGGCGCTCACCCGCCTCCTTCATAAGGAGTGGGGAACGGACGTGAGCGGAGAACCGGATGCCGATGGGGTTTTTTGCTTTCGTGGCTTTCCAGGGCGCTATCGCTTGGAGATTGGCGGCGAGACCCGGGTCCTCAACCTCTGCGCGGAAAAGCCGAAGGTGAAGGTGACGATGGCCTGATGGCGGTTTTATTCGGCAAGAGGCGGGGACGAGCATACGGACAACAGAGACCTCTTCCTCTTCCTCTTCCTCTTTCTCATGCGCCCGGCCGGGGGCGTGGAGGGTGGCGAGGAATGAGGCCGGAAACCGGAGACCGGAAATTTCCTCACACCCGAGGGCGGTGCGGGGAACTTTTTCCTCGCTACGCGGGATGGTCTGCGTAATTCCTTTCTACCAGCATGGGCGTTAAAGAATCGTGGAACACACGCATCGGGGTCATTCTTGCCGTTTCCGGAAGTGCGGTGGGCTTGGGGAACTTCCTTCGTTTTCCCGGTCAAGTGGCTCAATATGGAGGCGGGGCCTTTATGGTCGCCTACTTTATCTCCTTCCTCATCATCGGCTTGCCGATTTGTTGGGCGGAGTGGTCGATGGGGCGTTACGGCGGTCAGCGCGGATTCCACACAACCGTGGGCATTCTGCATTCCATCGTGCGGCACAAGATCGGCAAATACCTGGGAGTCATCGGGATCGTGATTCCGGTGATCATCTACATGTATTACGTGCTGATCGAGGCATGGTGTCTGGGGTATGCCGTGAACTTTCTCGCGGGGAACATGAACTTCTCCACGGCGGCGGAGGCGAGCGCCTTTTTCACGGAGTTCACGGGTGCCGGGGGGGACGGAACCGGGCTGGGCCTCAACGGGGCGTCGCAGGTGGGCTACTTCCTGCTTTTCTGCTTCGTTCTCAACTTTTTCCTCATCTACCGGGGAATCGCCAAGGGGATTGAGCTCTTTTGCCGGTATGCCATGCCGGCTTTGATCATTCTCGCGATGATCATCCTTGTGCGGGTGCTGACCCTGGGCACGCCGGATGCCGAGAACCCTGATCGCTCCATCAGCGCGGGTCTCGGCTTTATGTGGAACCCGTCGAAAACGCTCATGGTCACAGAGACGCCTCTGGCCGATGGCACGGTGGAGCGGAGCGAGGTGCAGGTCTTGGGGCGCGAGCAAATCCGCGCTGCAAGGGAGGCCGCCGCCGCTGATGCGGGCGTGACCATCCGGACGATTTCCATGGCGGATCAGATGAAGAACCCGGACTTGTGGCTGGCTGCCGCGAGCCAGATTTTCTTTTCCCTGTCGGTTGGCTTTGGCATCATCATGACCTACGCGAGCTATCTCAAAAAGGATGACGACGTGGTCCTGAGCGGTCTCGCCGCGACGAGTGCCAACGAGTTCGCTGAAGTCGCGCTGGGCGGGCTCATCACCATCCCTGCTTCCGTGGCCTTTCTGGGTGTGGTGGGGATTTCGGGGGCGATCGGGAGCACGTTTGCGCTCGGCTTTCATGTGCTCCCGATGGTCTTTTCGGCCATGCCC
Source organism: Opitutales bacterium (assembly GCA_020831585.1). Classification (GTDB taxonomy): domain Bacteria; phylum Verrucomicrobiota; class Verrucomicrobiia; order Opitutales; family Oceanipulchritudinaceae; genus JAFIGE01. Next base: position 127,954 of record JAFIGE010000001.1, on the reverse strand, counting down.
TTTGGGGCCTTTTTCGGCTTCCTTTTCTTCTTTCTGCTTTTCCTGGCCGCCGTCACCTCGTCGCTTTCGATGTTGCAGCCGGGCATCGCTTTTCTGGAGTCGGCGATGGCGATCAACCGCAAGCAGTCGGTGGCCATCCTCGGCTTCATCACGGGAATCGGCGCGCTCTTCGTGGTTTACTTCAGCGGGAACCTGAAGGCACTCGACACGATGGACTTTTGGGTGGGCTCGTTCCTCATCTTCATTCTCGCGACGATCCAGATCATCGTGTTTTCCTGGGTGATGGGGATCGACGAGGGTTTTGCGGTGGCGCATCAGGGCGCACATTTGCGCATCCCGCGCTTTTTTGGCTTTGTCATGAAGTATGTGAGCCCGGTCTTTCTCCTCGCCATCTTTTTCATGTGGGTGACGCAAAACCTCTTTGGCTACAACGTTTTCACGGGGGAGAGCAGCGAGTCTCCCTATGTGCGTGATTTGTTTGGCCGGGGCGATGCGCCGGCGGACCCGGTGGCCTGGATGAGCGTGCTTGTCATTCTTCTTTTTGTAGCCTTTGTGCTCGTTGTCGTGAACAGCAGCGCGCATTTTCGACGACTCACACACACGCGGGTGCCCGCCCGCGATCCGCAGAATACGATGGGAGGTGACCTGTGACACTCGGGGGCTGGATAACCATGAGTCTTTCGGTGGGCGGGGTGACCCTCCTTTTCGGCTGGTGCCTCTGGAAGGTCCTCACCACGCCCAACACGACCGGGCATTTGCACGGCTTTGAGATCGAGACGCCGGACGAGCGCGAGTCCCGTGAGAAGTAAAGCGTGGGGCGCGGCCGGGGTGTGTGTGCTCCTCTTTTTGGCGGGTTGTGGAACCGTGCAGGAGCACCGTGCGCGGCAGTTTCCGACTCCGTTCGCGAGCTTGCCCCCCGCTGTCCAGGTTGCCGCGCTGGGCGGCGGTCTGGAGGAGGGATGGGATGAAGTGGCGGTTTATGTGTCGCTCGGTACTCCGGAGTTTGCCACGCGCATGGACGAGCGCACCGTGCTCTGGGCGTATTGGGGGGTGCGCCCGTCGCAGGTGGATGCGGGCGAAGCCGGGCGGGTCTTTTTGAGCCGGTCGGAGTTTCGGCGGCGGCGGGGTGGGGAGCCCTTTGAGCAGTTGAGTATCTTTTTCGTCGATGGGCGGGTCGACTCCTGGAGCTTCAGCGATCTTTCCCGCGAAGATCTCTCACGCCAGCGCGGCACACCCTTTGGGCGCATTCCGGAAGTGTGATTTGCTCACGCCGCTATCCCATTCCATGAGGGTGCCCTCGACGTAGTCGGCCGCAATTTGATCGAGGCGAACGCGGGCGAGGCGGTTGCGCAGGTCGAGATTCGGGGGGCCGTCGACGACGACCCGCACATAGTTGCGGGTGAGCCCGGGCCAGCGCCCTTCGCGCGGATCTTCGAGCAAGACTTCAAGTTCCTGCCCGAGATGGGCCGCTTGAAACTTCCGAAGCTTGATGGCTGAGCGGCGGCGCAGGATCTGCACGCGCCGCTGCCGTTCCTCCATGGAGGCGAAACCGCCCTTCTTCACCGCGAGGGTGCCGGGACGCTCCGAGTAGGGAAAGACATGCGCGTAGGTGAAGGGTTGTTCCTCGAAAAACTCCACGGTTTCGATAAACGCATCCGCGTCCTCCTCCGGTGAACCGACGAGAATGTCTGTGCCGAGGCAAAGATCGGGCACCCGGTCGACCGCGATGCTCACAAACTCCGCATATTCCGCCCGCGTGTAGCGGCGGCGCATGGCTGTGAGCACGGGATCGCTCCCGGATTGCAGCGGAAGGTGCAGGTAGGGCATGAGGGCGTGATCCGGATCGGCCATTCGATCCAACAGGCCCTCCGGCACCGTTGTCGGCTCGATGCTGGATATGCGGACTCGGTCGATGCCCGGCAGTTCGTGCAGCGCGTCGACCACATCCACGACATCGCGTGCGCCCTGGCGGAAGGTGCCTATGTTGACACCCGTGAGAATGAGTTCGCGGACGCCCCGTTGGACAGCGGAGCGCGCTTCTTCGAGGAGGTTCTCCCAATCCCGCGAGCGCGCCCGGCCCCGCGCAAAGGGAATGATGCAAAAGGAGCAGACGAAGTCGCACCCGTCCTGCACTTTGAGGTTGGCGCGTTTCGGGAACGGGCGGTCGCCCACGGTTTCGATCCGGAAATCATCCCGGCTGATGCGGTCGCGCAAGATCACTGGGTGCGGATTCTTCCCTCCCCGGGCGTGAAGGAGCACGTTCATCTTGTCCTCATTGCCGATGATGAGATCGACTCCGGGAATCGCCGCGATGGCCTTGGCTCCGGTCTGTGAATAGCAACCGATCACCGCGATAAAGGCCTTGGGCTGCGCGCGAATGGCCTGGCGGATGGCCTTGCGGCACTTGGCTTCGGCCTCCAGCGTCACCGTGCAGGTGTGGATGATGACCAGGTCAGCGGCCTCTTCGCTCCGAACCAAGGTGTAGCCGGAAGCGACCAACTGGTCCTCCAAAATACGCGATTCCGCCTGATTGAGGCGGCATCCGAGGGTGTGGATGCGCGCCCGGCGTTTTTCCGAATTCTCAATTTGCACGGGTCTATGTCAGTCCGGATTTTGTCTCACGGCAAGATTTGGACGATGGCCGGACCGTGGCAAGAACAGCCATCAGCATAGCGGCGAGGAAAACCCCCGGAGACTGGAGAGGAAAATCGACCAAGCCATGAATCAAGCATGTGACAAGGCCGGTCCACGCGCCCATCTGAATCCATTGCAAGCGGGTCCACACTTTTCCATTCAAGGCAGATTTCAGCGCGTGTCTTCCACCCCGCGCAAGCACCCACAACCAAAATACGATCCAGGCTAATCCGCCAATCCATCCCCATTCGACAAGGTATCGAAGGGAATCGTTGTAGACGAAGTGTATGTGCAGGGGAAAGCTCAGCATCATGGTGTCGCCCGTGTAATCAGAATAGCGATACGACCAGGCCCCCGGCCCGAATCCCAGAAAGCCTGCGTCGGGAAGCATCGTTGCCGCAGTTGCCCAAGACAGACGCCTGGGAAAAAAGGGTAGGTGGCTATGCGGGCTTTCAGAGGGGACGAGGAAGTCACCCCGGTCGGGCAGGGGTTCGAGTAAGCGAGTTGGTGGGGGGACTTCCAATGAGCCCCATTGAAAAGAACGGTCGCTGAGATGAAAGGCGATCCATCCGACGGCCAGGAGGGTGAGACCTCCGAGAAGGTTGCCCACTTTCTTTTGGCCCATGAACCCAGGCAAAACGGGCCAGTTCTTCCTATCGTCAAAATAGCTTCGCAGCCGCAAAAGCAGCATCAGACTGAAGACGGCCATGCCGAGAGCGGCAGCGACTTGCGCAGCCCGATTCGTGAGGATGAAGATCGTGACGAAGAGAAAACCGCTTACGGCAGAGAAGCAGAGACAAAAAAGCCACTGCCTAAGGGAGGAAGTGGCGAGGGCATCCATGCCGGTGTGGAGGGCGAGGGCCAAGGCTACGGGCCAGCACAGATTGAATAAGGCAGCGGCAAGGCTATAGTGAAAGAAACCGCCAAAGGGATGACCGGAAAAGGCGGGCTCGGAGAGAAACATCCATTCAACCGCTCCCCCGTGGTGAGTCGCGATCAGGGCAAAGCCGCATACGGAAAGGACGAGCGTTGAAGCGGCTGGTTGAATCCACTGCGGATGACGTTTGAGAAGATCGATTCCTGCCAGCGCACTGATCCAGCCGAGAGCACAGATGCTCCACCAGGCAAAGGGTGAGAATGCCAAGCCGGTTGATGGCCACCGCTCTTTTAGGGCGGCTTGATGGAGAGCCACAAACGGATCGGCGATGGGGTCCGGCGGTTGGAGAACTCCCAAGAGCCCGATGGCGAGAGCTATTCCGCCGCATATCAGAGGAATGCGGGGAAGGCTGATGTTCGGGCCTCCGATGGATTTGCTCAGAAGCCAAATCGCGATTCCAAGCCCGAGAGTGGCCGCACCGAACCATCCCACGCTCGAATGATTACCGCCTTGAAACCAGAAGAGAAGTGCAGGACCGGCCAGAAGGCAGAAGGCTGAGATCCGTTCGAGCATTTGTGCAGCGGGATTGTGGGTGGGGCAGGGATGGATATGAACGGACACGTCGTGCAGTATTTGGCGGGAGTGTCAGCCCCGGTGCCTCTTCTTAACGAGCAGGTTCAGTTTTTCACTAATCCGGGTGAGGACGCTTCGGCGTCGGAAGCGAGAGACATACTGGTACCCGCTTTGTGCCATGTGCGCGATCTCTTTTGGGTGATTGCGGGCGAAGAGGACAGCCTCTTTGAAGCTTTGGGCGTCATTGGGTGTGCAGAGTAAGCCGCACTGCTCATCGCGAAAGAGTTCCGCAAGGGCACTTTCCTCGTCAGCCGTGGCCAAGACCGGTCGCGCAAAGGCCATCAAGGTGAGCAGTTTGGAGGGGAAAAACGCGGCCCCCGAGTTGGCTTGCTGGGTGACGAGACACAAATCTGAGTCAACCAGCAGCGCGTGATAAAGCTTCATGTTTTGGATCGGCAAAACCTTTACCGAATCGAGGCCGCGCGCGGCGACCGATTTTTCGAGTTTCTCCCGTTCCGCACCGTCGCCGCAGATGATGAACCGAACCGAGGAATCGTCCCGCAAAGACTGGGCCGCTTCGAGGATCTGACCGAGCCCTTGTTTGACACCCAAGTTGCCGGAGTAGCTGACGAGGAAGGCGTCTTGCGGGATGGAGTGAGCTTCCCTGAAGCAGCCGCGGGGAGGGATGGCTTTTTGATCGGGTAACTGAACTGGATTCGGGAAAAAGAGGGTCTTTGCCGGAGGGACACCCTTCTTGTGAAAGGCGTCGATCATTCCGGGGCTGATGCCGGAAACGCGTGCGGCGGCCCGGTAGGCGAAGGCTTCCAGGCGGTAGAGGGTGCGGATGAGGATTCCCGGCTTGAGCATACCCAATCCGACGGCGGCATCCGGTTGCAGGTCCTGCACATGAAAGACGGCGGGCCGCCGGAAGAAAAACCGGTAGATCCAGCCGAGAAGGCCAAGGGGGAGGGGGGGCGAAACAAGAAAGAGGACATCGGCCCGCCGGAGTGTGACCAAGCGTAGGAAAGCGCCCATGAGAAAGGTCGCCTCGTGGATCATCCGGCGCAGGGCGGTGACCCTCGCTGGCACATAGTGCCACAACCGGTGCACCGTAACGCCCTCCATCTCCTCGCGCCGATACAGCTTACCCGCGTCCCCGGGGATTTTTTTCCATGCCGGGTAGTAGGGAAAAGTGGTGATGACCTCGACGTCCCATCCGTTTTGCACGAGCCATTCGGCCAGCATGGCATTGTAGGGCGCGATCCCCGTGACTTCCGGCGTGTAATTGATGCCGACGAGGATGAGACGGGGCGGACGATCAGTGCGCGGGCCTTCAGCCATTGGCGGGCTCCCGTTCGGTCTTCAGTTCCTGGATACGTGCGTAGACCTGTGCGAAATATCCGGCTTTGAGGATGGCCCAGGCCAAACCGCGGCGACCATCGCGAAAGCCCAGCATGAGAAAGTAGCAGCCGAAGAAAAAGCAAACCGGGAGCAAAGGGGTGTCCATCAGGCGATATTTGATTTTCTGCGGGAGCGTCCAGTCGGCGGGTTTGCCCTCCGCGCTCCGGGCGAGGTAGCGCCGGGCTTCCCAGTCGGCGTAGGCCGCGTGCTTCACGGCCCAATGTTCAAGCCCGCGCAGGTCGCGGTGATCGATGCGGGAGCGAATGAGGCCAAGGGATCCATCGAGCACCGGATGCTCGTGTATTTCCATATCGAGGCGGCTCCAGCGTTCTTCCTCGATGCGTTCATACTCGCCCGCACCGACCCGAAATAAAGCGAGTTTTCGCAAGGGATAGCCTCCCTTGAGGGGCTGCCCGAGGAAGTAGATATTGTAGCTCAGCCAAAATCCCACGGAATGACCGGGGTTCCCGAGTTTGGCGGCAGCTTCCTCCTTGAAGGCGGGAGTGAGGATTTCATCGGCGTCGAGAAAGAGAATCCACTGCGTATCCGGAGGATGGTTCCGAAGGAACCAGTTGCGTTTTTTGGGGAATTGGCCGTTCCACTCGAAATCAATCAGGTCCGCGCCTTGTTCACGGGCGATCTGCGGAGTGGCATCTGAGCTTGATGAATCGATCACCACGACGCGCCGCGCAAAACCCTGCCCAATCGCCTCAAGACAACGGGGTAGATTGGCCGCCTCATTGCGGACGGGAATGGCAATCGTGAGATCGAGCGCCATGCCGTCAGGAAGATTTGGCGGACTCCTCGTAGTATTTGGCGTAGGTTTTGTATTCCTTGGGCCCGTAGCGGTAGGTGTATCCGTAAGGCGATCCACCGTAGCCCGGGCGCAGGCCTTGCGAGCTGGTCCGGTTGTTAATGACCACTCCGGAGACCGGGGTCTGGGTGTTTTCGAGGGTGGTGATGCACTGTTTCACACGGTGGCGGCTGACTCCGTTGTGCTTGCAGATGAAAATACTCTCTTCGGCGAGGCGGGCCGCGAAAAGGGCATCCGGGAAGAGTGAGACCGGGGGCGTATCGATAAGAATGAAGTCGTATGCGCGGCTGGCCACTTTCAGGAGGTTTTCGAACCTGGGGTGTTCGAGAATCTCCGTCGACTTCTTTGTCGATCCGCCGGATGGGAGCAGGTGAAGGAGAGGGGCGATTTGGACAATGCCGAGGCCTGGGGGAAGGGGGGCGTTCTCTTCGGCGGCAAGCTCGTCGCCGCTCTCCATCCATGAAAGAGTGCCCACCTTTCCGGAAATGCCGAAGTTTTTCGCTTGAGAGGGACGCCGGAAGTCCGCGTCGATAATCAGCACCCGATGGCCGTGGAGGGCGCAGGCCCCGGCGAAGTTGGAGACGAAAAAGGACTTTCCCTCCTTGGGCAAGGCGCTCGTGACGACGATGGTTTTCGGGAAGTGATCCACGCCATGCATTTTGAGCCCCGCATAGACGGCCCGGTAGACTTCGACAATGGCGTCATCTTTTTCATCCAGCACCAGTCGTCCTCTCTCCTCATCTTTTTTACCCCGGACGGCCTGAATATCGGCGAGGAGAGGCTTCCCGAGGAACTGCTCCACATCGACAGCGGATTTCAAGCGGTTATCCAGAAACTCCACGGCGATCGGCACTCCGCAAAAGCCCATAAGAAAGAGAACAGCGGTGAGGAGGAAAATCTTGTTTCGATCGGGCGTAAAGGGCATCCACGCGGGTTCCGCCGAGTCGAGCACGCGGACGTTGGTGTTATCCAACTGGCTGGCCACATTCGTCTCATTGAGGCGGGTGACGATGTCGTCGAAAGTGCGGCGGTCGCTCTCAAGTTTGCGCCGCAGAACGTTGTAATCAATGGCCATGGAGTCGAGGAGGAGGGCTTCGTTTTCCGCCACGGCGAGCTGGGTCGTGAGTTTGTCGATTTCCTCCTGGAGGTGAGCCCGCCGCTGGTGAAGGTCGCGCACGCCGCGGTCCAACTCCTCGGCCAAACGCCCTTCGTAAACCGCGATGAGGCGCTCGTTTTGCACCATAAGCGGGTGCATGCGAAGGTAGCGCAGATCCAACCGGCTTCTCTCTGCGCGGGCTTCATTGAGGCGCTCAAGCAGCCCCGGCACAGATCCAAAGCGCACAAGGGAGGGCACTTCAATGAGCGACTCCTGGCGTTCGTTCGCCCCCTCGACCATGGCGATATCGGCATCGAGGGCGAGGATGCGGATGCGCGCGGCGGTATGGGCGGCATTGAGGGCCTGCAAGCGCGAGACGATGAGATTCTGGTTATCTTCGAGAGAGACAAGGTTGTAGCGGCGGCGGTAATCCACCAGCGCCCGGTCGCTCTCCTCAATCCGTCCACGCAGTTCCGCCGCCTGCTGTTCCAGAAACTCAATAGCGGCGGCATTGCCCACGCCTGTCCGCGTGACAACACTCGCGATGTACCGCTCCGCATACCGGTTCACGATCAGGGCGGCCGCATGGGGATCGCGATGATGCGCGTTGACGATGATGCCCGCATTATCGCGGCCAAAAAAAACGGAACCCCCCAGCACCCCCTCGAGGCCCGGGGCGTCACCATCGGCGTTGCGGTAAGGCTCGATAATCTGGGCAACCTCATCTTCGCTGAAACTGGCGGCCACGTTGGCGCGAAATGCCCGACTGCGAATGATGCGCATCTGATAGTCCAACAGGTTCTCCGCCTGACCGGCCGCAGTGGTCTCAACGACTTGCTGGATATCGATTACGCGGTCCGCGCGGGGCTCAAAAAGAATGTGGACCGAGGAATGGTAGAGCGGGATTTCCTGGAGGGAGCGATGGGCATAGAAGCTGGCCACGGCGAGCCCGGCAAGGAGCCCGATCCACCACCTCTCCTTGATCACGTAAAGGTAGTTGAGGATAATCCCGAAGTCGAAGGATCCGCCGCTAAAGGGATCCGCTTGCCCGGGACGGGGCGACTTCGCGGAGGGTGGGTGATTTTTCAATTTTGACATGGGCCGACTCAAAACAGGCGCTCAGGTATGAAGATGATATCGCCCGGAAGAACCTTAAAGTCCTCGATTTCACTCGAACCCCGGCCCGTGATCATGCGCTCGACGTTGATGACAAAAGAGACCTCTTCAGACGTTTTCGGGTCGATGCGCGAGACCCTCACCGCCGTGGAGCGTGCAATCGGCGTGAACCCGCCTGATTCCGCAATCACATCGACTAGCCGGAGCGCATTTGCGCCGGGCGGGAAGGTCTTGCGGCCCGGTGCCTGCACTTGCCCGAAAATGCTGTAGACGCGCTCGGCGAAGGCCACGATTCGGACGGATACTTGAGGGTATCGAAGGAATTCGCGTTCAACGAACAGTCCTTCAAGATAGCTTTCCGCTTGTCTTTGCGTGAGGTTGACGAGGGAAACGGAGCCGAGGAGGGGAAGGCGGATCTGTCCACTTGGGTCAATGCGTTGCACCGTCAATAAATCGGCCTCCCCGAGAACGCTGATTTGCACCTCATCCCCTCTCTGAATGAGAATTTCATTCGGGGGCGCGAGCTCCACAGAAGCGTTTTCCGACGCGTCTAATGTGGGAAAATGCGGGAGAAAGACTAGAAACGTGATTAAAAAGTACTTATTTAGGCGAAAAACCATTTCGGCAGTCAAAACGTGATGATTCCCGCGACTCTGCCACGAAACCGATCGAAGTCGAGGTTTTCTGTTTCGGAAGTCTGAACGTCATACTCGACGCCGGCTGACAGAGTGATCCGGCGAAAGGGGCGCACATTCAGAGCGGCACCCAGCGTGTAGGTTTCCGCCCGCTGCCGGTCGTCCGAGCTGCCGATTCTGTCCTGCCCGACGGTTAAGCCGACGTTGTAGTCCCATAAACGGCTGACAGCGTGCCGGAAGCGAAGACCTGTCTCGTAGCGGTCGCGCCTTCGTCCATCGGCACCGAGAGAACTTTCGACGTTTATGGCCCAGATGATTGCGGTGCGTTCGGTCGGAGACCACTGAAAATCGAGCCCTCCGCCGAGGCGGGCATCAGCGTCCGTCGCCGAGCCAAAGTCGTGCCTCACGGAGATATTCAAATCGACCTTACTGGTGGCTTGCCAATCCAGATTCAGCACTACGTAGGGTGAGAGTTCATCCGCCTGCGTGTCGCTTTGGGTCCACTGCGTCCCCACGTCAATGGATCCGCGCAGACGGGGGGAGACGACGGTGCGGGCTGTGGCGAAGAGGGCGTGCCCGGTGGTGCGTGTTCGCGTGTTCGCTTGATCGGCCTGCGGCCGCCGGGTTTCCCCCACCTGAAAGCGATAGCCCATACCGACGCCGAGGCGGGGGGAGTAGTTGTAGAACCAGCGGGCGGCGAGATTGTAGTCTTGGCTTTTCGCCGAGTTGGCCGCGGAAAAGTCGGAACGCTTCCACTCGGCCGCGAGAGCGAGCGAGGAGGTGGCCCCGGTCGGAAAATCGATTGTCGCCCCTGAGCTGAGGGTTCGGCTCTGGAGGCGCACGCCGAGCAACCGGTCCGCTCCCTCATCTTCTTCGTAGCGGAATTCCAGGCCATACCTGACGGACGTTGGTCTTACCGCCGGACTGCTTAGGCCAAGGAGCAAATTCCAGTTGAAGGTGTCCGCACTGGATGCGTTTTGAAACGTGTTGTAGGTGAGGCCTGCGCTGGACCGCAGATCAAAGCGGGTTCCCGGCCGCGCAAATCCGATTTGTGGCCGCGCGCGGTAAATGATCTCCCCTTCCCGTTCACTGTCAGCGGTCGCAAAGGCATTGCTGTCGTATTCCGCTTCCAAAAGAAGGCTGTAGGTGAAGGTATGGCGTTGGGGAATGCCGAGCTCTCCCAGCGTGTTTGGGAGGGCGGTCACGGGCAGAAGAAGCCCTCCGATGAACCAGATTCGCATCTTGATATAGGGTTTTATGGGCAAGTGGAAGGGCCGTTGACAGAGAGGGTCCGGTCCAGGTTAGGGCGTTTGCGTTGCCGCCCTGATTTTTGACCAAAGCGGGTAGGCTGGGGCAGGGAACCCGGTGAAGCAAAAAAATAAGGCGGGCCGACCGATTAAAGTCTGCGCCCGCCTTACAAATGATCCAGAAGCTGTTCAGTAAGCACTCTTCGGAGGGAAGAATATTTGGCTGATTGTCCGGAAGACGATAGTGATCTCGAGTTGCACAGACCAGTGGGTCACATAATAGACATCTTTTCTCACGCGCTCCTGGATTTGCCGGGGATCCGAGATCTCGCCGCGAAGCCCGTGAATCTGCGCGTAGCCGGTGATGCCCGGCTTTACGAAATGCCGGGAGCGGTAAATGTGAATGTGTTTTTCGAATTCCTCGTCGTGAACGGTCAGGTGGGGACGCGGGCCGACCAAGCTCATCTCCCCCCGGAGGACATTGAGGAACTGGGGAAATTCGTCCAAGCTCGTCCGGCGCAGGAATCGGCCGAAGCGGTAGACACGGGAGTCGTTGACCGAGGCTTGTTTGGACTCGTTGGGATTGAAGGCCTGCATCGTCCGAAACTTCAGAATTTGGAAGATCTGCCGGTTGTGCCCGTATCGATTTTGACGGAAGAGCAGGGGACCGGGGGACTGAGCCGATTGGAAGACTTTCACCAGAAGGGCAAGGGGCGGCAGAATGAAAAGGACGACAGGGAGCGATATGGCGATGTCGATGGCCCGTTTGGCGATCGTGTTGAAAGGATTCAGCAAGGGCTCATCGACGAAGCTGATGAGGTTCACCGATCCGTCCATGGTGATCTTCACCGGCTCGTCGAAGGCATTGGCTACGTTGGAATAGGCCTGAACGCGCAAGCCTTTGGTCAGGCTTTGCCGAATCACTCTACTCAGTCCGGGTGCCATGAGGTTACTGGAAAAAATGAGGATGTGATCGATATGCTTTGGACTGGAATCGGGCAGGTTTTGTGCGTCATGGAGGCTTCCCAGCAACGGCAGCCCCAGTTCGGGGCAGGGTTGTTCCCCATAGATCCCGACAAAGCGGATACCAAAACTCCGGCACGTCGTCACATACTCCCTGAGTTGCTTGGGCATGGGCCCCATTCCCACCAGCGCCGCCCGTTGGTAGCGCTTGTGGTCGACGAAAAACCGCTCGTAGATGCGTGGAAGCAGGCGAATGAGAAGCACCGTCAGGGGGAGGCTGGCAAACAGATAGAAGGCGAGGAACGCGCGGCTGGCGGCGATGTCTTTCAGCAAAACGTAAATGAGGGCCATCCCCATAGCCTTGTAGGCGGTGATGCGAATCGCCAAAAAGGTATCTTCGACGATTCCGGCCGGCACGAACCGCTGGACGTGCCGGGCAATCATGTTGCCCATGTGCAGAAATGCAGCGAAAACTCCGATTTGATAGGGGAGCAGATAGAAGCGCTCTCCGAGCCCAAACAATCCCGTGTAAGCTTCAAAGACTTGCAGGGCGCTCATGGAGGCCAAACTGATTACAGCCAAGCACCCCCAAGTAAAATGACGCAATCCAATCTGTTGATTCGTGATCATTTATTTAAGGAATTCACCTGGATTTTTATGCGTAGTTTTACGGCAGTCATATGAGGATTTGGAGCATCGCAATCTTCCTGAAGTTGTCAATGCTGGACTCGGATGATACCTATGGGAGCTAAGCAAGATTTGTGCCTGCTGAACAGGTCATTGCTTTGAATGGCTCAGTTATCCCTGGCGTCGGCGGATAGCTTTCCGCGGTTTCGCGGGCGCAGGGGTTTTGCGGGGAAGCCGGAGCAAACCGTCCATGGAGGCAAATCACTCACGACAACGGACCGCGCCCCGACGACCGTGCCCTCACCCACGGTTACGCCCGGGTGGACAAAGGCTTCCGCAGCGATCCACACGTCGTCTTCCAAGCGGATGGGTTTCGTGAGGAGGGGAAAGCCCGGTTTTTCGAAGTCGTGAGTGCCCGCGCAGAGGTGGGCTCCTTGTGAGACCACCGCGCGGCACCCCATGCTGATGCGGCCTTGCGAATAGATGATCGCGCCCCGGCCAATGGCGGCGGCGTCGGCCAGTTCGAGGTTCCACGGTGCCCAGATTTTCGCCGAGCTATAGACATGCACGCCTCGCCCCAGACGAGCACCAAAGAGGCGCAAAACGAATGCCCGCCACGGGTGCAGGGGCGGCGGTGTCCACCGGCAGAGGACGGTCCAGGTGACGAGCCAGAGTACTCGCTTCAGGCGATTCCCCAGCCCAAACGAGGGGCCGGTCCGGGTGTCGGTGTTAATTGCAGCGGCTGGCATCTCTTGTGCTTTCGTTCGAAAAGACTTGGTCGAGGCGTCTCGCTGCGGCATCTGCCGAGAAGGTAGCGAGGTAAGTGGCCCGCGCGTGCGCCCGAGCGGTTTCGCGCTGCGCGGCGTTTAGACTGAACCAAGATTGGAGGCATTTGGTCGCCCCTTCCCTATCGTTCATCGCTGCCAGCCCGCCTCCGCCATCGACAACTTCGCGCCAGATATTCACCTGCGTGGATAGGAGAACAGGCGTTCCGCTGGCCAGCGCCTCGACGACAGCGATGCCGAAGTTTTCCTGATGAGAAAACAAGACAAAGGCATCGGCCCCCCGCAGAGCAGCCCATTTGGCCGAACCGCTGAGCATCCCGGGGAAATGCACCGTGCCTTCCGGGAGGATTCGCCCGGCCAGGGCCTGCATCTCCAAACCGTGGGCGGAGTCCGCACCCGGCCCGGCAATGACGAGGTGAAGGGGTTCCCCGGCCGGGGCTTCCCTGATTGCCCGCGCCCAGCCTTCGAGCAGGAGCGGGAGCCCTTTCTTGGGATGAATCCGCCCGAGGAAAAGGAGGTAGCGTTGACCCTCCACTGCCGGACAGTGCCGCAGGAAGGCGGATAGGGGCGATTCTCCTGCGGCGGGCACATCGGCGTTTCCCAATCCCACAACTTCCGCACGTTGCGGGCGGTATCGGGCAAAGGTGGTGCTCGCCAGACGCCGTTCTTCCGCACACGTGAAGAGCAATCCGTCGGCCCGACGCACCGTGCCGGATTCCAGTAAGTGCCAGTAGAGGGTGTTGCGCAAGGTTTTGGTCGGCCGTCTCTTCCAACTTTGGAACCACGGATCGAGCATACCGTGCGGGAAGATAAAGACCTTTCGGGTCCGAGCCGCCGCTGTTCGCAGGGCGGCTGCGGATGGGTAGAGCCAAAGCCCGTGGATGATCCAGATGTCGTATCCCCGTCCGTCTGTCTCCAGCCACATCTTCAGGTTTCTGTGGTAAGCCCAGCCGAAGCGACCGGGGCCGACTGCGTGAATGGGCAGATCCGGTGGCCGCCCCGTCGAAAGGAAGGGGGCATCGGGAGCATCCACCGAGACCGCTTCGCTCACATAGCCATACGCCTTCAGCGCATCGGCAAGGGTTCGGATGGCTTGTGCCACCCCTCCGCCCGCCGGGTCCATGCTGGCGACAATGTGGAGAATTCGCTTCATCGTGTGGCCGTCGAATCCTGCTGGACACGTTCATAGATGCGGGCGTAGGCGTCCAGCGCCCTGGTGGGATCAAACCGGCGCGCGTTCTCCAGTCCAGCAGCGATTTGCGCGGATCGTTTGCCGGGTGACCAAGCAAGGATTTCGGCAATTTTTTCGCCGGTGGATTTTGCCCAGCCGGCGCGCTTGGCGGACTCGGCAGGCATAACGGGGACCAGCTCGGCCGCGCCTCCGGCGACCTCTGTCATGGGGGCGGTGGCGGTGGTCAGGACGGGGCAGCCGCAGGCCATGGCTTCCGCGATGGGCCAGCCGAACCCCTCTGCCAGCGAGGGGAACAAAAACACCTCTCCGAGGGAATAAAGCGCCCTCAGCCGGGGGAACGAAATGCCATTGGCCGCGAGGACTTTGCCTTCCTTGGGGAGACGCAGAATTCTTTGCTGCAAAGTCGGTTCCACGGGATCGCCCACAAGCACGAGGGGCAAAACCCCGCCCGCGCTTTCCGCGCGGTATCGCCTGGCGTCGATGTAGGCCGCATACGCTTCCACCAGCCCGGCCCGATTTTTATACCACTGCGCACCGCCCACGTGAAGGAGGCAACCCTCGCGCAAAAACTCCCTCCAGTCTGCGGGCTGTTCGGCAAGAGCGGCTTCGTGGTCGACCGGGTGAAAGTCTCCGTTCAGGCCATTGTAGACGACTTCGGAAACCGGAGGAACCCGACCCAATAGCTTGTGTAAATCCGATCGGGTGGCTTCGGAAATCGAAACAAAATGTTTCCCGCGCTGAAACCCCCGGCGGATATATTTCTGGTATTGGCGCCCGGACCACCGTGTCGGGTTTTCCGGAATTTCGTTCAAGGCGGACCATTGGGCGAGAAAGTCATGGCAATGAATCACATGGGGTCGCCCGGAAACCATCGGGATCCATGGGCCCAGCGCTTGATCCGCGAAAACGAAGAGCGTATCCGGAGGAATCGTCCGCAGACGTCTCCGGACCTCCAGGGGGAAGAGGAGAAACTGGTCCAGGTAGCCCAGCCATTTGCGAAGCGGACGCGGGGCATCCGAACGAAAAAACCGGGCTCTCGGCGACCAGACTTCGACCGAGTGAGCCCTCTCGGTCATCCCTGCCCGGATCATCTCAGCAAACCGGGGCATGCTCAACGACCCCAGGAAGGAGGGATGGGTGAAGAGGACGATGTGCATGGAAGGCAGCGGCTGGAAGCAGGGTTTTCGGGAAATCCGGAAAATACCGGAAGCAGGGCATCAGTCTTGCGCTGTCGGGGCGAGTCTTCCTGCGGCGAGGCATAAGCCGGCTCCGAAGACGGCAAATCCAAGGGCGGTGGACTGTCCCCATTGCCCATTGAGCACAAGGGGACCGGCCGCAAGGAAAATGAGCCAGGGGAGGGGATTGCCTCCCTTGAGCCAATACCATCCGAAGAGCGCCATGCGCACGGTGAGCCAGAAGCGGTATAGGATAAAGAAACCGCCCAGGAGGAAGCCCATTTCCCAGAGGAGCCGCCACCACTCACCCTCGCCCCCGTGGAATCCGCGTTGCCCCATAAACAGCTGCGCCCCCGCTTGCGTGCCCGCGCCCAAGCCGATGCCGAAGGGTTCGCCAAAATCGATCGCCCGCAGCGGTCCCGCCAGATCGTTCCAGATGCGGTGGACAAAGACTTCGTCGGCGGTTCCCTCGATTTCGGCGGCTTGTTCCACCCGTTGCTCCATCACCCCGAGGGCCTCATCGAAGATGGGCAGTTGGCTGGCCACGACCAAAGCGATCCCGACAACCAGGACCACACGCGCCAAGAGCTTCCCGCCCCCGGGGGAGCGGAGAAAGACGGCAGCGGCTCCGGCTGCGACGATGCCCGCGCCCACCATCAGGTGGCGACTGATGGAAAGGGGGATGCTCAGAATCAGGGCCGCCCCGCACGCGGCCAGTAACCAGCCGGGCACGGCCGTGCGCCGGTCGCTATTAAGAAGGTGCGCCAGCCAACATGAAAAGGCGAGGGTGTAGAAGGCCACGAGACCGTTGATGAAGCTGAAGGTTCCCGAGGAGCGCATGCGGTCACCCACGCCGTCGAAACTGGCCGTGCCCTCTCCTCCGATGCCCACATTTACCCAGGCGGTGGGCGGGGAAAGAAACTGCACGGCAAGGAGCACCGTCATTGGCAGCGCGATGTAGAGCATCCACGTCGCGTAACGCCATACATCGGAAACATCCAGCGCGCGCGCCATCACGAAAATCAGGGGCACATGGAGAAAGTTGGCACGCACCCCGAAGGCGATTGTGGGGATGTGTCCGTGCCCGACGACCAAAGTCGTCAAAGAAGCCAGGCCTGCCATGCCCAACGCTGCCATGACCCAATTGTTCAGCGGAAAGAGCCTCTGCTGGAAGGCAATGAAATAGATCGCCAGAACCACCGGGTCCCGCACCAGCAGCAAGGGCGTCGCCAAGCCCGGCAAAAACCACTTCCGAAGCGCGCCCTCCAATATGAGGAGGATAAAGTAGAGGAAAATGAGGCGTTTGAGAATCATTGGTGCATTTTTTGCCCATCCAGGTGCTCCACGAGGGCAGCCGCTGTCGCGTCGCCATAGGCTTCCCAGGAGAGCCGGTTGGCGGTTGCCTGGGCAGCCAGTCCTAGCGCGCCCAGGGCGTCCCGGTCAGCGTGCAGATACTCCAATCGGGAGGCAATGGCGGCGGCATCCCGTATCGGCACGATATAGCCATCCCTTCCATCAGTGATGATATCCGGTCCGGCCGTGTGGGGGGTGGTGATGCAGGGAAGCCCCCGGCTCATCGCTTCGAGGAGAACGAGGCCGAAGCCTTCGAAAAGTGAGGGGAAAACGAATACATCCGCGCGCGCCATTTCCTCCAGAACACCGCTGTGGGGGAGGGTGTCAATGTGGCGGTGCTGTGCGAGGGCCGCTTCCAGAGCCGCGCAGGTCCGGCCGGGGCGGCGCCCGATGATCGTCAGTTCGATGGCCTTGTGCGCTTGCCCGACTGCCTCGAAGAGATAAGAAAGCCCCTTGCGTTGGGAGAGGCCTCCGACGAAGAGCACGCGCAAAGGACTTCGCGGTGTTCGGTGTTCGGTGTTCGGTGTTCGGTTTTCAGTTGGAGGCAGCGGGGGGGCACCGTAGGTGATTTGGATGACTGGTTTGTCGAGGCCGCCTGGATACAACTCAAGGGAGCGCTGGGTGAACGTGCTGGCGCAAAACACGATGTTGGCGGCGGCGAGTTCGCGGTCCTTCCGCTCCAGCTTTTCCGGGGAGTCGCGCATTGCATCCAGGGTCCCGGCCCACTCTGGTTGGAGTTCGGCTTCTTCGGATTGGATCTGGCGACCGAGACGCCAATAGGCGATGGGCAGGTCGTAGGCGCAGAGCAAGCCGCGCTTGCGGGCCGCCGTGAAGGTGGCCAGCGCTCCATCCTCGTAGGCATAAACGCCGCGCAAGCCGGAAGCATCCAAGCCCTTCGCGGCCGTGCGGTCCAGCGCGTGGTAGATTGCATCGACACTTGCCCAACCGGTTTCATGGCGGGTGAGCGCGGGGAGCTTCAGGCGGGGAGCCAGTTGCCGCGTGAGTTCACGCAGTGGATGCGTCCGGATGCACTCCGTCGGCAAATCGAAGCGGCGGCGGGCGGAGGTATCGGGGGCGAGCTTGCGTAATACTTTTCCCGATACACCGACTCCGTCGGCGAGGCAGGTGTGGAACTGTTCCAGCAATTGATGCCGTGCAAGAGCGTCGGCCACGGCGCGCACGTTGGCGTTGCCGGTCGGATGGATAAGACGGATCATCGTTTCAGCAAGGCCAGCTTGAGGATCTGTGCGGCGTAGGTCGCCGGGGCAAACGGTTCGAGGTGCCGCTGGATTTCTCCAGCGGGAAGGTCATTATCCTCCAGCGCCGTTGCCATTGATTCGGCGAGGGCTTCGGCATTGCCATTGGGAAAGGTTCTCCCGGCGGGTCCAATTGCTTCGGACAGCCCGCCCGCCGAAGACCCGATGACATAGCACCCACAGCCCGCGCCCTCCAGAGCGACGATTCCAAAGGGCTCCGGCCAGAGCGAGGGGACAACAAGGACGCGATGGGCGTTGTATTCGCGGGCGAGCGCATGCCCCGTTTTTGGACCGGCAAAGGTCACGGCATGGCCCAACCCCATCGCGGCAACCTCCGCCCGGAGGGACGCCTCATCGGGTCCGCCGCCAACGAGAGTGAGGCGAAGCGGACCAGGCTCCGGCTTGCGTGCGTGGAGGAACCGCATGGCTTCCAGCAAAAGTCCGATGCCCTTGTCACTGACAAACCGGCCGACAAACAAAAATTCCTTCCCGCGTTCGACCTCGGGAAGGAGTTGGAAGGTCGCTGCATCATAGGGATTTCCGACGATCGGTGTGTTGGCCGGGAGCGCGGTAGCGACTGCCCGGCTGATCGCCAGGTTGCGGAGCCGTCTTGCCATCAGCCATTTCGCGATCCCGGCAAGTCCGGCCCGCTTGTTCCAGGGCCACAGGTAGGTTTGGTGAAGGACGGCGACGGGTGTCTTCAACCCGAATGCCGGGAGCAGCGAACGCAGGCTGATGTGGTTCTGAAAATACAAATCCGCTTTGGCAATATGACGACGCAGAACGGCTCTCTCTGGTGAGCGGAGGACCCGGAGGTTCTCCCACGTATCGTCTCCAGGCGTCTCCGTCGTAATCGTTACCGCGTGCCCAGCCGCGCTCCATTCGCGGGCGAGAATTGCAGAAACCGTCTCGATGCCACCGACCGAAGGGGCAAAGGCGTGACTGGATATTAAAATTTTCAAATAGATTTACTCTTAAGGTCGCCTGCGTAGAAGCCTCCTTGCTTTGCGCACAGCTATTGCACTGTAGGTCAGCGGTTTAGCTTTTACCAGGTTGATCTTCGCAACACGATTGGCGGGTTGAAAGGAAAGATATTTGCGCCAATGGGGCTTCATCGAGTAAATGAAATGCACGGCGAGCGCGGACGGACTCACTGTGGTCTGGCGGTAGGAGCAATGAACATCCTCCGGCGTCGTTTGCCAGGTCGGACCACTTCCCATCATCAGGCAAAAGAGTGTTTGCTCGACCATGCCGGGCTGCACCACCAGATCGTCGCGACCGAGATAGTCTTCCATGAGTTCAAGGTCCAGCCGGGCTTTCGGGAACCCGGCGGTTTGGAGTTGGACGGATTCTCTCCGGATCACTTCAGCAAGGAAGCCAGACGCCCGACCACCTCCTCCAGGGGATGCGGTCCGGCGGCCCGCTGGCGAACCGCGCGGTTGAACCCCTCGACGCAGCGCGACATCCGGGCACACCATTCTTCGCACGCCATCGTGCTCAGGCCGTTCCAAAGTGCTTCCGGTGTCGGGTAGTCCGCCGCATCGACGAAGCTCTCCCGGTCGAACGATTCATAAATCGAGCTTCCCCGCCCCCAGTAAACCGGCAACGCTCCGGCTACGATCGCATGCCAGATTTTCTCGGTGACGTAGTGAGGCCAAAGGGTGTTTTCAAGGGCAATGGAAAAGCGAACATCCCGCAAGAGGCTAAGCTTGCGGGTCCACCACGGCTCCTCCTTGCCAGACTCCCACCCGGAGGCTTCCATCGCTTTTTCACCCCAGCCCTGCCCGACAATTACGCATTCCCCAAGACTGTGACCGACCTCCGCGATATGTTGGCGTTTCTCATTTAAATCAATGTCGACACCACCGATCCGACGCTCCTCTTCAGTATTCTTTTTTGCGAAGACAGCGAGTCCGCCGCGACGCCGGGAAAACTCGCCGGCGTTGGCTATTGCCGACGGATTCAGCTCGACCAGGGGCAACCCCAGATCCACCCGCGTATCGTAGTGATAGCTGCCTAAAAAGTGCGCGTTGTGCCAAAACACATTGCCGGTAAAGACGTTGCAAACGAGCGTTGTCCGTCCAGGCCAAAATCGGACCCGCAGCCGGTCGGTCTCATCGTAACCGGGCTCGTGTGTCCAAATCACCACTTGCTTGAAGGGGAAGAGGCGGGCGGCGACAGAAGCAGCTTTGCGGTGACGGCAAAAGACGACGTCTGCATGCCAAAGGCTGCTTTGAAGAAACCCGCACTCCGCCAGTTTTTCCCGGAAAGCCGGGACCGCGAAGGGGCTGTAGTTCGACCGGAAGTTGCTGTATCTGATTGGTGAATTCATTTTACGCTGAGCGCCTTTGATTGCTTATTGCATCGAAATTTCGCTCACGCACTCTTTATCCAAGAGATGGTGTAAAAGCGTGACTGGAGCGGGGGATGTTTAATCGTCGTGGTTCGCCAGGTGGGTGAGGAAGGATTGGGCCACAGTGGGCAGCGATTCTCTCGCCGGGCCACGCAAATGGATCGCCTCCGGCAAACGATCCAATGAATGCCCACCCCATGCGGGAAAAATGTTGCGCGGGGCATTCCCGGGAACGGCAAAGCGCGGGGTCCAGTCGTTGCGCGGTACCAGCATGGGCAACCCGTGATCGCGCATCGCCGCGACACTGCCGCTTTTTTCGATGAGAGCAAAGGGTGTCGCGGCAACGCCGAAATCAAGTTGCTGGAGGTAGCTGGATACTGCCGAATCGGGCAGCTCGCCGAGGAATATGAAGCGCAGGATGTCGTCCGATGTGGCCGCGAGATGTTCCCATCGGGCTCGTGCGTTCGGGTCTTGGCGACCCGCCAGGAACAACACGATCTGCTTTCCTGAGCGAATGGCGAAGGTACGCATTCTTTCAACGAAATCAGGATTTCCCGCTCCGGGGTAAAAGGTGCCGAAATAACCGCCCAGTAATGCCGGATGCATAGGCTTACGATCGCGGACCACTTCATCGAAAGACGGGTGGACCGGGGGAGGATTGCCTGGTCGACCAGCGATGGGGATGTTGCCAAAGAGGGGCAACGCTTCCGCCGGATGGCCATGGTTTTTCAGCCAAGCCAAATAGGGGGCCGTATGGGTGTGCAGGGCATGCGGCTTCCAATCATTCAGCAATTTCCGTAGGGCCATGCGCTGCAAAATGCCGTAAGCACGGTTTTTGAGAGTCTCTTCACGATGCAGCCCGAGGGTCAGTTCGTGGAAAAAGATGTGTCGGCGCGCATGGCCCGAAATCTCTTGTAGCAAGGGTCCGAGACTCCAGGGAAGGCCCTTGGGATGATACCCATACGGGACGAACTGCAGGCTGATCCAATCCGGGCAAAAATCTTGGATTTGGTCCCGTAAAGAGGATACCCGGGCTTTTGCATCCAGAATCCCCATACAATTCCAAACAGGGAGCGATGGAGAAGTACCGGTCGCTGCATCCTTCGCAGAGTTAAGGGCGAGAATCGCGCAGCGCACGTGCGAGGCTCCGCAGGCTTCTGCGAGACGCCTCACATAGTCCGCCACACCACATCGACCAAAGTCTGCGGATGGGCAAATGAAGAGAATTCGCTGCAACATGCTTTCGTTATCTTAGCCGCGCCTGAATTTTCTCACGGCGCTACGGACAATTTGCCGTGCGATACTGAGGGTGCGGCCGCGCGTGGCGTAGCGCAGCGGCGAACGATGCCCGATGGCGGTGCGTTTATAGATCGGCCACCAGAGCCGGTAATGCGAGGAAAACCAAGCGCCGAAGGGATCCCATGGTTTGGGTGATCCCACGAAGTGGTAGATACGCCTCTCCAAATGATCCACCGGTGGGGCCCAAGGGAAGAGTTGCGTGTTGTAGGCATCGCCGAGTGCTTTGAAGGCATCTGAAAGCACTATGTTGAGCAAGGCCTGATCGGCGGAGAGCAGTTCCTGACCGTAAACCCGTGCGGTATCGGCACATTTTCCGGCAACATCAGTTGACCGCCAAAGGGCAAGATCGATCCCCATCACACCGGAATTGAAGACGGGCCCCTGGAGGCTCAACCCTGCTTTTGCGAAGAGGTCTCGCTCCAAAGCGTATTCCCGGGTGCCTGCACCATCAACTAGCAAGATATGTTCGCCATCGAAGTGGTCAAACACCTCTCGAACATCCCGGTGAATCACCAAATCCGAATCGAGGTAGAGGCAACGGACTGCATTCGGCAGCAACTCAGGGAGCCGGAGTCGCCCATAAACCGTTGCATTTCCGTGCAGACCCACGGCCCCCTCGGGCGCTTTGGGCGAGAACTCGGAAACGGATAGCTCGAACCGCTTGTGCCTTGCAAGTGAAGCGGTCTCGCGGAGCCGTCGTGTCTCCTCCGAAGGAACATTGTCGAGAAACAGGTAAATGGACACCGCCTCGCGGTCCGGATCATCCAGTGCCTCCAGCAACGAAAGCAAAGCCACATGCAAACCGGGCAGCATGTGCTGGTCGGAGAAAAAGGCAATGGGTAAGGGCATGGGTTCCGCTTTCAATGATCCTCAAAGGCCGCCGCGTCGGTAGAAGCGTCCGAGCAGCGCGCAAAGGGCGAGGATCCGCCGCTGACGGCGCAATTGGATCGGCGAACAAACCTGAACCGGCCCCCCGCAAAATTCCCAAAAGGCCTTGTCCACGACACGCGGGGGTCGACCCCGCAGGGCTTCCTTCAGGTTTGCCCGAAGCCACGGTTTATCCGGGCCGACGGCATGGGGAATCAAGGGCGCACCTCCCGGCGCAAATCCCATCGCATCCGGACCCAAGGCGCAGATCTCTCCGCTCCAAAGCATCACGGCGATATTGAGCGCGTCCTGATCGGGTGTGTGAAAGAGATTCCAGCGGCCCTCTTTCCGCCAGAGCGTAATCTCCCCCTGACCATCGAGCGCCGTTTCTTTCCCCGCGAAGTCGTCGATGATTGTTCTCCAAAGCCCGAGAAATGCGGCATCCCGGCGCGGGATCGCCAGCAATCCACCATTGTAGTAAGTCTCCGGTTTACGCTTTACCGGCAGGTTCAGCGAAGCCACCCGCTTCATCCAGGCATGACGGATCGGGTGCTCCGGCCCCATCCGCCAATTTACATCGCCCGCCACCGTCACGCTGTGCTCCGGCCACGAACGCAGCCAATGCCAGGGAGCCAAGCAAACGATATCAGGATCAAGGTAAGTGATGGCGGTTACGCCGGGACGATTCGCAAAAAGTGATTCGAGGAAATGGGGCTTGTAGTTGGTGAAGTGAAGCGGCGTGTCCAGGGAAACAAACTCGATTGCAGGCGAGTCGCCCGGCAGACCGGACATGCGTTGCACTAAATCGGCGGGCAAATCCCCCTTTCCGCGGTGCCCGACGACAAAACATCCGTCGAATCCGTGGGCGACGAGACTGTTATAGAGCGCAGCGGCGCCCTTCAGGAAATGACCTTCTACAAGGGTGGCAACGAGGTGCATTTTTCGAGCGCGGGATTAAGTGGACGAAACGACGCGAAGCCCCAGAACACTGCATAGGGCGGAAAAGAGGTGGAGGGTGGCGCGGGCGGGTTTCTTTCGCCAACACAACCGTGCGGCAGCGACGAAACCAGCCATTGCGCGCTCGCGACGAACCCTCCTGGGGATGGCTTCCCAGTCCAGGTGTCGGGCATACACCCGCGCGAAAGCCGCCGCCATCGGATACGATTCTCCGGACATCGCGGACGCATGTTTGCGGTAGCGGCAGGTCACCTTTCCCGAGTAGTGGATAGCGGCACCCGCCCGAAGGCAACGCAGCCACATCTCCAAATCCTCGACATGTTGGAAGGTCGTATCGAATCCGCCAACCTGCTCCCAGAGCGCTCTTTTCATTACGATTGAAGAGGGCTGAATGATGTATTGCTGGGTGAATACAGAGAGCGGCACGGTGGCGAGGGCGGCGTCATCGGGAACCCGGGTCTCGAGGTCTCTCCCGGTGTCACTGTCGAAGAGCTGCGAACCCCCGTGCACGACGTCCGCATCGCTTGCTTGCGCCGCTTCGGCACAAGCGGAGAGGTGTTCCGGTGTCCAGACATCGTCCGCATCGAGGATGGCAATCCAGTCACTGCGGGCCGCCGAGATTCCGGTGTTTCGGGTGGCCGTCAGGCCCCGGTTTTGCTCGTGCCGCAGGTAGCGCACTGTCTGCCGCACCGAGGTTGCAAAAGTTTCAATGATTCCCCGGGTGCCGTCATCCGAACCATCCTCGACGAGGATAAGTTCCCAATCCGTGAAGAGCTGCTCCCGGACACTGGCCAATGTTTTGGGGAGAAACCGGGCCGCTTTGTAAGCGGGTATGCAAATGGAAATCATATAGGCAGATTGGCGCTTTCCTCAAAGCATCAAAGTCCAAGACCCAACTTCTTTATTCGAATGCGCCTTCGAAGCGAGTAATACGGTGCGGGATCAATTCCAGCTCTGAGGAGTTTGGAGACTCTTGCTGGAACCATACTCTGAAGGCCTCTTGGAGTAATCGAGAAGGCTTCGGTTGCAGCATCGACAGTCAGTCGAGGCGCGGACAAGCCCTCCCAATTTCGCGTTCGCACATAGTAATCGCGATAACCACCCTTCAAAACCATAAAATGAAAATAGAGAAATTCGTAGCCAACGTCCAGGTTATTGGTAAGTTGCCCTTTGTTCCATTTCCATTTCGTTGGAAAATTGAATGTTCCATCCATCCAAGTACGCCAGTTGACATGGGGGGTCGCATACAACTCCTTAGACCACACCTTTGGTTGACTCATCAATACACGATTGAATGCGACATCATCCATTGCATGGTGTTCGGCCGATTGAAGAAGGTGGCGATAACCTTCGATCTTTTGAAAGAGTGTTCGATTTTGGATCGTGTTTCGCAAAAGTAAAAAATGGTTAGAAGGTATGCCTTCCGAAAAAGAAAGAACGTTCCATCGCCCGAGGGAAGCATCTAAAAAGTGGTCGACCCTTCCAAAAACGACATCGATATCTCCCCATCCAAAATAATCGTATTGTCGAATATAATCCTCGAAGAGAACACCATAGGAAGGCTTGAAGTCAGTTAATTTATAGGGCTCGACCAAGCTACCATTCACTCCTAACGACTCCTTGATACGAAATCGAAAATCGTCTAAAGAAAATAGGCGAAATATTACGTTTTTTGGTGGGTTCAATTCCACTGGTTGATCGTGAAAAATGTGCCAATCGACGCATTTAACCTGCGCACAGGATACAAGAAATGCGCTCACCCACGGGGGGAACGGTCCAAACCAAACAATGATGATACCAGCTTTCAAAGAATTTCCTGACTTGAAAAAGGGGGGAGGATTTGAACAGCGCTCACACGAAGGGACTAAAGCAGTTCTTTCGGCAGCGTGGCTTTAGGCTCTGCGCTCATTTCATGTGCGCAACATGTGTCTAAACTGCAACCGCAGCTCAGAGCTATTGGTGTGGCCGCCTGTGAAAAGTTTTTCGGAACGTGCATGCAAAAGGACCGCAAGGAGGTCCAAGCGATTGCGATGGATATGCGGCGGGCTT
The DNA here is from genome assembly GCA_020831585.1 of Opitutales bacterium. Lineage (GTDB taxonomy): Bacteria > Verrucomicrobiota > Verrucomicrobiia > Opitutales > Oceanipulchritudinaceae > JAFIGE01. Next base: position 102,685 of record JAFIGE010000001.1, on the reverse strand, counting down.
ACATCAACGCGCCGGTGGGGCATCTGCCGACTATGGATATCGTGAATAGCCGCTTTTATATCAGCTAACACCTTAATGAAGCCATTGATCATGTCCGCCGAAACGAACACAAAATGTTGTTGAATTGCAAGGACAAGACAGTAGAGGACAGAAACAATTTTCGGCTTAGGATCTTCGAGAACCTTACTGAGAAAACGTAGGCCCGCTGCGAAGAGCAATAGTCGCTGGGCCCTAAAGTGGAACGCGCGTATGCCATGAAGGAAACCTTTGACCGCTTTTAGATTACCCATTCCCGAGTTACGGAGGGAAGTTCCTTAGGAAATGGAACGGCTGGGGGCGACGCAGTCAACTGAAGCCTCTAAAGCGTGCAGCTAAGATAGACCATAAGGGCTTTGAGCAAATAATATAACTTATCTCAAGCACGGCACCTCCAAGGCGCCCATAAAAGGCTTTAAGGGCGTGATTAAAACATTAAAGACTGGGTCGCAGCATTCAAAACTTCGCGAAATAGCGCGTCGCCATTCTATTTTAGTGTGGCAAGCTCAACCTTAGGCCCAGATGTTTCATCAAAATCTACGAAGAGTCCCTATTTTTTCACAAAATTGATCGGCTATGTATTTTAAAAATCGGAGATGTGATCGAATCCGCGACGGACGCCATTTTTTCCAGACAGTATTCTCTAATTGTTGAAAAAAGAAGGCATTACACTCATCCTTCGACTTATTAAAATGCCACGGTTTTTGTGGTCCAGTGTAATGGATAACCCCTACCGAACCCTTCTGGCCGGATGTAAGCTCACGGTAGCGAAAAGCTGCCATATTCCACTCTTCGGCAATTTCTAGCCATTGTCCAAGCAAAACGGCATTCAAGGCGCTTTGGTCCCAATATCGGGCATTGCTTGGAAAGCGGGTTAAGTATTTTACTGCATGCTCACTGATTTGCTGGTCTCTCCAGCGATCAAGATCCATCACCATGATACCCGACTGAAGGTAAGGCGCGTCAGGCGGTAACCCCAGTTCGTTCAAAGGAAGGTTTTCGCGTTGCAATGTCTGCACCACAGGGCAGACCGCAGCCGCGACCAAAGATTTGCCTAAGTCGACGTTCCAAAGGGCGGACCACTCGCGCAGGAAGACAATATCAGAATCGAAATAAAGCAAACGCTTGATTTCTGTAGACAACATCCAAGGAAGTGCGAGGCGGGCATAGGCCATAAGACTGTTGCCATAGTCCCGTGGCAACTCCTTAAAAATCGATAGATCTGGAACGATGCGTTCGAGTTTGATGTTTTTACCAACTTGATCCAACCCTTCGGACATGGATTTCCATTGCCTCCTTGATAGGCCTCCGTCGAGAACAAACACCTGAATTACATCAATTGTAGGTGGTGAATGAATCAAAGCAGATTTGAGCGCAGCGAACGCACCTAAAGCGTACTTTGCATTAGTAGATGTTGCAATTACAAGAGGTGATGGTGCGAGCTTCATAATTCGGATAAATTCAACTACACTCGGTTAATAGATTTTTCAAAAGGCGCTGTCCCTTGATTCGGAGCCTTCGCATAATTGAATAGGATGGTTTGCCCTCCAAAGTGATTCGTTTACACTTCACTGGATTGCCCAAGGCAACCTCAGTAAATCCTCTTGCCGTAATCGAAAATGCGTTACACTTGGAATCGAGAGAAAATGAATCGACTGGAAGATTGATCCAGTTAGCAGACTCGCAGTAATAGAACTTTGATCCCCCTTTCCACACCATAAAATGAAAGTAAGGAAATTCATAACCCCGGTCCAAGTCGTTAGTGATCTTTCCTTGGTTCCAATACCACCTCGCAGGGAAATTATAGGTGCCGTCGCACCACGGAATCCAGTTAACAAATGGTGTCGTGTGGAACTCCGCAAAGAATGCGTTCGGGTACTGTTTCGCAACCGAGCTCAGGTGGGTATCGTCGAGACTTGCGTATTCGGATTTAAGCATAGCCGATTTGTAGTCGGGAATTTTTGTGTAGAGTTGTCGCAATTCGGGCGTGTTTCGGAAAAATACCAGGTGATTTGAAATCATGTCTTTGTGGAACGAAATTATGTTCCACTTACCGAACAGCGATTCCAGAAATCGATCCAAGTCGCCATAGATGATATCCAAGTCACCCCATCCAAAATAATCAAATCCCTCGATCAAGTCAGCAAAAGCATCTCCAAGAAACACTTTCGCGTCGCAGAGCTTATAGTCTGGTTTGGAGGGTGGCGCGGCTCCGCTACTTTTCCTTATACGCTCCTGAAACGTCGTCCATGGTAGATAAACAAAACGTACATTCGCCGGACAGGGTGAAGGAACGGGTGCCTCATGGAAAACGATCCATTCGACGGACCGAATTGGTGTACAACTACGCAAAAATCCTTTGATCCACACCGGAAATGGTCCATACCAAGCGATGAGAACAGCGGCTTTCACTGAAGGATTGAGTGGGTGCTAAACACGGGTGGGAAGGGCTTTGGTTGCATTGTTTACCATTTTCCGAGCAATTTCCCTGCCCGCCATTTCAGCTGCCGGGCAAAGTGCCTGAGCGTGCTAGGACGCCATCCACGCCAAGCGGTTTCGTCGAGTAGGTCATAAAAAGCGCGGGCACTCTTCCAACGGTGAATGCCATATTGCCAGGGCTTGTAGGGGCCGGAAAAATGAATGACAGCGGGTAAGTCCGCCCCGCGCGGGATAGCCTCTTCGTAAAAGCCGGCCGGCGTGTTCCATGCCCTGTTCAGTTCAATCCATCGTCCGTCAACGGTGGCGTTAATTGCGCTTTGGTCCCAGTTTGGCGCATGATTGGGGAATCGCTTCAAATAACGGATGCACTGCTCATCGAAGTCCGCGTGACGCCAAGCATTCAGATTCACAAGCATGAAGCCCGCCTGCAAATAGCGTCCACAAGGATCCAAGCCCAGATCATCCAAGGGCAATCCGCCCTGACCGATCGTTTGGACTTGCTGACAAACGGCGGCACTGAGCAGGTTTTCCCCGAGATTCATTTCCCAAAGAGGCTTCCAGCTTCGGGTGACCACTAAGTCGGAATCGAAATAGAGAAGTCGCCCGGTGTCCGGTAATAACTTCGGGAGAAGCAGCCGGGCGTAGGTCATGCAGCTGTTTCCGTAGTCCCGTTTGAAGCCCTCGAAAGTGGATAGATCCGGGCGAATACGCTGGATCTCGACCTTTGTCGTGGCACGGGCGATACTTTGCTCGAAGCGAAGCCAGTTTTTCGGCTGAATACCGCCGTCGAGAATGACCAACCGTACCGGCACGGAGGTTTTCGGCGCGTGTTTGAGAACGGAAACCACCGCGACCGTGAGGCCCATTGCATAGTTGTCCTCCGCTGCGGAACAGACGGTGAGGGGCTCGTTGGATATAGTTTCAGGCACAGTGACTGTCTTTTCTCAATGGGAGCGTCTGGTGAGCTTGTTCACGTATTTTGTGGTCATGGCCCGGGCAGCCCAGCCGTACTGACCCGCTTCAAAATAGGCCCGCGCCCGCGCCCCCGGCCCGTGGTAGGGTTTGCCGGAGCGGAGCAAGGCGGTGGCCTCCTCCACGCTCAGACGACCCGAACGAATCTTTGATTGCAGGGTGCGCAGGAGAGTGGAGTCTTCGAGCTTGTCGCAAATGCCGGAGAAATAGTAGTGGAAAATACAGGCACCCCGCGCTGTTTTTGGCAGCACAAAGACCGGTGCATTCCACGAGTCGGGCAATTGTTCATTCCAGTTGGCCTCATGCAAGGTAAGGTTAAGGGCAGGCTGGTCCAGATGGCTGCCGGATGCGCGATGGTAGGCCTGCCAACGCTCAAACCACAGGCCGAAGAGCCGCTCTGCCTCGGCTCCGGGTTGCACGAAAACGACCCCCCCATTGCGGTAATCGTCCTCCAAACCATCAACCCAAGGCCAGCCCGCCCGCTCGAAGTGTCCGCTGGCATAATATTTCGAGGAGATGGGGTTGAGGAAGCCGTCGGAGTCGCGATTGCGCGTCGTGGCAAAATGAAGGCCTCGACACAATTTCCAATCGAGGGGTCGAACAATCAGCGTATCGGAATCCAAATACAACGAGGGGCCCCTCAGCCACTTTGGGAACTGTAATTTTATCCATCGGTTTCGGTAGGCGGGCGTCCCATCGGGAACGGCCAGCGGAGCCCACTCGAAGGTGCCCCGAAGGGGGGGCGGCACCATTGCGTCGAGTGATGCCAGATCATCCTCCGGGACCAGGCAACGAAGGCGTGAACCCGGTTGGATGCAGTGTGCCGAAAGCAGCGCCGCCCAAAGCAATTCTGCGTGGACGATATCGGTACCTGTGTGGATGTAAACGATTTCCGGATCGTCGGATTTCATCATGAATCCCTCCCTTGGCGCATCGACTGCAGGAGCAGGCTGGCCCGGTATTTCAACCATTTTAGATGCTCGCGCCATTTGCGCGGTCGCCAGCCCTTCCAGGCCGTCCGGTCCAATTCACCGAAGAACCGCAGCGCTGCCGGCTTCTGATGATGACCCAGCAACCAAGCTTTATGCGGCCCGATAAAATGGAGGAGAGGATCCTCCAGAGAGGCCTGCTCCTTTGCCTGATCAGCCCACCAGGCGGGAGTGTTCCATCGGTCTTCGAGTCGGTGCCAACGGCGATAGAGGATGGCGTTGAGAGCGCTTTGGTCCCAATAGCGGGTGTGTTCAGGGAATTCGCGCAGATACTCCAAAACTCGTTCACTCACCCGCTCGTTACGCCACAAAGCCATGTCGATCACGAGGAAGCCGGCTTGAAAGTAGTCGGCCCCGGGATCGAGATTCAGAGCCTCACAGGGTAGATGGTCTCCGCCGAGCGTCCGCGTGATGACATCGCGGGCGGCTGCGACTGTTTTACCCGCAAGATCGAGCTGCATGAAGGGGGAGAGATCCGCCTGCACGATCATGTCCGCATCCAGGTAGAGGATACGGTCCTCATCGACCAACTCCGGCAAGGCAAGACGCGCATAAGTCATCACGCTCGAACCCCAATCATGGGGAAGCCCGTCGAACCGGGCCATTTCCGGACGCAGTCGGATCAAGCGGGTTTGCGGCCGTGCGCGCTCAACGCTAATCGTCAGCTTTCGCCAATCGCGCGGCCGCAGGCCGCCGTCCAAGACATAGACGCGCGCCATGCCCGCGCTCACAGGCAGCTGGCGCAGCGCCGAGCACAGGACAACAGCGGCGCCCATCGCGTAGGTGTGATTGGTCGCAGTGCAAAGAACAGGGGCACTCATGGTTTTTCGGAAAGACGCTGTGACAATTTCTCAAGCACCTGCGCATCAACGGCGGAATCAAACTTCCGGGCAAACAATTTACCCGCTGAGCGGGCCTCCTCCAGCAGGGGCCAGTCTGTCATTGAGAGTAGGCGCGGGCTGGGATTATCGGGAGCATCCCAAATGATGGCCCGGCGGTCATCATTTTGAAGGCTCGGGACCAGAGGGCTGTTGAGTAAAACCGACTGGACGAAGCTCTCATCGGGCGAACCGGTGCGCCGAAGCCTTCTCGCAATACGCTTTGAATTGTCATGATGCAGCACATACTCGACCGCGTCTCGCGATAGATTGTAGTGGTTGGAGCCGCCAAACCATCGGAAGAATTCCGGAATTCTCCGGCGGATTCCCGGGAAAAAGGGAATGCGGTTTTGCCAGCCCAGCGCGGTCCCGATTCTACGCCCGACCCCTGGGATGCGCAAAATCCGATGCAACACATCACTATCAAAGTGCCAGCGCATGATGCGCTCGCGGGCATTTTTCCAACGACCGGGCGCAAAGGGATCAAACCATTCGATCATTGAATTCGCCGGGCGCTCGTTCAGCACCTGTTCCATGAAATCGACCGTCTGGAGCGGAAAATCCTGTCCTGAAATGGTCAGAAGGTGGGTCCACGATAAATCTGTTGCGAGCGCTGTCTCCATCATATCGAGCTGGGCCTGCATTTGGCTCCAGCGTCCCCAGTTGACCTTTCGCGGTCGGATCAGGGTGAGTCGTGGAAGTTCCCGAGCGAGAGCCTGGAGTTCCGCATGTTCGGAAGCGGGTGAGTGCTTGTCGTAATGGACGAAAATGCCACACCGCCCCGTATTCAGTTGCTCGATCAAGCCGCGCAACTGCCTCGGATTTTTGTGGGCAAGGATGCAAAATGCGAGTGGCATGAGTCTAACCCTTTATAGCTTTGCGAAACCGCGTGGCCAAATGCACCGGGTCGGTCATTTTTTTTTAACCACGCATCTTGTTTAGCGACGATTTCTTTGCGGAAGGGAGTGTCCGTTAATGATCGAACGAGCGCATCTGAAAACGAAGGAGCATCCTCATAGACGGGACACACCAGTCCCGTGCGGAGGTCGGCGAATCCTTGGGCACCTATTGGCGTAGCCACTGCGGGCAGACCAATGCTCATTGCTTCGAGCAGCTTGATTTTGAGCCCGGAACCAAACCGGAACGGCACCGCCGCGACCTGGTTTTCCGCGTAAGCACTGGAGACTTCGGCAACGGGACCTTTGACCTCGATGCTCCCGGAGGAAGCTATGCCTCCACACGGCACCGTTCCGTAGATCCGAAGGCGGGCGTCGGGCAGGCGGCTGAGCACGTGGGGCCATACGTCGCCCGCCAGCCATTCGAGTCCATAGCGGTTATGCGCTGTTTTGCCGCCGATAAAGAGCACGGAAGGCGGTGCGGCGGGGGGTGGGGGCAATTTTCTCCGCGCGCAAGGCGGCGGGAGCACCACAATCTGCTTAGTTGGAAAATGGCCCCGCATCCACGCCGCATCTTCATCTTGGATTGCGATTAACCCATCGGCGTTTTCCAACAACTCCACTTCCCTAGCTTCATCAAGCACAGTAAAATCGGGCGTCACCCCAGCGTCCCGATAGCTGCGTGCTCGCTGGTGAATCAATTCATGAGTGAGAATCCACTTTCGCATAGGCAGGTCGCGAAGCAACGCTGCATCCCAGAGGAAGTCGAGCACGATTTCTGCCGGGCTAGAGCGAAGGATGGAACGAATCGCTGCACTGCGGTCCACTCTACAGAACGGAATCTTCACAAAAAAAAGAACCTTGCGACAAAGCTCCCAGCACGGAAACTTTTTCCGCAAAGATGGGGCGAAAGGGCAGGCGAAAAGGGCGGTTGGGCAAGGAATCCGGCAACCAAAGATAGTGGATGGGCACGCCTGCAGCCGCCATTGCCTCAAGAAACCGGTAAGGATACACGCATCCGCCATGGTAATTCGGACAGGCAAGGTTCCGGCTGATAAAGAGGATTCGCTTCATCCGAAAGTTTGATACCAGGCGATTGTCCGCCGAACGCTCTCAGCAAAAGGAACTGACGGTGCGTAACCGAAAATGTCTTTCGCATGCCCGCAGCCTAAACACCATGTATCACCCTCCCTGCAAGTCAAATAACTCACGCCCGACGGCGTCGGGTGTAATCACGAAGTTTGTCATGGAGCGTGCTTGTGCCAGATGGATTTCCAGTAGGCATCCTCATCTTGGTTTGCTCTGAGGACTCGAAGGTGGGCCATGGACCGGGCGTTGTTCCAGAGCCACCATGCACCGGCGATCTTCAGGCGCTTTTGCAGGACATGTCGATGGCCGCTCTCAATGAGTCCGGATCCCAGAGGCAGCTCGTCGGCGAGAGCCCCTGCATAGTCGAGGCAATGGGCGTGGTTGAACAGGTAGCGTATGGCCGCGCGCACGGGGGCTTCTTTTTCGGGAAGATCCGCCGGTTCGGCAAAGGCGCGCAGGCTTTTGAGCACGAGGTCATGGCGGTTGCGCTTCAGGCGTGATTTCTGAACGTCGAGCCAGCGGCCATGGGTATGGGCCGTCTTGGCTGCGGCCAGGTATTCGCACAGGTGGTAGAGATCGAGGAGAAAGCGTGCCCGTGTGCCAAAGTTGCCCTGCCATTGCCGCTGTATCCATTACGCCCCGTCGGCCACACATTGCAGCTTCGTGTGCAAGGCCCAGCCCGCGCGGGCAGCCATCTGCGCGAGAGTGAACCCGGCCTCGTCGAACTTTGCCGGCACTGACTCCGTAGTGCGTGCGTGCCTCGCCGCGGCGTCGTGCCGCGCGCAAGCGGAACTCCTTCCAGCGGCAGCGCCGGCGTTTGCGCCCCTTGCCTCGGATGCCTGTTTCGACGATCGGGAGCATGCTTCCATCTATCTCTGCGACAAGGGCCTCGGGCCCCCTCTGCGGGGAGGTCTCCCCGCGTGCCCGAAGGGGTCTCGGATGCGCCCATGGCCCCGGCATGCTTCAGGGTTATCTTGCGCACGCATCCGGGCGAGAGGCTCACGGCGTGATGACTGAGCAATCGTTTGCTCGCCCCCTCGAATGCTCCCTCGGCGGCGAAGTCGACCGCCATGCGTTGCAGTAGCAGGGCCAGCGGCCGCACCGTCGAGCTGCTGCGGCGCAGCAAACGCTCCACAAGCGAGATATCCCCGAAAAGACTCGTGAAGTTCAGTTTTTTTACCGTGCCGACGATCGCCCGGTTTGCTCTGCGCCTCGAAGGCCGCGGTCTTGCGCTGCTGAAGGGCCTGCTCAAAGCAATCGCGTCCAATGGCGCGGACGATTTCGCGCGTGGAGGGCTCGATGGCCGCTTGATTCAGGTCTTCGCGGTCTTCTTCCAACCGGCGCAAGTGCTGGAGTTGGGAGCGCAGGGATGGGCGCTTGTTCAACCATTCGTAGAGCGCACTTTCATCTTTTTGCATAGGGGCCATCCCAACCTTAAAACAGAAAGGCCGTACGATGTGCAGTGAGGCCGAGTCTAATTTAGTCCGGGCTGACAAACCTCGTGATTACACCAAGGGAAACCGGCCTGGGGCGCATCAATAATCAACATCTATCCGATGGGCGGCAGAACTGAGCGCCCGTGCCATGAGCTTGCGCAAGCGGGTGAGGCCGGAGTTCGCCGCGACATTGCGTGCGGCGGCACGACGCTGAAAATCCTCCAGCGCGGCCTCGGGATTAAAGCCCTCCGCCTTCCGGGCGACCTCGACCTTTTCCGCAAAAATCGCCTCCGCCAAGGCGAGCGCTTTCAGATCAAAGGAAACCAGCTCCCGCAACAATGCCTCCGCCTCCGGATCCAGGGCGCTATCCTTCTTGGATATATTGGTATGCCTGCTGGACAAATCCGAAAATTGATCCGGAAAACGGTGTTCGAGCAAACATGCGGCCAGGGCAATCTTGGTGAGCGGGATGGCCAGCACGTTATCCCGTCGGATGATTTCCTCAAAGCGCCGCAGACTTTGCTCGCTGACTTCCCCCATCAAATGGCGCAGCTGACCATTTGCCAAAAACCAATGGGAACCCTGCCGGACCTCTTCCCGAACAAAGTCGCTAACTGTCATCTCGCGAAAACGCGGCGCGAGCTTGGTGTGGTTGCGCACCGCGAAAAACCACGAAAGGACCCGCGCCACCGGATCGCGGAGCAAAGTGAAGGCGACAAACGGGCGGCCTGGCAGATCATACGGAAGATCGAAGGTAAGGTGATGCGCACAAAGACAATCGTGGTCCGGACGCTGGTTGATCGCGATTCCCACCTGATCCGCCGGGTAACGGACGTTATCAAACATCCCGTAATCAAAGACACAACGGTGGCCGAGACAGCGCACTAGGGCGCGGCGAAAACTCTCACCCCCGGTTTTCGGCACGTGAACAAAAAGAAAGAAAGGACGTTGGTTCATCATAAAAAGTTTTAAGTTCGGTAACTCGCGATGGCATCAGCAAAGCGTCGGCCAAGAAGCGCGGGATCCGCATTTACCTTGAGCCACTCAAACTGCCGCTGGCGCACGGCATCCTGAAAGCCAGGCTCATTAAATAGCCGGAGAATGTTCTGTGCGTAGGCCTCAGGATCGTCGGAAACCGGGCAGATAGTTCCCGCTTTTACCTCCGCAAATCCCTCCGCCCCCACCGATGTGGCGACCACGGGTAAGGCATGGGCAAAGGCCTCCAGCAATTTGAGTTTGAGCCCCGATCCGAAACGCACGGGCACCACCGCGATCGCGTTTTCGCCATAGGCCCTGCTCAAGTCTTCCACCGCCCCGCGAAAATCGAGGCCCTTGGCGTTTCCGAGGCCGCTGATATCCACGGTGCCATAGACACGCAAACGCGCATCTGGCTTGCGGGCAATCACCCTCGGCCACACCTCGCCGACAAGCCACTCCAAGGCACCGCGATTGTGCGCCGTTCTGCCACCGATAAAGAGGACAGTGTCGCCCCGGTTGTTGTTTTCCTCAACGGCGGAAACGGAAAATGGTGGCGGCACCACCACCACTGGTTTATCCGGAAAGCTCTGCCGCATCCACGAGGCATCCTCTTCCTGGATCGCAATTAGCCCCTTCGCAGCTTCGAGCAGACGCCTTTCCTCGGCCTCGCCGAGCACCTTGAAATCCGGGACCACCCCGGCGGCTTGATAGCTCTCGCTCCGCCGGTACATCCGCTCGTGAGTCAGTATCCAGGTCGAAGCGGGTAGTCCCTGCAGAAGCTCCGCGTCCCAGAGATAGTCCAAAACGACGACATCGCCGGGAGATTGTATCCACCCGTTAAGGGCTCGTTTCAAATCCCTCCCCTGCAACGGGTTTTGCCAATAGGTTGGCCCAATCTGAAATGCCCCTGCCACGAACACGCGGCGACAGAAGGCAGGCCGAAACGGCAGGCGGAAAGGACGCTGCGATACCTTTTCCGGAATCCACAGATATTCAACAGCAAACCCATGGCGGGAGAGCGCTTCCAAAACCCGGTAAGGATAAACGCAACCCCCGTGAAAATCCGGGCAGGCGAGGTTTCGGCTGACAAAGAGCAGACGTCTCATCCGAATACGCGATACCACCCAACCGTCCGCCGAATCCCCTCCGCAAACGGGACTTGCGGCGCATACCCAAGTTTATCCGCCGCACCCTTCGTGGAAAATCTCCAGACGCCACTTTGGAGCTGATACAATTCCGAATCCACGGCGCCCACCCCGTTCGCGGGGAGCGCACGCGAGTTGGCATAAACCGGCTCCGACCAGCCCGCGATCATGCCCTTCACGATCCGTTTGGCCCGCTCCGGAACATGGCGGAAGACGGCTTGTGGCAGTGGCTTCGAAGTATGCATCTTCACCCGCTCCGGCAGGGAAAGTCGACGGGGAGCCGCTGGACGCGAGGGCGGCTCCGGCCAGGGTCCCGCCGGAAGACCTGCCGCGTTGCCCAACTCCCGATAAACCTCCGCCCACGTCAACGACTCCGCATCGTTCAGGTGAAAGACCCCGCTGACCGTCTCCGGCGCGGCGAGCGCGCGCTCTATGCCGTGGATAACATTGTCCACATACACCGCATTGCACACACCGGAACCTCCGTTCAACAACCAGGCCTCGCCGGATTCCATCGCGGCGAGGATACGTCCGACGAGTCGCGAGCGCGGGCCGTAGATCGTAAATGGACGCAACTGAATCACCGAGGCACCGGATTTCGCCGCATACTTTGAAAACACCGCTTCAGCGATCCCCTTAGCTGAGCAGTAGTCAAGGGGGCGATTCGTCAGGCCCGGCGTCGTATCGCCACTGCCCGGCGGAGGGACCATCCCGAGGGCAACCGCCGAACTGAGGTTAACAATGCGCCGGATACCGGTGCGCTCGGCCGCCGCGCAGACCGCCTCCGCCATGGCAACGATCTGGGCGGGATCGCCGAGGGCCGCATGCACGATGGCATCGCACCCCTCCAACGCGGGCACCAGCGCCTCCGCATCACACACATCAGCGACGCGCGACGGCAAGGCCAGCCGCCCGACCGGTGCCGCACTGCCGTAGCCACGCAGGATCGGCACAAAGTCGACACGCCCGGTCAAACCCCACATTTCAAGAAGGCGGGTGCCGAGAAAGCCACTGGCTCCGGTGAGGGCTGTTTTCATAGATTTATTTACTGTTGCCGAATCACTGCCTGGAGGGCAGCAGAATGCAGCCCCTCCTTGGAATTTGAACCGCTTGATTGAATTACATTGATCGCCGCCTTCAACGATTCGGCAAGGCAAGGAGTGGCTGCATTCTGCTGCCACGTAAAAACACGGAGACCGTCAGAAATGGTTAATCGCAGCCCCCAGTCCTCCACAACCCCACATTTCAAGAAACGGTTTCCCCAGTAGTCGAGAAACCTCAGTCTCATACTCCGCCGCGCAATATTCTTTTCCAGAGTGATTGTCAGGTTTTTTACGAAAATTGAAATCGGTGTTGTCTTTTCAACCGGCAATTCGACTTTTGGAATTTTCATAAACTTTGACTTTTCACCTGAAAACTTAGTGGCTTTGCCCAATTACTATCGGGAGCAAAACCCATGAAAATTTTAGTCACCGGAGGAGCCGGATTCATCGGCTCTCACCTGATCCGTTTCCTGCTGAAAAATACGGAACATGCCGTTCTGAACCTCGATAAGCTAACTTATGCGGGAAACCTATGCTCTTTGGCAGATGTGGAGGGGAATGACCGCTATCGCTTTGCCCAAGTCGATCTGATTGATGCGGCGGCGTTACGGGAAGCGGTTTTCGCTTATGCCCCGGATGCGATTATGCACCTCGCAGCGGAGTCGCATGTGGACCGTTCAATTGAAGGTCCGGGGGAGTTTATCCAAACCAATGTCGTCGGCACCTACAACCTGCTTCAGACGGCACTCGCCTACTGGAATGGTTTTGCCCGGTCTCAGGAAACAGGAAAGCGGTTGAGCCAGGCGGCGTTTCGTTTTTTGCATGTTTCGACGGATGAAGTCTATGGATCGCTCGGTTCTGCGGACCCGGCGTTCAGGGAAACAACGCCCTACGATCCACATTCGCCTTACTCTGCTTCCAAAGCCGCATCGGACCATCTCGTGCGTGCGTGGCACAGCACCTACGACTTCCCAACGCTCGTGACCAATTGCTCGAACAACTACGGTCCTTATCAGTTTCCCGAGAAACTGATTCCGGTGGTCATTTTAAAATGCCTTCGGGGCGAGCCGATCCCCGTATATGGGAAGGGTGAAAACATCCGGGATTGGCTTTACGTCGAAGATCATGTCGGCGCGCTTTACTCGGTCCTTACCCGAGGCCGCGTGGGTGAAACTTACAACATTGGCGGAAGCAATGAAAGGCGCAACATCGACATCGTGCGTATGATATGCCGCCTCATGGCAGAGGAGGGCGCGACCGGAGGACAAAATTTTGATGAGCTGATCACCTTTGTTGCCGACCGCCCCGGCCACGATCTGCGCTACGCCATCAATGGCTCCAAGATTCGCCGGGAACTGCACTGGACCCCGAAGGAGACCTTTGAAAGTGGCTTGCGCAAGACCGTGCGCTGGTATCTCGACAACCGCCAATGGTGGGAAAATATTCTCAATTAAAACCCGAAGAACTCTCCAACCTAATCACCATGAAAGGCATCATCCTTGCCGGCGGCTCCGGAACCCGCCTCTACCCGATCACGCTGGCGGTTTCCAAGCAGCTCATGCCGGTTTACGACAAGCCGATGATCTACTATCCCCTGTCGGTTCTCATGCTCGCGAAGATTCGGGAAATTCTCATCATCACCACTCCGGAAGACCGGCCTGCCTTTGAAAAACTTCTGGGGGACGGCAGCGAGCTGGGGTGCCGCTTCGAATATGCTGTCCAGCATGTCCCCAATGGCCTGGCGCAAGCTTTCGTAATCGGCAAAGAGTTTGTGGGGCAAGACAAGGTGGCTCTCATTCTGGGCGATAACATCTTTTACGGGTCGGGCTTCGTTCATTTGCTTCGGCAACACACCGACCCCGATGGAGCCGTCATTTTTGCCGCTCCTGTGCATGATCCCGAACACTACGGGGTCGTTGAATTTGACGCGGATCGCCGGGCTGTTTCGATTGAAGAAAAGCCCGCTGTTCCAAAGTCTCATTATGCGGTTCCAGGGCTTTATTTTTACGATAATGAAGTAATCGAAATTGCTGAGCAGATAGAGCAGTCGGCTCGGGGGGAATATGAAATCACCAGCATAAACCAGGTGTATCTTCAGCGAGGGCGATTAAAGGTGGGGCTCTTCAGTCGTGGTATTGCCTGGCTGGATACGGGAACCTTTGCCTCTCTGAACGACGCCTCCACCTTCGTTCGCGTCATTGAGGAACGCCAGGATCTCAAGATCGGCTGCATCGAGGAGGTTGCCTACAACAGCAAGTTCATCGACCGCGATCAGTTGCTCCGACTGGCTAACAAATTCGCGAAATCGGACTACGGTGATTACCTATCGCGCGTTGCGCGGTAGGAGGTGCAGGGCAGTATCTTTGTCTTATTGCGATACATCTTTCCGACAAAGGGTGTTCCTACAAAAATCCTTCAAAGAACAGCACCCAAAAAGGCGAATTGCCACCTCAGCGCGCCACGGCCCGACCAGACAGGGCAGCGGCTTCGTCCTCACTCAGCCACCCCATCTCCATCGGCTGGCGGCGGGCGTAGGCGGCGTCGATGAAGCGGAGGGAGCGGGCACCCTCTTCGCCGGTGACGAGGACGTCCTCGGTGCCGCGCATGGCGCGGATGAGGTTGTCAATCTGCTGGGTGAAGCACTGGGGTTCGTTGAGGACCGGTTTGCCATTGGGTTGCTTCAACACCAGTTCTTGCATGAACGCGCTCCCGTGAGGCCGCACCCGCAGGCGATCCGCCTGTCCGACCGGCCAGACCACATCCGCCTTTTCAAAGACGAAGGTGTGGGTGTTCCCGAGATCCCAGTCTTTGCTCAGGCGCACGCTGCCGGAGATGCCGTTGTTGTATTGAAGATCCAACGATGCATTTACTTCGAGCCCGCCAAGGGCGTCATCGGCATAGCTCCAGTTCGCCGGCTCGCCGAAAAGCCAGAGGAGGATATCCATGACGTGGGGGCCGACATCAAAAAAGACACCCCCGCGACTTGCCTTGGGATCGGAAAACGAGGCCGAGGCGGCGGCCCAGCGATAGGCCGAGCCCTCACGCACGGCGAATGACTGAAGGGGGCCGTAGGGTTGCGTTTCGATGATTTCCCGGAGAGCGGCGAAGGCGGGGAAAAAGCGCCGATAAAGCCCAATCGCGAGGTGCCCCTTGGCGGCCCCGGCTCCCTCGACCATTGCTTGGCACTCGGCCGCACTCATCGCCATCGGCTTCTCGCAAAGGACGGACGCCCCAGCCTTCAGTGCCGCAATAGACTGTTCAGCATGGAAACGCGGCGGCGAGGCGACAATTACCAGGTCCTCATAACCAAGGCCCTCCGCCTTGAATCGATCTGTCTGGGACGCCTGAGGGAACATGCGGCCCAGTGCCGCACGGTTGGCGGCAACCGGATCGAACAAGCGAACGACGCGCGCCTCAC
This sequence comes from Opitutales bacterium, assembly GCA_020831585.1. Taxonomy (GTDB): domain Bacteria; phylum Verrucomicrobiota; class Verrucomicrobiia; order Opitutales; family Oceanipulchritudinaceae; genus JAFIGE01. Next base: position 87,366 of record JAFIGE010000001.1, on the reverse strand, counting down.
CTTGCGCCTCCAGAGACGACAGGGCCTCGGCATAGAAGAGCTGACTGATCGCTCCACAGCCGACAATGGAGATGCGTGTTTGATTTTTTTGTTTCACACCGAAAAGGGATTAAAGACCTTCGCAAACTGATTTCCAAGCCACACGAATGGCTTCCATATCGAGTGAGAAAGGGGCGGAGCAATGGAGTGACGATGCGCTTTCAGTCGTTTCTCCCCCAGGCGGCAAACCGGTAACAGCGTGATACGACAACCCCAAGGTCTCCGCAGCAGCCCAGTAAATCGGTTTTTGATAGAGGGGCGGGAATATTTCCAGCACGCGGGTGCCCTGCTTACAAAATACGAGATTCGCCAATGCGGCACCGTGATGGGCGATGACAACTTCGGCACCGTGAAACAGGTTTGCCTGCTCCGATACGGATAAATCGTCCATTTCAACTACGGAAACACCCTCGGTCTCGAAGAACGCGACTGCCTCCGCTTCATTGAGAGCCTGACGACTGCTTTTTGGTCCGCGGCTTACGTAGATCGCCCGTGGAGAGGGCCCGGCAACTTTCTCCCGACTCAAAAACCACTCCTGCAACCGCCTGGCCGTTTCGGGATGAACGAACTCCCGGGTATCGGAAAAAACAATCAGCTCGTCCGCTTGGAGATGCGGATAACGGCGGGAATCGATCCATTTGCGATCCTCAAACCCAAGGCGTCCCAAGGTGTCCCGCACATACTTAGAGTCGGTCAGACCAAGAATGTAGTGATCGACCTGAGACAATGCCCCGGTTATCGCCTCAACCCATGCCATCCGGGGGGCAGCCTCAATCAACCAGTGAAAGTAATTACCTGCATGCCCGCGGGTATCCAGCACCAACGCTCGCCCCTTGAGATGATAAATCGGCGGCAAGCGGCTAAGGGCAAAAACCCCGTTGTTGCCCGCCACCAAATCGGTCCAGCCAAAGGAGTAATCATAGAGCAATCGGTTCGCCTGGTCCATGGTCGCAAGCGACGGTTGAAAAAAGCGGCCGTTACGAAAGATTGCACCATCGATTTTCTTGGGCGTGTTCAATCCAGCGCGCAAGCGCCTGCGCAGAGCCGGATCGGCAACGCCGGAAAGTTGTTTCGGCATGTTTGCCGCCGGGAGAATTCCCGACACCGTCCATCCGCCGACATCATCCGAGCCACCGATATTCCAGAGACCTTCAATCGGAGATGCCACTCCCAGACCACCGTGCCGCAACAGCATTTTAGCGGCGGCAAAGGAGCGCTGGACGACGTTGGGTTGTGCGCGAACCTTCATTTACCCAAAGAAACTAATCCAATAAGCCCGGCAAATCCGCCCGAGCGAATTTAGCGCCCGTTTCGGCTCGTTCCGCCAGGTCATCCGAATCGCCATACTAAGCATTAGGCGAACCCCCCGGAGGCAGTGGCCGCGGGGGAGCGCTGAATTGAGTAAGTGTTTTTCAAATACGCGGGTGAACTCTTCGTGGAAACGGATGGTGTCGTTGGTTGTATTAGAATCGTGGCGACGATAGTTGACGGTGGCATGGCTGCCCAGTGCGGGGACGTATCCGGCCCCAAGCATCCGGAGCCACAAATCAAGATCCTCCCCGACCACGATCTGCGGATCAAACCGGAAACCCGCATCAACAATCTTTCGTCGGAGCACCACAAAAGTGGTGGGAATGAAATTGTGGGCAAGCAAAGCTGCTGGCAACGCCTCAACCGGGAGCGGTGGCGGACACACATTGGCCCGCCGGACCCGACCGTCAGTCCCGACTTCATTCATTCCGGCGATATACCAGTCCGCTGCAGCCCCATCCATCGCGGCGAGCGCGGTGGCGAGGTGGTCCGGCTCCCAGGTGTCGTCCGCGTCGAGAAATGCGATGCAGTTTCCCGCAGCATCATCGAGCAACCGGTTGCGCGTCCGGGAGACCCCCCGGTTTTGCGGGGTTGCGGTGTGGAAGACCCGCCCGGGATGCCGGGCGGCGAATCCGGCGATGACTTTTGCGGATTCGTCAAAAACGCCGTCTTCATGCACCCGCAGCTCCCACGATTCGTGGGTCTGCGCGGCGAGAGAATCGAGCGCCGCTGCGAGAAAGCGCTCCGCCCGGCAGGCGGGCATGATCACGGATACGTGTGGGTCCACGAAATCAATTATCCCGAAATGGTGAACTCCGAAAAACCCTTACCTAGCATTCTTTCGAAGGCTTAAAAGAACGAAAACGCCGCTTAATCGCACCAGCTACTCGGTTTTTGAATCGTTCAATTTTAAGACGGCGACCAAGGTTTTTTTCAGCCTTAGAATAATACAGATTTTCGTAAAACTCGAGAAGGTATCCCCATGGCAAAAGCCGCAGAGAATGTTGATACGAATCATGACGAAATAATCCGGCCCAGTGAATAATGAAAGGGTGCTTGTTTGCGCGATATCTAACAGCCTCAATAGAAGGCTGGTTTTCTCGTGCAAATGCATGATTTACAGGATCTTTCGTAAGGGGCCATAGATGAAAATTCACATGCGGTGAAAGGCTGAGTTGCCCTTCCTGTGCACGTTTTACAAGAGTATAATTCAGCACACCTTGGTCATATAGAGAAAAAATTCCGGGCTCGCGGAGAGATGGATTGTCTGCCGAAAAATCGATGAGTGGCCTAAAATCACTCTCCTTTAAAATACCTGACGTGGCTACCATCTGACCTGTGTTAAAGACGTAACCGGGATACACGAAATCAGAATCAAACTGATTTACAAGCTTAGCAATATCATAATAAGTTTCACGAAACCAGTCGCAATTGGGATCATCCACATAGTCTGCCGAGACCACGAAGTCCGCTTCCGTACTAATCCCATCAAAAACCCTTCCAACTAGAACACAATCTGTGTCCAAGACGAAATATCGCTCCCTTTTTTCGCTGAACAAAAGCTCTAACTTAGAGATCGCTGAACCATATTTTTTCTGCAGTGTTTTTTCAATGCAGTTGAATTGAGTTACCAAATCTCCAAGAGCAAAATCTCCGCGCGCAATGTCTTTATAAATTTCTATTCTGACATCCGGATACCAGTAACGAATACTCGCAATACAGATTCGAAGCGCCCACACGTCGCCTTTCCATGAAACTATTTTGATGGGATACATGTCGCTAAAAATCAGTCTGCTCGATTTTTAAATTTTGATATTTTTACAATTTCAAGGCCCCTTCGGCGTCCCCGGCATTGCGCGGCATGAAACGGTCCGTAGGGTTCGGGCAGACGCCAGGCCTGCCAGTGCTCACGCAAGCGGGATAGCCAGCCGCCGACTTTAGGGAGGGGACGTCCGTAAATCTTCTGGAGCAGCACGTCTGAGCACGCCGTGCCCTCAAGGACCCGCGCGACATAGTCGCGGGTGATGCGTCCGGCGGGGGTAATGTGAGTGAGCCGCAAATCGCGAAATCGCCCTACCCGCCAGCCCGCCGCCAGCGCAAACAAACCAATGTCGGTATCCTCGCCACGCATGGGGTCTTTTCCATTGACCCCCAGCAAACGGCGCAAGGGATGGGTATTCAGAGACTCCACGTAAGCGGAGGCGAGAGCCACCCGCAAAAACATCCCGGCTCCGGCGGGAAGGCTATCGTGGTTTCCCGAGAACGCCTCGGAGACGACGTCGTTTTCAAGCTGAAACAAGGCGAGGTATTTGGCGAAGGGCGCGAACCAATCCGGCGGCGTTTTCTCAAAGCGGGGGATCAACTGCCCGCCCCAGCAGCCGAGTTTCGGATCTTTCGCGGCCAAGGCGAGGCCTTGCTCCAGGTAGTCGGGCGCGAGAATATTGTCATCGTCGACGAAAAGGATCGTGCCCGCGCCGAAGGCGGCGGCCTCCTGGATCACGCGAACCCGCGCCGCCGTTAATCCGGGCTGAGGCTCGGCAATGCAGTGGCCGCGGGGATGCCAGGAGAGGTCCGCTTTGCGGGCAGTTGCTGTCGTCGACGCATTGTCGACAAGGAGAAAATCCCACGCCTCCAGCGGGAGCGTCTGCCGAGCCAAAGCCTCCAGCGTTTCCGCGAGGAACGCTGGATTTGGATTGTGCGTGCAGACGGCGACACAAAGCGGGTTTTCGTCGGGCATGAAGAAAAGTGGCCTCGCGGCGGGGCGCGCTTGGCTCGGATATGGATATTTATTGTTGAGCCTGTCCGAGGATCTGTCGCACAGACGCCTTCAGCTCGGGCACATCCTCCTCCACCGTATGCCAAACCATTTGATAATCGATACCAAAGTAATGATGTATCAATTTATCACGCATCTTTGCCATGTAAGACCATAGAATCTTTGGGGGCTGTTTGCGAAATTCGTCGTCCAATTGTTTTGTTGCTCCACCAATAATTTCAAAACTCCTGGCAAAGGCCCGCTGATACGTTGCATTTCGTGAAAACTCTTCGTGCGAGATCATTCGACTCGTCTCATCCAGATAGCACAATTCATCATGAATGTGCTTCAAAAACTCAAGGGGCAACCGGGACATACTCCGCTTCTTTCAAAATATGCGGTCCTATATGCGGGCTTAGACCTTCCCGAGTTACAAGGTCGACCGGCGCGCCCAATTTTTCCTCCAGCAGATCGGAGATTGCGACAAAATTTCGGAAGCTCTTCTTTCCCTCCTCGAATACGATCAGAACATCGTAATCACTCCGACCAATATCTTCTTCTCTGCTCACAGAACCAAAAATTCCTATTTCCTTGACACCATGGGCTTTAAGGAGTTCCGACTCGTTCCTGACGATCTCAAGGAATTTTTTTTTGCGGGACATAAACATGAACTGATTTTCGAGCCTCAGCCTTCATAGGTCAAGTTACCATTTTTAGCTCAACCAGGGGTTAATCACCGCTACTCCCGCCTGTTCAAAATCGGGGGTGTTTCGGGTCGCCACACAAAGACCATGCAAATCAGCGGAGGCGGCGATAAAGAGGTCAGGCTGACTGAAAGGATGTCCGCGTTTACGGCCCATTTCCACGAGTTCCCGCCAGCGGAGCAGGACACCTTCATCGATTTCAATAACGCGTTCGCCGAACCAAGGACGCAGTTCCGAATCAAGCCAGTGATTTAGTTGGTGTCGCCGTTGAACATCCGGACATTGCTGAATGCCGAAGCGGATTTCTGCGAAGGTAACGCGACTCACGAACAGCTCGCTGGCTGAACGTCGGGTGATCCAGGACTTCACCCGGGCCGAACATTTTGGCTTTCGAAGCTCGGAAAGGACGTTGGTGTCCAAGAGCCAACCGCTCACAGATTGACCTCCCGGACCGGCATCGCCGTTCCCCGCTCACCAAATTCAATGCCCTCCAAGGGTGCCCTTGCCATCAATTCGACCAAATCGCTTCCCGCTTTAGGACGCATTCGCTCAAAATAATCAGCCGATACCACCACGGCGGAAGGTTTGCCATGGACAGTGACGGTCTGAGGCGCGTTGGCGGCCCGCCGCACTACCTCACTGAAGCAGGCTTTGGCCTCTTGAAGCTGCCATGCTGAGCCCGACAAGGGAAGTTTTGAGTTTTTGTAAGATCCATCCTTCATTTCTAGTCAGAATGGTCAGAATTTAGGAATCGTCAAGAGATTTGCTGAAGAGCAAGCAGTCAACGACTTTCCACATCGCGGGCTTTCCTCTCTTTTGACCAAAGCATTTTTATACGTCCACTGGTAGCGATTCCTACCTAAACCACAGGTCCCATCGCCGCCAAACCCTTCGCATAAACCCTGCGGGACCGGACGGTTGAGCAAGCGGCCTCGCCCAATGCTTGATAGCGGTCGCATTCAGAGTTCACTCCCTCCGTGTAACCGAGAGCCGCATGTCAAGCGCGTTTCCAATCATCGCGGCATTCGAAGGTCGAAATCACTCTTGCGGGAACACCCACCACCACAGAGCGCTCCGGGACATCCCTGGCGACCACCGTACCGGCACCAATGACCGAATGATCGCCGATTGCTACGCCGGGAAGGATGATTGCCCGTGTGCCGATCCAGACATTGCGACCGATCCTTACCGGAGCCACTTTCATCGGTTTATCCGGGGCAACGGCATGGAACCCGCAGTCCGCAATTGAGACGAATTCGGCGATGTTTGTCCGCGAACCAATCACCACGTGTTGCTTCACCGAAATCGACACACCCTGGTTGAGAAATACATCCTCCCCGACCTCCAGCAAGCCCCCGTGCGTGGTGTAGATCTCGACCGGATGGGCGATTCCACGCAGCCGAAAAGCCGCGCCGATACGAATTGTCCCCAGATTTTCAATACGGGGAAAGACCCGGCCGATCAGGCACGGCTGGCCGTCCACCACACAGTCGGCCCGGGATAGACACCATGCAAGCATCCGGCTGCGGACCCGCTGCTTCAGACCTCGGAAAGGAGCATTCATCGCCGCACCTCCACTACCAGCGAAAGCAGCCCTTCCGCGTATTCAGTGACTGGATCGGATGACGTCAGGCGCAAGGCATCGCGGCGCGCCACCTGCCCCATCTCCTCCCAGCGGTGCCGGGCCTGCCAGGCTTCATCGAGGCTCCGCGAGACCGATCTGGGAGTCGCGGCGGGGATAAGAAAGCCATTTTCCCCATGCCGTATCCAACCGGCGATACCGCCGACATCGGTGGCAATCACAAGACGGGCTGAAAGCATGGCTTCCACCATCGCAATGGGAAGCCCTTCATACCTGGAGGGCATCAGCAGAGCATGGTTTGTTCGCCAGACACCTTCGATGTCAGTTACATGACCATGGAGATTAAAACGGGCAACCCCCAATCGGGAGGCCATCGCCTGAATGAATTCTTTGAATTCCCCTCCTCCATACATATTGAGGGTAACGTTACGCGTTTTCCAGGCGGGCCCGGAAAGCGCTCTCAGAGCGAGATCGTATCCCTTCTGCCGCATATCCAGACGACCGACCATTGCCAAAGAAAGGCCCTCCGTGTGCGGAGGAAACGGCGGGCAATCGCCGAAGGAAACATTGTAAGGGTTACGGAACCTCGCCGCTTGCCGGAAATCAACTCCAAGAATATCAGTCAGGTCGTTCTCGGCCTGATCCGACAAGAGATCGATCCTTGCCGCCGCCCGGTAGATTGCCGCAACTTCGCCTGCAAATTTAGGATGAAGCCAAGCCCAGCGGTGCGTGTTGTGCACTATCAGCACGTAAGGCAAGCCACGCTTACCCGCTTCACTTGCCCAGGACACGCCCTCAATGAACCCCGGCTGGTTGATCACGATGAGATCGGGCGTGCCCTCCCGCAGGGCCTCCGTGAAGGCTGCTTCCTCGACCGATGGAAACCGCCGTCCCAACTTGCCCAGCAAGCGGTTCGGCAGCGAAGCGGAAGGACTTTGGCGCACACAAATACGCAACCCGGGCGTCGGCTCGCCGGAAAAAGCACCCTCCGGCGGGACGCTGACGACGACCGAATGTCCTTGCCCCGCCAGCGCCGAAGCCACCCGCGACCAAAGCAACTCGCTGCCTCCGGAAAGCGGTTTATTCTGCGCGGCGATGAAGAGAAAGCGAGGCATAAGGGGAAACGTAAAAACGACCGCGCAGCCTAACGTGTTGCGCGGCTTAACCGATAAAAACGAACAATGTCCCGGAAGAGAAGCCCGTGGGAAAGGGTCGGGCGCGCCATCCACGCTTTCGCGGCATAGAGCGCGGCTGTCCGGTAACGCCCGGAAGCCATCGCGAGTCGCGACCACTCGGCAAGGACGGCCGCGCGGTCGTCCGCCCGCGAAAGGGCGGGAACAAAGTCTGCGGGAACGGCTTCGCCCCGGCGCTCACGCGCCTCGAGGACGGCCCGCCGGGCCGATTCGCGCTGCTCTTCGCGCCGCGCCGAAGACGTCGCACCAGGGTGGAGTCGGTAGCGAAGAAGGTGTTTGTCGAGATTGGCGAGACGTCCGATATCGGCCAAACGCAACCAGAGGTCCAGATCCTCGGCCGGCTCAAACTCGACCCGGTAGCCGCCGACTTGCCGCACGGCATCCGCACGCATCATGACCCCCGGATGGGGCATGACCCCATACCCTTTCAATAACTCGTTCACTATAGCATCGTGCCCGGTTGGCAAATCCCGTGTATCCGAAAGAACGCGCCCATTCGGGTCGATACGTATCCATTGTCCACTTACCGCAACAATTTCCGGATGCGTATCAAGGAAAGCAACCTGGGTGGCGAACCGGTCTGGCAGCGACTCATCATCGGCGTCCATCCGCGCAAGCAATGGAGCGCGGGCCATCCCGAGCGCCTGGTTAAGGCAACGCGAGTAGCCCTGGTTCGCCCGGTGGACTAGGCGGACCCGTGTATCGGAACCGGCAATACGATCCAAAATTGCGGCGGTGCTATCGGTCGAACCGTCATTGATAATGATGAGCTCAAAGTCCAGGAAGGTCTGTCCAAGTATACTCGAGACTGCCGTCTTGAGGTAGCGCTCCGCATTATAGACCGGGAGCAGCACCGATACTGTAGGCACCGTCGTGTCCATCACAACCGCTCCCACTCGGCGGGCACGAGGTTGCGGCCTTCGCGGTCGAAATCTTTCGCCCCATAGAAATCCGCCTCACGTTCGGGATTAAACCAAAAACGGGGAGCGATCACGCGTTTCTCCGGATGATTACCGAGCCAGGCTGCCCACCAGGCAAAAGTGCTGTTGGGAATGACGAAATGGCGGCACGAGGCCATGAGTCGAAGGTAGGTAGAGAATTTAAAGCCTTGGTAGGTGTGATCGACCACCGTCGTCGGATGATCGAACTTCAAGTTGTCGCGACACCATTCCACATCGTCGGAGAAGATGTAAATCCGGGGATCGGAAACGGTAGCGCCGAGGCGTTCGACACCTTCTTGAAAATAGTCACCACCCATCGCTCCATGAAATGAGTTGGTGAGGAAATCCGTTCGTCGCACGTTGATGCAAATTGATTGAACCGAGGAAATTTCCTCCTGCAATTGGAGTGCTTCAGAGGACATCGGTAAGCGAAAGCGAAAGTAACTCGCTTTCAACTCACCTTCGATGGGTGCAAAGTAGTGGATGCTTTGCCAGTAGCCATCAAGGATGCAGTTATTGGGAAGTTCACGGAGGAGCTCTGGATGCAGCCCCACCCGCCGTTCGCGGATGTGCCGCAGCCCGCGACTCGCCCAACGAAACATCCAGTCATGAACACGCTTTTTCCGAAGACGTGCCAAGGCGCGGGCAAGGGTGAGCGGAACCCGGTGACGAAACGAATGCTCGAAGACATCCAGATCATAACCTCGGTAGACAAAGGTCGGATCGGGTTGCGGAGTTCGATCCAGCAAAAAGCTGGTGTCGAGGTAAAGTCGTGTTCTGTGATGCTGCGCAAGCCTCAAGCCCCAGGCCACCTGGAACATTTGGTTTCCCAGCCCACCCATCAATCGAACGACAATCATTTACTGAAATCTGATTGTTACCTTCACCGCAGCGACCCCAACTTAGTCGACCGACTGCTTGGCGAGTGTGGCCGCAACAATCTGGCGAATGGTCTCACGAAGGGAGACGGAAATATCCCAGCTTGGATAGTGTGCCCGCATCTTGCGCAAGTCGCTGTAATAGCAGATATGGTCACCGATGCGGTGGGTGTCCGAGTAGACGTAGGTTTGCCGCTTCCCGGAGAACTCCTCCACGAGGGAAAACGCCTCCAGAATCGAACAGGAATTGGCCTTGCCTCCGCCGATATTGTAGACCTCCCCGCAGCGCGGAGCGGCGATGAACGCGTCGATGAAGCGGGCAACGTCAAAGCTGTGAATATTGTCCCGCACCTGTTTTCCTTTGTATCCAAAGACCGTATACGTTCTCCCTTCAACATTCGCTTTCACGAGATAACTCAAAAAGCCATGCAACTCGACTCCGCTATGGTTGGGACCGGTGAGGCACCCACCGCGCAGGCAGCAGGTCGGCATTCCGAAGTAGCGACCATACTCTTGCACCATGATATCGGCCGCCACCTTTGAAGCACCGAAGAGGGAGTGCTTGCTCTGATCAATGGGAAAGTCCTCGGCGATGCCATAGGCATCACCGGGGGCCGCGAAGTCCCAGCGGGTTTCCAGCTCATGCAGGGGGAGCGTGTTCGGGCGGTCCCCGTAGACCTTGTTGGTCGACATGTGGACAAAAGGCGACTCCGGACAGAATAACCGTGCCGCCTCAAGGAGATTCAGCGTCCCGACGGCATTCGTATCAAAGTCGTCGAAGGGAATGGCGGCTGCACGGTCGTGGCTCGGCTGCGCGGCGGTGTGAACAATCGCATCCGGACGAAGCCGCGCGATCAATTCCTGCACTCCGGCTCGGTCGCGGATGTCCAGCTCGTGATGCTCGAACCCACGGAGCGAGGTTTGCAACCGCTGCTGATTCCAACGGGTATCTCCCTGTGGGCCGAAGAAAATCGCCCGCTGGTTGTTATCGACACCGTGAACCGTCCACCCTCTCTCAGAGAAGAAAACGCAGACTTCCGAGCCGATCAAACCCGAGGAACCGGTAACGAGAATGGAGCGCGGGTTTGTCGTCATTTTGCGTGGCTGTAACTCCATTGCGGCACGAGGTAAACATGCCCGGCGGAGGTTGGAAGGTGGCGGATGGCTACCTTACCACCTTCGACAACATCAAAGGTCAGTGCCTCCGGGAGGTAGTCGTAACAAACACTCCCATTCAGCGTTCCCACAAATAGGCCGACGGTATAGCGATCCGGATACAATCGAAGATCCGGAAGCTCGACCCGAAAACGGTAGAGGCCGGGAAGGGGACTATCTACCTGAAACCCGGAATCCCGGTCCACCATGTTCGTCAGCTTCAGCCCTTCAGCCGTGGCCAACTCCACCGCAAGCGAGAGCAAACCCGCTCTGTCGGAGTTCACCTGAAGTCCGAACTCGAGGACAAAGCGGTCGCCGATGTGGTAGCCAACCTTCGCCGGAGAGTCCGAAAAATCCAACCGCGCATCGGTGAAACGCACTTGCCCGGATCCCTTCCGGGGCGTCTCCCCGGTGAAGACCTCCTCACTGGTCGCGGTCAGGGTATCCGACATGTATTGCCCGACAATCTCCTCCGGCGTGCCCTCCCCGACGAGTTGTCCTCCTTTGAGAAAAATCGCCCGCGTGCACAGATTCACGATGGAGGCCATGTTGTGGCTGACAAAGAGGACCGTACGTCCACCACTTGCCACATCCTTCATCTTTCCGATGCACTTGCGCTGAAAGTCGGCATCGCCCACGGCGAGGACCTCGTCGACGATAAGAATTTCCGGTTCAAGGTGCGCGGCTACAGCAAAGCCGAGACGCACTGTCATCCCGCTTGAGTAGCGCTTCACTGGCGTGTCGATGAACTTTTCGACCCCGGAGAAGGCGACAATCTCATCAAACTTGCGGGTGATCTCCCGCTTGGTCATGCCGAGTGTAGCCCCGTTGAGGAATATATTTTCCCGTCCGGTCAGGTCGTGGTGAAACCCTGTGCCGACCTCAAGGAGAGAGGCCACGCGGCCCCGCAGGATCGCATGTCCGGATGTCGGCTCGGTGATCCGGCTGAGCAGCTTCAGCAAGGTGCTTTTGCCCGCTCCGTTCTTGCCAACCACCCCAAGCACCTGCCCTTGATTGAGGCGAAAGGACACATCACGCAAAGCCCAAAAGGTTCGGGTGTCCGGCTGGTTGCCGCCACGGTTACGCAGGCGGTCCCACAGCCGTTCGAGATCGTCCCGGAGCGAAGTCATTCCAATCTGACCCAGACGGTAACATTTGGAAAGCGAGTCGACTTCTATAATAGGTTTTTCGGCCATGGTTCAGAGAATATCCACAAATGTGCGCTGCACCCGGTTGAAGAGAAGAATGCCGGCAAGCAGCACAAAAACGGTCATTCCGAGGGAAACAGCAAACATCTGCGCAGTGAGGACGGATTCTCCCAGCAAGATAGCCCGGCAGCTCTCAACAACCGCCGTCATCGGATTGATGGCGGCAAGCCATTGCCAGCGTTCCGGAACGCTCGAGAGAGGGTAAATGACTGGGGTCAGATAGAGCCAGGCTTGAAGGATGAATCCCATGGTGAAGGACAAATCGCGGTATTTGGCCGTCACGGAAGCCATGAGAAGACCAAAGCCCATTGCCAGGGCAGCCGCATGTACCAGAAGAAGTGGAAAAAAGAGGGCATAGGGTGTGATGCCAAACGAATCCGGCTCCGGATGGCTTGCCTTAATCATCAGGTACACGGCCACCCACGTCACACACTGGATCACCACGCTGATTACTGCCGAAACTGTCGTCGCGAGTGACGGAATCAGGCGCGGAAAGAATACTTTTCCAAAGACCCCCGCGTTAGCCAAAAGAGAGCCCGCGACTCCGGCGAAGGCCGTTTGAAAATAGTTCCAAACCAGCAAACCCGTGAGATAAAAGATGGGCGCGGGAATGCCGTCGGTCGAGATATTGGCAATGCGACTGAAGACAATCGTGAATATCAGGGTGGTTGCCAATGGCTGCACAACAAACCAGATGGGTCCCAGGACCGTTTGCTTGTATTTCGCCAGAAAATCGCGGCGGACGAGAAGGAAGAGCAGATCCCGGTATCTCCAAAGTCCGCGCCAGTCGAAGTGGAACAGAGAGTCCGAGGCTCGAATGACCACTTCGGAAGCGGGCTGGGCCGGGTCGGATATGGGCGTGTCTGTGGATGGGTTCACGGATACATGGAGGTTAGCACAAAATTTTGCGTGGGAGCATTAGACCAGAGACGCTGCCGCCATTGGTCGGTTTCCAAAAATGAAGTTTGAAAAGACCATGAAGACTAAAGGGGCAGCGTTGGAAAACTGATGCGTAAGGTGATGGCCGACCAGCCACTCCGACAAGTCTATCTTGCAGAATTCATCGAGATGAGGCTGGGAGGCAAATCAGTCTCCGCTTGCCGGGTCGAGCCGTTTTAAATACCGCGGGGACTTGTAAATGGGTGGGAAGGTGGTTGTTCGGTCAAAATGGATACACCGACCCAGCGATTTTTGACCCTCTCCCGGATAGCATCCGTAGAAAGGGAAAAAAGTCATCTCGCCAAAGTATGCCGTCTCACCGAGGAGGTAGAGATCGACGCGAACATACTTCCACCCGCTGGCGAGCCTCTCGGCAATGGAAACGAGTTCTTCCCAGCCCTCCGGGCGCGCAAATTCCGAAAAGGCACGTCGATCATGCAGTAGACGATTACCCACGACCTCCCCACCGCGGTCCGTGAAAATCTGAGCCTCTCCCTTCGGAGAATGACGGTCTATCACCTGAACGCGGACTACCTTGCCCTCGCAACAATGCATCTTGTAGTCCACTGGCAGGCTGCCAGTGGCATCCAGCATCATCTCTTCAACGATTATCTTGCGGGGTACCAGTCTGTATGGCCATTCACCGTTCTTCCAGCCATATTCCGTTTCCAGGGCACGCTTCAATTTTTGAAGAATCGTCGGGGCCTCAGCCATATCCCGATCTCTCACGACAATCGTGGATCCGCTGTCATGGTTGCATTTGATGACAAAAGTCTTCGGCAGCTCGCCCCATTTGATTTCATCGACGCTGGAAAATGTGTGCAGAAGTTTTGGGGCGAGATCCTTGCCCAATCTTTCGGCAAGGTAATTCCGGACCAGAAGTTTGTCGCAACAACCGATCATCTCCGGTCGTTGATCAAATAGCTTTAACCAGTTAATCTGGTCATTGAATCCCGGACATTGGATGAGGTTAGGGAAGGTTCCAAGTTGGCGGTGGTGGACCTCGTGGATGATCTCATAGAGCTCCCAGTGATCGGGTTCGAGGGGAAGGCGGGCCTTGTCTCTCTTCCATTTGAAGCGGATGCGCAAGGAACGCCAGAGGTTCCGGAGGGATTCGCGGAAATCGCGCGGGATGAATTGAAAGAGATGGCGTAACGCTGACATAGGAACGTGACCAAATTACCTGTATCCAAAAAAAAACCTCCCGTTTCCGGGAGGTTGGATTGAAAAAATGAAAATCAGAAATTATTTCCGGCGACGGCGGATCGCGAAGAGTAGAGCCAAGATGCCAAAAGCTGCTGCGTAGGTCGAGGGCTCGGGCACGACTACCCAAGAATCATCAGGATCGAGACGAGCACCGAGCATAATGGTGTGATTGTCAGACTCGAAACGGAATTGCGGACCTTGGTCGAAGATGACGGTGTCGAAGTAAAATTCCGTGTAGAAGTGAAGGAAGGCGTAGATCTCGGCAGTATTGAATCCGGAGAAAGGCGAGCCGTAGTAATCATCAGAATCGTACTCGGTTCCGTTTATGGCGAACAGAGTATTCCCCTGTCCAGCAGCGCCAATTTCAGAGAGAACATTCGCACTCGTCCAGATGAACTGCTGGTTGGTGATCGAGTTCCGCAGGGTCAGACGATTGAACGGATCAGCCGCAATCCAGTGGAAGCCGAAGTAGTTGTGCATACCATTCGGGTTGGTGGCGTGCGGATTCAGCGTGAGAACGGCTTGATTGTCATCAAAGCGAACGCCGAAAAAGCGGGAGCCGTCCCCTGAGAGGTCAAAGCCCTCGGAGGTAAAGCGGGCGGTTTCCATCCGGGTGTTAGGCGTATAGGTGCCCACATTACCCGAATAGACCTGAGGAGTCGAGTAGAGCTGGCGCTGGGCGGGATTTGGAGAAGGCGTTGTGAAGCCGATTCCGTCTGCGTTGAAGGTCTCTACGGAGACGCCGGAAGCAAACCCGGACGTGGTCGTTCCGGGAGGGCCGGCGTAGATGACAATGGCGTTGGTGGTGGTCGCGAACAGCAAGGCGCTCGAGGCGCAAGCGAGTGATAGTTTCGATTTGATTTTCATAGTCTTGGAAAGTCGCATTCAGGATGTTGAGTCCGATAAGTCAGGAGTGATCGTCTTCATTCCGCTCTCTGGGTCAAGCGCTATTTTGGTTTTCTTCATCTTTTTTTTGCGGGGCGCTCAGGTATGCGGGTGATTTCCTTTTGGAGGGATCATTGAATTCGTTAGGCTTTGAACAAGAGGGGTTTGCGGCTTATTGCCAGCTGCCGGATACTGGACTTGTGGACGTTGATTTGCTGATTTTTCGGGGTTTTCGGGGGCAGGAGGGGGAGATTTCTGCGGTTTGCGACGTCGAAAATTCTCATTTCCCGCATTTTGCATAAGTAGTTTTCGCGGTTTTGGCGGGGGAATGGAAGGGGGTGGTGGGGGCATTTATCCGAAAAGGAGAAAGTAGGCGGTCTGAAGGGTTATATAAGAGAGAACGATAATAAAGATGTAACGCAGGGGCCAGGGCTTTCCTTCGGGCGTGATGGGTTCGCGCTTTCTTGTCTGTTCTTCCATAGTCTGGGTGCAGAGCGAAGCAGGTTTGGCTTGGCGGGGCAAGCGGGCTGTGCCACTTTTTGGAGCTGCATGGGTGAATCTCCCAACATCCTGACATTGCCTGAGCAAAAGACCGAGACCGCGACGGTGCCGCCGTGGCGGGTCGTCGTGCTCAACGATCCGGTGAACCTGATGAGTTATGTCGTTCTGGTCTTCAAGCGGGTCTTGGGCATGAGCAATGAGCGCGCGCGTAAACACATGCTGGAAGTTCACGAGGCGGGGAGATCGGTCGTCTGGACGGGGGCGCGCGAGCGGGCCGAACTCTACGTGCAGCAATTACAGAGCTGGAAACTCACGGCGATCCTCGAAAATGGCAGCGAGAATTGAGTTTGCCGTTGGCCCGGGGGTGAGTGCCGCTGTTCTCGCGATCACCCGTGAGGTCTGGGTGTCGCCAGAGTTTTCTTTGGATGTGCGTTCGGGGGAAGGCATGGACGCAGACTTGCAGGAGGCGATAGCGGAGGAGCAGATGGCCGCTTTTGAGCACGAGCGGGAGCTGGTGGAAAATCTGTTAGGGCAGGCACAGTTTGAAAAGGGGCCGGTTGTTCTCGACGAGGCCGCCGCCGAACGACTTTTGCAGGCTGCGGCGGGCATCCGCCTGGCGCTGAGAAATGGCAAGTTGGGTTTTCTTTCAGATGAGGTTCTGGAGTCGGGCGGTTGGCAGCCGGGTAAATTGCCGCCGCCGATGCGCGCCATTTTGGGGGTCTATCTGTTCTGGGCAGCTCTGCAGGAGGCGGTGGTGCATGCATTGGATGAGAGTATTCACTCGTCTTTGCAAGAGGATGAACTGGACGGGGATTGAGGGTCGGCTCTCTTAATATACAGTGGCCTGAGTGCATTTCTGCGGGGCTTCGTCGGAAGTGTTTAAAAGGGGAAGTTCAGCCTCCAGCCTGCGGGGTGCATCTATTATAATAGAGAATTGCGGCAGACAGACAGAAAACCCCGTCGACTGCGATTACCCGAGGGCGAAGAGAGTGGGGCGCACCGGGGACTCGAAGAATTGGCTTGGCCAACCTTCATGTGGTGGTTTCGGTGGAGGGTTTTATGAGTGAGCGTGATCAGGACGAAGAGGTATTGAATATTTTCCGTGAAACGGGAGCTTTGCTGGAGGGCCACTTTATCCTTCGGTCCGGCTTGCGGAGTGGGCACTTTTTCCAATGCGCCCGCGTGGGCGAGCATTTGGACAAGATTACCCGTCTTGCGGAGATGCTCCTGACCCGCCTGCCGGCGGATCTGGAGTTTTCGACGGTTATCGCGCCGGCCATGGGCGGCCTTGTGATCGGCCAAGAGGTCGCCCGGCAGACGGGTAGCCGCTTCCTTTTTGCGGAAAAGGTCGATGATCGGCTCGCTCTGCGCCGAAATTTCCGCATCGCCGATGGCGAACGCCTGCTCGTGGTGGAAGATGTTATTACCCGTGGCGGTCGCGTTCAGGAAACCTTGGACTTGATCGAAAGCCGCGGGGGGCGGGCCGTGGCGGTCGCGGTGCTCGTTGATCGCAGCGCGGGGGCAGCTTCTTTCGCAGACGTTCCGCTCATTTCTTTGCTACGTATGGATTTCCCGACCTATTCGCCCGACCAGTTGCCCGTGGGTTTGCGCAATATCCCGGCCGTCAAGCCAGGGTCTTGACCAAGCGGCGATCTGGTGTGATCACGAAGTTCGTCTCACTTGACGGATGCCGGATGGCGCTAAACGGGAACGGAATCGTGTTCAACAAGGCGAACGACCAAACGGAGGACAAAGGAGCGCGGGTCTGCTCGATGCTTCCCCGAGGATGTGGGCCCTCCTCAGTGTCGTTTCAGGGCGACCGCGACTTTCACGAATTCCGGCCCACCGTCCTCAAGAACCGGTTTGGCCTTCCTCCCCCTCCGAAAGCCGAGCCAGCCGTTGGCCGCACAGCAGCGCTCCACCCATGCAACCGATCCGACCACCCAGCCCTCGCTGAAAGCGCGGATCTTCGACAGAAGCCGCGATCTCTCGCTCACAACGGCTCCTTGCCGATCTTCCCCCTTGGCCTTTCCGGAATGTCGCTGGTCATCTCTTCTGGGAGGTCGCATTCCCGGACCCATCCGGCTACACAACCGTGCCCGGTAGCGCTCATGCCATTTCGTCGACCAGGTTTTCCTGCCCTCGATCCGGGCGATCCCCCGTCGCGCGGCCGAGCCACCTGCGCAGGCCTCCCCGAACCCGCTGAATCCATAGTCGCCCGCGTCCTCCACCAGCCCCGCCCGCACCGGATTCAAATCGATATACGCCGCCACCATCCTTTGCGCCTCCGTATCCGCCTCCACGATTACACTGCGGAACCGCTCCGCCCAGAAAGTGCCCACCGTGCCACGCTCCCCATTATACCACAAAGTAAAGCGCGTTTTCACCTCCCGCATAAAGACAGAGACATCGCCCATCCGAGCCTTCAGGCGTCGACGGATTCCCTCAGCCGATTCCCCGTCATTCTTCAGAATGACTTCCAAATCATCCGCATCCAATCCCAGCGACGCACAACGCGTCCCCCCATAGAGCGCCCGAAACCGCGCGACCAGGCCCGCATCGTCCAGATGCTCCGTCTCCTTCGGATCCAGCCGCACGAAGATGTGAAAGTGATTTGCCATAAAGCAATAGGTCAGAACCTCCATCCCCGCGAACGCCGCCTGCGAGCGCATGATATAGCGCATTGCCTCCATCGCCTCCTCATCCATCAATCGTCTCTTCTGCACGACCCTCGAAATAAGGTGGTGACACGCCAATCGTGGATACCGTAGCCGCCTGCAAAACCTCCTGCTCATTTCTCCACCCAAATGTTTGGTTACCCTCTGTCAAGACGCAAATGTTCAGAACATTAAAAAAGTCGCAAAGCGCTCTCATTATTCCTGTTGCAGGCCTGAGCCTATGGTGGGCTTTGTGAGATTTTTGTTCTTGCATGGGTGCGTGGGGATTTAATGTCGGGCGAATGCAGCTCTCTGAAAAACGCTTCCGGATACACCGGCGGATGTGGCCGAGGAGCTTGGTGGGTGGCCAAGTCGGGAAGGGCTATTTCAGGAAAGGCCCTTGCCAAGGGGAGGGGAAGGGTTTTGTTGTTGGGGGAGTTGCCGTTGTGAAGTTGATCTTTCCGCAGATTTGGAACGGGACCGCTTGGCTCCTGCTGGGATGCCTGGTGTTGTGCGGCGTTTCTTCGGTAGAGGGACAGGCGCGGCGGCAGTTGACGCTGGAAGCGGCGGTGCAGGAGGCGTTTGCCGCTTTCGCCGCCGGGGATTTTGCGGGCGCGGCGAGTCGCTTTGAGCAGATCGAACGCGATTTCGGTCGGGAGGCGGAGTTCCGGAGCGAGACGCTGCAGCGTTCGATTTTGCCGATGCGGGGATACGCGGAGCTGATGCGCGGGCGGGCGAGCGCGGCGATTCCGTTTTTTGAAAGATATCTGGAGACGGCGGCGGGAGATGACCGGCGGCGTTCGTTTGTGGAGTTTGCCCTGGCGCAGGCCTATCAGGCGGCGGGGCGACCGGAGGATGCGATCGCGGCTTATATCCGCTATATCCAGCGTCACCCGCGTGCGCCTGAGGCGGGTATTGCCACTTTGCGGGTGGCGGAGTTGCGCGTACTCATCGGGGCGATTGATGCCGCAATTGAGGGCCTGAATCAATTCTATCGGTCGCCCGGGCCTTTTACGATGCGCCAGCAGGCCCGTCTGCGCGCGCTCCAGTTGGCCTTGGACAACGATCTTATGAAGGTGGGGGCGGATATTCTGCTGCAAACGCAGTGGGCCATGGAGGGGATGCCGGAGTTGGCTCTGCTTTCTTTCAGCGCGCTTCGCCTGGGCGACCATTTTCTGCAAAATGAGGAACCTGGCCGGGCGCTCCAGGCTTATCGGTTGGTTTCGCCCCTGGATATCCTGCGGGAACGCCAGGCGGCGCGTTTGCGCGACCTGCGCGCGAGCGTGGAGGCACGGCGGGCGCGGGCCGATGCCGCCCGCGATGGCGCGTGGATCGAACACTTTTCCGGCGTGGTGGCGCGGTTGGAATCGCTCATGACCCAGCTCGAGGAAATGGAGGACTATACGCCGGGGTTTCTCATGCGCTACGGGATGGCATTTTTTGGAGACGGGCGTCTGCGCGAGGCGCGAATAGTCTTCCAACGGCTCGCGGAGAGTGCCCGTTGGCCCGAGGAGCTGCGTCGCGAGGCCCATTACCGGTGGATTCTGACTTTGCAGGAGGAAGCGGATTGGGCGGGTGCGCTGGCGGTGGCGGATGTCTTCCTTCGGCGCTACCCGGGCGCGCCGGAGTTGCCCCTCACCTTGTTTCTCATCGCCAATGCCTACCAGCAACAGGGGGATTCCAACGCGGCGGTCGATGTGCTCACGCGCCTGGTCGATGAGTTCGCGGACCACCGGCTGCACAGCCGCTGGATCTTCGCGCGGGGGTTCAACCAGCTCTTCACCGAGGCCTATGCGGGGGCGCGGGCGGACTTTGCGACCTTTCAGCGGGTCTCGCAGGAGCGTTCATTGGTCGACAATGCTGCTCTTTGGCACGCCCTTGCCTGGTTTTTCGAGCGGCAGAATGAGCGCGCGCTGGAGGAGTTGCAGGCTTTGGAAAGACGTTTTCCGCAGGATCACTACCTCTATCCGGAGGTGGCCTACCGGCTCGGCGCGGTGTTGTATGCGATGCGCCGCTACGAGGACGCGCTCGCGCAGATTCGCCTCTACACAGAGCAGTTCCCGCAGGATGGTAATTTCTTCGAGGCCCTTGTTTTGGAGGGCGATACGCTCATGGCGATGGGGCGGCTGGACGAGGCGCTGATGGCCTTCGCGCGGGTACCGCCGGAGCAGACCCGGCTTTTTGCCTACGGTGTCTTTCAGGTGGGGAAAATCCACCGTGCGCGGGAGGCTTTTGGCGAAATGGCGGAGCATTTCGAGAGCTACGCCAACCGCCGCGATCTCGATCCGCACCCGCGCTTGAGCGAAGCCCTGTATTGGCTGGGCTGGGCGCGGATGCAGGAGGGGCAGCCGGCGGAGGCCCTGCCAGTGTTTGAAGACGCCCTTCGCCGCTTCGGCAACGATCCGGATCAACACGAGATCCAGGCCATCCTCGGTTCCCTTGCCGAAGTTCAATGGCGCATCGACGCGGCCGCCGGAGGGGGGAGGGACGACCGGTCCTTTGCCGCCTGGATCGATAGAGAGGCAACAGAAGCCCTCGCCCGGGACCAATTCACTTACTACGCCCGTCTGCGGGCTTACCTCGCGGAGAGCCTGCGCCAGCGGGGCCGCACGGATGAGGCGACGGCCATTCTCATCACCCTGAGCGATCAGTTTGGACCGGAAGTCTTCGGGGCGGAGGAACTCGGCATGGTGGCGCTGGCCATGGCCGAGGCCGGACTCTTCCAGGCAGACGCTTATCTCGAAAGCTTGCTGGATCGCTTCCCGCAATCGGTCTTTCGAGGGCACGCTTATCTCGGCTTCGCGCGGATGGCGATGCGGGAGGGCGATCACGCGGGGGGCGTGATTTGGGCGGAACGTTTTCTCTCGGAATTGCCCGTGCATCCGCGCGCCCACGAAGTGCGCCTGCTGCTGGGCGAGGCCCTCCTTGCCGATAATCGCCCCGACCGGACTATCGAAGTCTTTGAGGAGCTCCTTCGTTTGCGTGATGCACGGGGGCGGCCGCACGCGCAGGCACTGCTCGGAATCGCGCGCGCCGAGGAGCGGGCGGGCCGACCGGCCCGGGCGAGTGCCTTTTATGTGCGGGTGTTCAACATGTACCGGGGTTTTCCCGAGGAGGCGGATATCGCCTACCGCGGCGCGGCGCGTATTTTGGAGGAGTTGGGTGATTTGCGGGGCGCTTTTCGCACTTGGGCGGAGGCCGAGAGTTTCGCGGGCGACCGCCTTCCCGGCCTGAGAGCCGTCGCCCGGGAAAACCGCCGCCGCCTGGAACCCCTCCTGCCACCCGAGCCTGAACCTGTGGAAGCGTCCGCCATGGAGGGCGCCTGACGACCCATGATTGCCTTGCGGAAATTTCTGTTTTGCTCGCTTGCGGCCGTTTGCGCGGCATCCGGTGCTTTGGCCAGCTTCGACTTCGCCGCCCTGGAGGCCGAACTCGCCGGTCCCATCCGCATCGAGACCCGCCAAAACCGCACATTCACCGGCATCCCGTCGAGCGTTACGCCGGAGCGTATCGCCATCCGTAGCCGGGTGGATGCGGGCGAAGTGGAGGTGTCTTTTGAGCGCGCCGATATCCGCAGCCTGCGCTTGCCGGGATCGGGCGTTTTGTTGGTTGCCGTGGAGTTGATTGAGACGGGCCAGACGACCGACGGCCTGCGCCTCCTCCGGGCCTTCACCAATCGGCGCACGCCCTTTCTCCCCTACCTCAGTCCGGCGGAGGGCCTCGAATTGGTGGAGGTGGCGGAGCATCTGCTCGCGGCGGGAGACCCGCTCATGGCGGTCAGCCTGGGGCGTCAACTCGAAGCCCGCCTCACAGGGACCGAGGTCGCCCGTCGCCTGCACGCCATCCGACTGAAGGGGCTTCTGAATCTCGATTTTGCCGAAGACGCGCGGGAAGAAGCGCGCAGTTGGGTGGCTGCCGAACCGTTTTTTGTCACCTCGGCCCTCGGGCACTATGCGCTTGCCCGCCTGGCTCTGGCGGAAAATGAAACGGAACGGGCGCTCGATCATTTGCTCGAAGCGCTTGTTTTCGCGCAGCCGGGAGCGGCGGAAATTAACCGGGCGCGTGCCCTTGCGCTTGAACTCGCCGCCGAGATCGGCGATACCGCAACCCTCGAAGGCCTCCGGCGGGATTTGTCGGGCGCGTCTCCATCACCCTGATTTCCCATGAACATTCGCTTGCGCATCTTTCTCTGTTTCCTTCTCGCGACCCTTCCGGCTGCTTTGCTGCAAGCGGCCACTGAAGAGGGTGGGGCGAGCCTCTTTGATCTGCTTCGGCAGGGTGGGTGGGCCATGTATCCACTCGGTGCCCTCTCCCTAGCGATGTTTTACCTGCTCTTTCACTGCTTCCAGCAAACGCAGACAAAGCGTTTTTTTGATCCGGCCGACCTCTCCTCGGCGCGGGAAGCGCTGGCCAAGCGCGATGTGGCGGGTGCGCAAAGTGTCTTTGAAAAGGGCTCCACCGCGCTTTCCCGGCTCATGCGGATCTCTCTCGGCAAGGCCCGTGTGGACGAGACCGATGCCCGCCGCGCGGCCATGGAGCAAGCCTACGCAGAGGCCGCCGAGGGCGAGGAAAACGATGTCGGGCAATGGATCAATTACCTGAACGTTGTCGCCACCGTCGCTCCCATGGTCGGCCTGCTCGGCACTGTGAGCGGAATGATCGGGGCCTTCCAGAAAATCGGCCAGGCGGGCATGGGACGCCCGGAGGAGTTGGCCGGCAACATCGGAGAGGCGCTCATCACCACGGCGACCGGCTTGGTCATCGGAATCCCCGCGATGATCGCTTACTTTATCTATCGCAACCGCCTCAACGCGCGCATGCTCAAGACTCACCAGGCCGCCGGAGAGCTCTTCGATGCCCTCTGCGACAGCCCGCCGGCCAAAAAATAGAGAGGGGAAGCGGCATCCTGCACCTTGTTGGGGAAGGGAGAGAAGTGGCAAGGTGCCCCTTCCACACCGATCAATCCTCCGCAAACTCTGCCCGCAACCGGAAGAAGGTGCCCGCCGGAGCGGACGCGGTGATGACCCGCCGACCATCGGGCCCGGGCAAATGGAGCAGGGGCGAACCGGTGCGGACCGAGCGCCAGTGCACAAGATCCCCGGACGCTTCCAGGATCAAATTCACATCCGCGCGGGGTCGGGAAGGAAAGCGCACCTCTGTCCAGCCATCGCCCACACCGGCGACTTGGAGGGCGGGTCCCGGACCACCCAGAGCGTAGTCGAGCAGATTGGCCAAGCCGTTGCCATTGCCATCGGCGGTGGGCGCGCGGTCCGCAGGATTGGGGATATGGGCGGCGGCCCATGTGGCGAACGTTGTTGGCAGGGAAGCCGGGATCGTCAGCTCTGGCGAAGCAAAGTAAGCCGAGTGCCCAAGCGATCCGACGCCGACGAGGCCGCTGCCGGGCGCAACGTTGTAGACGCCATTGAAGATGAGCTCATTGCCGATGGAGACCGCGTAGGTTTTTCCGCTGCGGGTGATCTCCACCCGTTGCCATTCGTGATCGGTGATCAGCGGCCCGTGAAAGGGGACCATGAACGCGGGGTGGTCGCCCTGCACCCGGTAGATGCCGGAGGCACCCTCCATCGCACTGAGCAGGACAAAGTGATAGTCGGCTTCGCCTATCCAGTCGAAAACGATTTTGGCCGAAGCGTCCGCACGCAGGGCAAAGTTTTCATCAGAAACGAAATCCACCGCAAAGGAGAAATCGCCCTCGACCGGTTCATCGTACAATGCCACCGCCTGGGCGTACCCGCCCACACCATTTGAGTAGAGACCGTGCACCGTCCCCAGGGCACGGCGGCCCGCGTGGCTGCGCACCGTCCATACGTGAGCGGGCAGGGCACCCCAGCGGGCTGTTCGCGCGGTTTCGGGATGCGCACCCCACATCGGAAACGGATCCACGATCTCGCGGTAGCGCTGGAGCGCCTGGATGTAATAGAAGTCGCCCCAAGGGAGACCTTTATCGTATCCGGTGAAGGAATACGTGCCTTTTGTGAGGATGCTCTCAAAGGCGGTGTTCACGGAAAGGTAACCGCCGTCCGCATCCGGCGTGGAGAGGCTCACAAGGATGCGCTCGGCATAATCGAAATAGTGCTGCCGCAGGGCCGGATCTTCCAGCAGGCGGCTCAGTTCGAGCATCCCGGCAGCCGTGATGGCGGCGGCGGAGGAATCGCGCGCGAGAAAATCCGCCCCCTCCCAGCCCGTGCCTACCCAATCGGCCGGATCGATCACCGGCGCGTCAAAATCCCACCAGGCTACGCCGTCCTCCGGTGTTTCACGGATGTAGAAATCGACCGCGCGCAGAAGGCCTTCGAGAATGACCGGATCGCCTGTCTCCCGATAAGCCGAGGCGAGGCCGTGAATGGCCCATCCCTGGCCCCGCGACCAGGCACTCTCGTTGGAAAGGCCCTGCCAGGCGTAGGCACCGCGGAGCGACCCGGCTTCGGCGACCAACTCGCCGTCCTCAAATCTGTCCGTGAGCCAGTAATCAACCACCTGGATATTCCCGCCATCCTCGCGGATCATATCGCGCACGGTGTTTTGCATGTGACTCAAGCCCCGTTCCCACAGCAACCGTTCGCCGCTGTAACGTGCTCCCTGAAAGAGCAGCTCGATGTTCATCGCGGTATCGATGATGACATTTTGACCCTGGCGGATGGGGCCGACGCGGCGGTCGCTACCGGACGGAGTGATTCGGGAATTGTTGAAATTGAAGGACCACAACGATCCAACCACCTCCATCCAGTGCGCTGTCGAAAAGGTGTTCGCTCCCGTGACGAGGGCGGCGCGGTCGGCCGCGTCGCCGGTGATCGAATAAGCCCGCCCGAAGGTGGTCAGGAGATTGAAGCCGATATCGTGGTCATTCGCCCGCGTCCTCCAGGCGGAGAGGGCCTGGGTGTATTGGCGGGCGGGGTCGGCCCAAGATTCATCGCCCGTCAGATCGGCGAAGTGCCAGAAGATGCCCCCGTAGAACCCCGCCGGCCAGGTGTTTTCGGCACGGTAGCGCCAAACCCCGCCATCCACTGTTTCAAAGGGAAAGGCATCGCCCGTGACACCCCACAGGTTTGCGAAAATGTGGTCGCGGGTGAGGGCCGCCCGTTCGGCGGCGTAGGCTTCACCGGCGAAGATGATCTCCGCCGCGTCTGGCGCGGCGGAAACAAAGGTAACCGGCAATAGCATAGCCGGAAGGAATTTTAGGAGCTTCATGGGGATGGAAAACGGGGATTGGGGGAGATCGGCGGCAAGGTGCCCGCCAAACCCACTTACAGCAGGCTGGATATTCTTTCGGGCGGATCAACCCAATTCGCGCTTAAGGGCTTCGTCGATCCGCTGCGCCGAATTTTCTCAAGAAAGGCTTGCCATTCGGTGGCAGTATCTCTGTTTTCCTCAGCTTTTCCAAATTCGTTATGTCCCAGCATCCCAGTTTTCGCGTCGGCGGGTCCGGCAAAAAGAAGAAGCGCAATGTGCTCAAGCGCTTTGAGCGCATCACCTTGCTTAAGCGGCGCGGTGTTTGGAAGGAAGGCGACCGTGTGCAGGGCCTCGTGAAGACCCAGCCTGACGATTGATCCGCAGCGGGGGCTTCTTCCCGTTTCCCATTCTTTTCATCAAAAATCCGCGTCCGGTAGCCGAACGCGGATTTTTTGTGGGCAGAATTTTCCCCTCGATGCCTCTACCACAGGGAGGTCACGTGCCCTTGGAGGAGTTTGATGAAGAAGACCGCGAGGTTACTCACCACGTGAGCGATGATGCAGGGTAGAAGAGAGCGCCGGGGATTCAGTGAGCAAAAGCGCAGAAAATAAAACCACATCGAGTTCGCGAAGAGGATGAAGAGGGTCCACTGCGCTTTCGTGTCCAGTTGAAGGGTGAAGTCGTGCCAAGGAGCATCATCTTCCCAAACCAGATAAAAGTGGAAGTGCAGGAGCGCGAAAACCACGGAGAAGAAAACAATGCTCCCCCAGAGTACCGCCGTGCCCTTTTTATCCACGAAAAGAAATCCGCGGAAGATCAGCTCCTCGATGAAACCGGCCGCAACCATGGCCAGGAGAAAAATGACCGCGATGTCACTTTGTTGATCGCTCACGCCAAGGGCAGACTCGCCGATTGTTTCGACGATTGTGAGGATAACCGCCCCGATCGCTCCCACGAGAATAATAAAACGCGAAGCCGGGAAGGCTCCAGGCAAGGCGTTGGCCATCGGTTCGCCGAACCGCTGCTTCTTGTAGTCGTCCAGCCAGAGCTTGAACACGTAAACCGCGACCAGAAAGAGGACGATGATCACCAGCGGGTTGTCTGTCATGGAAGGGTGTTGAAGGGGAATCCGGCGAATGAAGCAAGACCAGGCTTTCGCTTCATGCTGAAGCGGTAAAGAATCAGGCAGAAGGATCGATGGGGCGGTTCCAATCGCGGCGACCATCGAGGGCGTTGCGCAGGGTGGTTGCATCGGCGAAGAGAAGCCCGCCTCCGCCGCTTGGTAGACCGAAGCCAATGCGAGTCACGCGAATATCCCGCCCCCGCAAAAGTGTTTCCTCAATGAAGTGGCAGGTGGCCTCCCCCTCAATGTCGTTGGATAGGGCAAGCGTCACCTCATGAATGCCGCCTTCGCCGAGACGCTCGCCGAGACGGGCCATGTTCAAATCCTCCGGACCGATCCCCTGAATAGGGGAGAGCTTGCCGTGCAAAACATGATAATGGCCCCCGAAAGCACCGCTCCGCTCAACCGCGAGGAGGTCGGGGACGGTCTCCACCACGCACACATGGTTCGCCTGGCGGCGGGGATTGCGGCAAATTTCACACAGATCCCCCTCGCACAGGTTACCGCAATTCGGACATCGGCGAATATGCGTTGCTGCCTCCGAGAGAGCTGCCTGAAGCGCGGCCAAACGCTCCGGATGTTCCACCAGCAAATGAAGCGCAATGCGCTCTGCTGATCGGTAACCCAGTCCCGGTAGTTGCTTCAGCAACTTTTGCAAATGCTCAAAATGCGGACTCAAGGGCAAGTCCTTAGAAGAGACTCGGCATCCCCGGCACCTGGAGGCTTTGGGTAATCTTTTGCACGGCTTCGTCGTTCATTTTCTTTGATTGCGCAACGGCTTCGCGCACCGCCTCGGTGACGGCTTCCTCCACAACGGTAGCCTCTTCCTTCAGAAATTCGGGATCCAGTCGAATCGCGCGAACTTCCTGTTGCAGGGAGATCGTTACCTTTACGGCACCGCCGCCGCTGGAGACCTCCAAGGTCTTTTCACCCATTTCCGTCTGCAAAGCCTCCAGCTGCTTCTGCATCTTTGCCGCCTGTTTGAGCAATTTTCCTACGCCTGCCATCTCCCAAAGCTCCACACGTCATTCCTCGTCGTCAAGCCTCCTCCATGACTTAAAGGATAGCGCCATAGAATAGCGCCATGAATAACCATGAAAATAATACTTGCCTTGAGCGGCTTAAGCGGAGTGCTTGGATCGTGGTGTTCAGGAATTTTCACAAAGCGTAGAGGGTAATAATTTGAACCTGGTAATTTTAAAAAAAATTACTTGCGCTTGAGGGTTGGGTCTTTTTGAGGGGGAGGTGATTGAGGATGTGGATGCGGGGACTTGCTGGGTTGTGTGTGGAGAGTCGTCAGGGGTTACCATTTGGTTCGTCGTCTGAAGAAGGTCTGCGGGAGGGTAGGCGGAGGCCGCCAGCGGCGCGGTCGAGGAGGGAACGCGGTTCGCTTCCTTCTTCGCCGAGGCGGCTGTCGAGTTGTCGGCCGGGGTAAAAATTTAAACCTGGTAATTTTAAAAAATTACTTGCGCTTGAGGGTTGGGTCTTTTTGAGGGGGAGGTGATTGAGGATGTGGATGCGGGGACTTGCTGGGTTGTGTGTGGAGAGTCGTCAGGGGTTACCATTTGGTTCGTCGTCTGAAGAAGGTCTGCGGGAGGGTAGGCGGAGGCCGCCAGCGGCGCGGTCGAGGAGGGAACGCGGTTCGCTTCCTTCTTCGCCGAGGCGGCTGTCGAGTTGTCGGCCGAGTTCGTCGCGAAGGCGTCCTGTGGCGGCGCTGCGGAGGGCTGTCTGGAGGGCGTCGGAGGGGATTTGCACGGAAGGGTTGGCCAAGGGGCCGGTCACCCGGATGGGGAAGGCGGCTTCGCGTATGGGAGAGGATTGGCCGAGGAGGGTGGCCTGGGTATCGCGGGCCGTCACTTCCAGAGGGAGGTCGACGCCGCCGCCGTGCCAGGTGCCGCTTGTCTGGACGTCGAAGGTGCCACCGCTGAAGGGGAATTGGACGCGGTCGGCGAGAAGCGCGGCAATTTCATCGACGGGGATGTCGCGGATGTGCGCCTGGAGTTGGTTCGGGGCTGGGTCTGCGGCGAGGGCACCGCCTTGCAGGGAAAGGCCAAATCTTCCGGATTGAGCTTCAATTCGGAGCGACGGGGTCTGCTTTAGCAGGTGGGGGTGCGTGGAGAGGTGGTTTCCTTGCACGCGGATGCGTTCGTCGGGGAGCTGGGCGACGCGCATTCCTTCGGTGATGAGTTCGCCGATGGTGAGCCGGGGCGAGCGGCGGATAATGTTATCCGAGGTGACGTTGGCATAGCCGAGGGTCTGCGCGCGGATGGCGAGGTTTTCGCGCCAACTGAGCCGGTCTTCGGTGGAGGGATCGGTCTCTTCGGGAGCCCCTCCGATTTTTTCGAGGATCTCCGAGATTTTTGCGAGCCGTTCCCGCCAGACTTGGGCTTGGGAGAGCACGTCGTCGAGGTTGACGGTATCGGGTAGTTCGATGCGCCGGTC
Organism: Opitutales bacterium; assembly: GCA_020831585.1. Taxonomy (GTDB): domain Bacteria; phylum Verrucomicrobiota; class Verrucomicrobiia; order Opitutales; family Oceanipulchritudinaceae; genus JAFIGE01. Next base: position 58,659 of record JAFIGE010000001.1, on the reverse strand, counting down.
GCGGGGTTCGCGCGGGGGCGGGCCAATCAAACGCCCTGGAAGGCGACGGGTTTCGCCGGTGGAGGCGTTGATGGCTTCAACGCGGTCGAGGGCGACCTGTCGGCTCAAGAGGCTCATTCCGCTGATTTCGGCGACGACCCGTTCGGCGCGAAAGAGGTCGGTGTGGAGGTCGTTGCGATCTGCCAAGGCAAGGCCGTGCAGCGCGAGTCGGCCCTCCCCCGCAGCGAGTTCAAGGCGTTCCAGATCGACTGTGGCCCGGTTGACGCGCTCCAATCCGTTTCGGGCCATGTGCGTGAGGACAAGTTCGTCGAGGAAGATAAAGGTGACGACGAGAAGGAAAGCGACGAGGGCCACGAGGACAGCTCCGAGCGGCCGGATGGGGTTGCCGATACCCCGTGCTTCCGCGAGCTCGCGGTAAGTCTTCTTCCCCTTGGCATCGAGGCCGCCGAAGAAGACCCAGGCGAGGGCACGGACCCATTTCCGGCGACTAATGGATTGGTATTTTTCAGAGCCCTCCTGCATTTTGCCAAGTTTCTCCTGCAATCGGTGGATGAGGCGATGCAGCGCCAGGCCGAGGAGGGTGCCGACGATCGCTCCGGTGACGATGCCTCCGGTGACGACGTAGTATTCGAGTCCAAACCAAGCGGATACCGGCGCATTCGCAAAGAGCGCGAAGATTCCTTGGAACGGGCCTTCGAGGAGGGCCACGCCGAGATGAAAGAGGACGGGGAGAAATAGCAGGTAAAGCAGCTTGGTGAGGAGAATGGTGACCCCTGCAAGAATCAGATTTGCATTGAGGAGAACGAGAAGGGCGATGAGAAGGAGGTTCCAGCCCGGTGCCTGCCCGAATCCGGGAGAGAAGCCGATAAAGCTGCCCAGGAGGGTGGCGGCGAGGACGTGAAAGAGGGTGACCGGGCCCCGGATAACTTTGCCTAGTTTTCTGGTGACGAACATGGTTGGATCGATTGGATGATGAAGCGACGAGGAATGCCTGAGATTATGACCATGCGAAATTTTGCCGCAGCGACAAGGGCCTTTGACGCCCCCTCCCTCCTTCTTTCACCACGCCCCCGGAAAGAGGAGGTGGTGTGAGCGATCCCCTTTTGCACATTGTGTTGTTCGCGCCGGAGATTCCGCAGAACACCGGAAACATCGGGCGGATGTGCGCTTTTGCGGACTTGAGGCTGCATCTCATCCGGCCGATGGGGTTCGAAATCTCGGACCGGCATCTGAAGCGCAGCGGGATGGATTATTGGAGGACGCTCGACCTTCACATGCACGATGATTGGGCGGCATTTTGCGCTCATCCGCTGGCTCCCAGACGTCTTTGGCTCTTCACCACGCACGCCAAGCGCGGACTCTGGGAGGGGAACTTTTCCGGGGGGGATGGACTGGTCTTCGGCAATGAAGGTCATGGCGCTCCGGATTGGTTGCACGACGCCGTGGGGGCGGAAGCGCGCCTGCGGATTCCGTCCTTCAGCAACTCGCCCCTTCGCTCCCTAAATCTCTCCACAGCGGCTGGGATCGCGGCTTACGAGGCGCTCAGGCAAATACGGAGTGTCCCAAATGCTCCCTAACGCACTTGCGCTCACGAAGTCGACCGCGTGAAGCAGGTCGATTCCGTGAGCGCGTTGCCTTCGCTGCTGGGGCGGAGGGGCAAATTCGCCGGGAGGACAGTCGGGGAACCGGCTGAAGGCACTCCGGTTCAAACCATTTTGGGAACCTTTGAAGCCTCTCTTAACGGCGATTTCCTAACTGTGCGTGAGCGATGCCCGCCTTGCGGATCTCTGCATCAAAAGGATGCCTGAACGCCGGTGAAGAGAAAGCGCGGATGGCCTGGGCGGGGACCGTGCGGCAGGCGGGAGGCGATGTAGGCGCGGTCCAGGAGATTTTGCACCCCGGCGGTCAGCCGCCAACGGTCGGTTAGGTCGTAAGTGGCCGTGAGATCGAGGAGGAAGTAGGCGTCGTTTTTGCCAAACCGGCTGTCGGGCGCGGGGCCGAGTTGCCCATCCGCACCCAGTCGACCCACGGGGTTGATTTCTTCCGCGGAATTGTTTGCCGAGGCGTAGGTGGAGGGCACGTAGAAGGCGTCGAGAAAAACCCCGAAAGCCTCGCCCTGGAGGCCCGTGCCCAGCGCGATTTGGTAGCGGGGCACGTAGGGGAGGCGGTTGCCCCGTTGGCCGCCGGCAAAAATCGATTCAATGGCCGCACCGCCCGTTCCTCCCGCAGTGAGATCACTGCGCAAGGTGGCATCGGTGAGGGTGACGGCGATCTCGTAGATGTTGGAAAAGCCCCAGTTGAGCTGACGCCCGGCATCATAGGCCAGCGAGACTTCGACCCCCCGTGTGCGGACGCTTCCGGCGTTTTCCGCCTGGCCGGTGCCTGCGCCGCCGATGCTGTCGGGGACGATAAGGTTGGAGAAGTCCGTCCAAAAGAGCGTGGCTTCGGCTTGGAGGCCGCCGTTGTCGGCGTGGCGCAGGCCGAGTTCATAGCCCACCGAGGTTTCCGGTCCGAAGCCACTGCCGATAACATTTCCCGGTCCCGGCAGAGAGAAGCCCCGATGCACGCCGCCGAGGATCAGGGTGTGGGGGGTGAGATCGTAGGTAAAGCCGATTCCGGGTGCCCACACATCGAGCGTGGCGCTGTTGGAGCGGATGATTTGGTTAAAGTCGGGGGCATCCGGATTCATGCCCCGGCGATCATCTGTGTAACGCACGCGCTCGTAACGCACGCCGGGTACAATCGTGAGCGCGTCCCATTCGATGCGGTCGCGGGCGTGTATGGCCAGGGCGCGGGCCGTTCCCCGGCGGTTGTCCTGCGTTCCCGCGGGGCGCATGACGACGCCCACGACATTGCCCGCCTCATCGGTGGTGTAGTCGTCCTGTCTTTGGAAGCGGTCTTCGTAATCCTCGTGCAGGCGCAGGCCCACGATGAAGCGATGGCTGAGGGAGGCGGTTTGCCAGTCCTGCTGGAAGATCGTCTCGGCACCGTAGCTCTTGTAGGACCGGTTGTTGTCGCGCACCCGCCAGATTCCGGCCGCTTCTCCGCGAAGGACGGCGAGCGGTTGTCCCTCGGTGCCGGGAAGGGGTTGGTCGGCGCTTCCATAGAAGGGGGAGCCGGCAAGGGCTTCCGCCAAGCTTGTGGCCCCGCCTCCGATGCCGCGCACGTCGTGCAGCTTATACCACGAGCGCGTGAACTGGTTGTAGTAAAGCGTGGTATCGAGGCGCGCATCGGCATTAAACTCAATGGTGTGCCGAAGGAAAGTGCGCCAGTGTTCAGTTTCGATGCGGTCAAACTGAGTGGACACGTAGCGGCGGTGTGTATCTGCGCGGAGGTCCTGGGTTGTGAGGCCGAGGTAGGTTTCATCGGCGTCCATGTCGGTATACCCGACTTTGACCTGGAAACGTTGGCGCAGCGCGGTGGCGGGCTCCCAAAAAGCCTTCACCATGGGCTCGAATTTATTGAAGCCGGTATCCCCTCCGGCAAAGGTGGGGCTGGTATCGATCTGTTTGAAGCCCTCGTTGCGGCGGAAAAACCCTTCCACGAGCAGCCCGCCCACGCCCTCACCGAGGGCAAAACTCTCACCGTAGTTGGCAAGAATCCGAAACTCTCCGTTGTCGCCCACGGTCAGGTTCACGCGTCCCGCCGCCTCCTGGGGAATCGGCGTGGAAAGGAAGTTGAGCACGCCCCCTGTGGTGTGCGGGCCGAAGGCAATCTGGCTGGACCCCTTGAGGATCTCCATTGCGCTCATCCGCCCCGTCGTGGGGGTGTAGTAGGCGGCCGGGTTGGCATAGGGTGCCGGAGCTGCGAGCACCCCGTCTTCCATGACGGTGAGCTTCGTGGTGCGCATCGAGCCGACCCCGCGAAAGCTGATATTCGGGAAAATCCCGAACCCATCCTCCGTGCGAAAGTAGACCCCCGGCACGCGCCGCAGAGCCTGCTCGATGTTGTCGATCTGCCGGACGCGCAAAGACTCGCCGCTCAGGAAGTAGCCCGAACCGGGCGCGAAGTAGACGTTCTCCGCCGAGCCAAAGACCGTGAAAGGCGTTAACTCTACGGGCTCCCGTTCTTCCGCTCCGGAGAGCTTCCCCGTCCCCGAAACCGCCCAAAGAAGGGCCGTTCCCATTACTGCTATTTGTTTTTTGTTGAGACTTGTTCTCATAGATTCGGCGTTGAAACTGAGATTCAGTCCCAACAAGGCAAGGGGAAAAAGAAAAATTTTCTTCTTGGCAGCGGCGGGAAAGCTTCTTGGATAGTTCGTTTTGGTCACGGTGGGATATGCAAGTGGCTAAAGCACGCAGACTGTAAATCTGTTCCGGTAATCGGTTCGCTGGTTCGAATCCGGCTCCCACCACCATTTTCAGAAGCCCCTGTTTATCAGGGGCTTTTGTTTGAGAATGCTCCGCGTTGCGGCCCCTGGCGAGGTGAGGGTTGGTATCCGCTGGCCCGCGAATCATCTGGAATCCGTCTGTTCGGGTGTGTTACTTGGGAAGGATGCAGATTTTGGCATCAAAGGAGATTTGGGAGCGGGCGCGCGCAGGCTGGGAGCGTCTCAGTGAGGGGCAATGTCTGGCGGAGGGGGATGAGAACTACGGTGCATTTCTCGATGCCAATGGAGTGCCGATTCCAGGCCACGTGGGAACCGCGCTGCTCGTGGCGGGGCTGGTGTTTGAGGGAGTGGTGCGCGAGGATTTTGTCGAAGCGCGGTGTGCTCGCATAGGTGCGGCCCTCCGCTGGTTTGAAGAAAGTGCGCTGAACGAAAACGGACGCATCAGTTCGCCGGATTGCAATCCGGACTCCGGCCCGGACACGGCTTTTGTTGTGCAGCTGTGGTGCGGGTTGCTTGATGGGGTGGGGAGGTCCGGAGAGGTTTCCGGGGCATGGGCAGAGCTAATCGGGCTGATGCACAAACTCCTCCGGCGGATGTTGCAGGGGCTGCCCGGGGCCGGTTTTCACACACCCAATCACCGCTGGGTCATGGCGACCGCGCTGGCGTGGGGCTTTCGGGAAACGGGCGACGCCGCCCTGCGTCGCGAGCTGGACCTCTATCTGGCGGAAGGACCGGACGGCGATGCAGAGGGGTTTTATCCGGAGCGGAGCGCGGGCGTGTATGATGCGGTGTCCAACCGGGCCTTTCAACTGCTTCATCGCTGGGCGGGTTGGGCCGAGGGGCTGGGCGATGTTCGGCGGAATCTGGAGTTGATCAACCGTCTGCTCAACAGCGACGGCACAGTCGATACCGTTCTATCAACCCGGCAGGATGCGAACGCGGCGGTGGTTCCCGATTGTCTGCTCGATGTCCTTTTGCGGGCGCACAGGGCCGGGGGCGAACCGGTTGAAAGCGACGCCCTGAAAACGCTTTTTGCGACCATTTGGGAGGCCGCCCCAGAACTCTCGGTTTCCGCCGCGCTCTGGCTCGCATGGGAGGTGCGCTGCAGTGCGCCGGTCGAATGCCCTGCTTTGGCGGGCGCGGTCGACGGCGAGTGGTTTGTGCGGTCAAAATCCGTGTGGCGCGCGCGATGCGCGGGGTGGAGCTTCCGCGCGATGGCGGGCCACGCGTATCCGCTCGTGTTGCGCTCACCCGTCGGGGAGGAGTTTCGCATGGCGCTGGCTCACGCTTACATGGGGACCGGGGCCTTTAGAGGGGACCGGTTCTTGGAGCGTAGCGGGACTGCGTGGGCGCTGCGCCATGAGGCCCGTGGCGTTGCTTTTCGTCCGGGGTACGAAATGCCGCTCGGCATACGCGTGGAGGCGGAAAATTATGAAGCCCGGCGGAGTGATCGCCCCTTGCGCGCGTTTGCCCCTGCCGCTTCTGTACTTTCCTGGAAATGGACTCGAACCGGGTCGGAACTTTGCTGGGCTTCCGAGTATGAGGCACCGGGTGTCTATGCGCAGTGGGTTGTTGATGTTCCGGCCGGGATGTTTTTCGAGATCGGGGGGGCGGCGTCGCGAGTCGCGCCGGGCGAGGTCAGGTTTTTCGGCGATGGCGCTTCCGTAGCCTGGTCCGGCGAGGGCTGGCGCTTGGAGTGTGGCTCTGGTTGCGTGGCGCACCGGATGCACCCTATGCGGGATGCGCTTGCTCCGCCGCCGGATGGCGGGCGTTTCGTTATCGCCCTCCGCACGCCATTCACGCACCGGCTGACCTTGCGCTTCCGTTGAGCTGATGGGCGGGGATTGTGTTGGAGTTCTGGCTTTAGCCGGTCCCGCTGCCCATCGTTCGGGCCCACCAGCGGGGACCGCATAAATGCGGGACCGACGCTTAAAAGCCGCCGATGCAGACCCTGCACTTTTAATCACGCCCGGCGCAAAGGTATGTGATCACAAAGGTTGTCACATTTTTTCAGTGGTGTTTCACCACGGTCGCGACCGTCGCGAAGTCGGCCCCCCTTCCTCCACGAGCGGTTTGAGCTTCTGTTTCAACTCAAGGGGTGCGGAGCGTCTGACAAACTTTGTGATTACACCCTCGAAAAGGTTAACTCACGCTTGTCGCTTGACTTCGATGCTTCTTCAAAGAATCTTCGAAGGCTTTTTCCGCTTGCTCACAAACGAATGCATCGCGCGCTAGACTCATTTCTCATTATTTATGGCTGAACTTGGAACTGTTGAAGTAGAAGGTAAGATCGTCGCTGTTCTCCCGGGAACGATGTTCCGTGTGGAGCTCTCAAACGGCCACCAAGTCCTGGCGCACATCTCCGGCAAGCTCCGGAAGCACTTTATCAAGATCACCGTGGGGGATCTTGTGAAGATGGAAATGAGTCCGCGGGATCTGGAAAAGGCCCGCATCGTCTATCGCTTGCGCAACGCCACGGTCAACCGCAACGCCCCCATCCGCAGCTTCGGCCCGCGGCGCAAGTAAGATCTTTGACGGGCGTTGGGAACGCTCTAAAGGCAATTCTTTGATAAAAGGGGTTGCGCGGGCAGAGGTCGGGCTGGATTTTTCTTTGTCTTTGATCAACTCCGTTTTGCCCAATGTCTGAAACCACTCGTCACCCTTTTCTGGAGGGCCTCAGCAAACACCGCGGTTCGCCTGCCACGATTCTCGTTATCTTTGGCGCTTCCGGCGATCTTACCGCGCGCAAGCTCATTCCCGCCGTCTTCAATCTCGGACTGGACAATCTCCTGCCGACCGAGTTCCGCCTCGTCGGTTTCGGGCGCAAGCCTGTGGAAAACGGGGAATTCCGCAAGAGCGCGCGCGAGGCGCTGGAGGAGTTCTCGCGGCGTCCCCTTGATGAGCAGCTTTGGCGCAATTTGGAAAAACGCTTTTGCTACCACGCCGGCTCCTATGATGACCCCAAGGCGTTTGCGGAGCTGGCCAAGCTTATCGCCGGGTTACAAAAGGAGGCCGACCGCGAAATGCAGTTGGTTTTCTACATTTCCACACCGCCCAACGTCTTCGAGACGATCATCGAGAATCTCGGATCAAGCGGGTTGGCGGCTCACACCGTGGGCGGGAAGGGTGGGGCCAAAGTTATTATCGAGAAGCCCTTTGGTAAGGATCTCGACTCCGCCCGCCGTCTCAACCGGGTGATTGCGCGCAATTTCCGCGAAGATCAAGTTTACCGGATCGATCATTACCTCGGCAAAGAGACGGTGCAAAATCTTCTCGTGGCACGCTTTGCCAATGCTATTTTCGAGCCCGTTTGGAACCGCCAGTATGTCGATTGTGTTCAGATAACGGTGGCCGAAGAGGTGGGCGTGGGCAGCCGCGGGGGGTATTACGATCAGAGCGGCGCGCTCCGCGACATGATCCAAAACCACACCATGCAATTGCTTTCGCTCATTGCCATGGAGCCGCCCGTATCGCTCTCGCCCGAATCCATCCGCGACGAGAAGGTGAAAGTCCTCAAGGGCGTGCGCCCGCTGAACCTCTCCGCCGATGAGAGCGGCGACGTGGTGCGCGCGCGCTATGCCGAGGGCCTCGTGAAGGGCCGCCGTGTGCCGGGCTACATGCAGGAGGAAAACATTCCCGCCGACTCTGCGACCGAGACCTACGCGGCCATGCGCCTCGAGATCAACAACTGGCGCTGGCAGGGCGTGCCGTTCTACCTGCGTTCGGGCAAGCGCATGGCCCGCCGGGTTTCCGAGATCGCCATCCAATTCAAGCAACCGCCCGGCAATCTTTTTTCCAACAGCAAGCAGTTCGACCTCGCTCCCAACACCCTCGTCATTCAAGTGCAGCCCGACGAAGGCATGACCTTGCTCGCCAACTCCAAGATCCCCGGCCTGGAGACGCGCACGCAACCCGTGAAGATGCACTTCCGCTACGCCACGACATTTGGCTCGAACACCCCGGAAGCCTACGAACGCCTCATCCTTGATGCCATGGTGGGCGACAGCACGCTTTTCATCCGGGGGGATGAGACGGAGGCTTCCTGGAAGCTCATCACGCCGATCCTCGAAGATTGGCGCGAGTGCGGGGAGCGCGGGCTGGTGGACTATGCCGCCGGCTCGTGGGGTCCACTCGAGGCCGAGCGCCTGCTTTGGCAACGCAACCACGTTTGGAGGCGGCCGGGCGTATGAGCGTGCCGAATCCGCTCCTCGACGCCCTGCCGGGATTGCGCATGCCCGTGGACGAGGTCACGCGCATGCTACGGCACATGTGGGACGGCGACCCCAAAGAGGGCGCGCACCCCGTGTCTTCCTTCCGCGCCTCGCAGATGAACCTCATTCTGCATTTCGGTCTGGAGACTTCTGCGGCGGAGGCGCGTGCGCGCTTTGACTCCGCCATCGCTTTCGCCCAGCGATATCCCTGCCGCATCATTGTCCTTTGTCCGGAGGGCCCCGCCACGCGCAAGGACGAGCGGCTCGAAGGCAAGCTCTTCAGCCAGTGTTATGTGGGCAAGAGCCTCCATGATTTCTGCTGCTGCGAGGCGCTGGTTCTCGGCTATAGCGTAGACGACGCCCGCTTCCTGGAGAGCCAGGTGTCCCTCTGGCTGGAAGCCGATTTGCCCGTTTATCATTGGCTCAACCGCGTGCCCCCCGAGCGGGTGGGGGACTGCTATCTGCCCTTTCTCACAAGGTGCCGCCGGGTTCTCTTCGACAGCGATGTCGACCCCGCCCTCGCCTCGGAAGTCGATTGGCCGGAGCCCGAGCGCGTGCACGATCTGGCCTGGGCGCGGTTGCTCCCCGTGCGGCAGCACCTCGGGCAGTTCCTCGGAGCCGTTCCGCCGGACCGCTTGGTGGGCGGGCTGGAGCGCGTTTCAGTGCGTTACGCCGACGGCCATGCAGGCGAGGGGCGCAACCTCCTCGCCTGGATAAGGGGAGCCTTGGAGCGATGTGTTCCAGCGGGCAAGGCGGGCGCAGCGGCGACGATCATCTACGGGGCCGAACCCGCCGGTGAGGACGGCCGTTTCACTCTGGAGGTGGAATGGAGTTTTCTCAGCCAGAAGAAGCATTTCTCCTGGGAGTATCACGCGCGTGCGGGGACTGGCCGGGTAACCTGCAATTTCGGCCATGGCGTGACGGACCAACCTTTGCACGTGGAACCCTTGCCGGAGGCGGGCGTTCTCGCCGAGGGCCTCTTCTTCGGCTGATTCCGCACAGACCCCATACAGATTTATGCAGGAAAAGATTCGGATTATCACCACACGCAATGGCAGGCTCGTTTGCGCACCGCGCGAGGTGCTCTTTCAGCGCCTCGTGGATCTCATGGACCACGCGGGGAATGACGGGCGCGCCTACTCTATCGGTTTGACCGGGGGGTCCACACCGAAAGCCTTTTATGATTGGACGGTGCGCGAGGACGCCCTTCCCGCCGGTGTTCGCGAACGCGCTGTGTGGACGGTGAGCGACGAGCGCATGGTCCCCCTCGCAAGCGACGAGAGCAACTTCGGCACAGCCGACCGCCGGCTGCTCACGCCCGTGAAGATCGCGGAAGGCCACAAGCTGCCTTGGCCGGTGCAGGTGGACCCTCACTCCGCCGCGACCGTCTTCAACCGGCGCTGGACGGAGCGCTTTGGCGGCGAAACCTGCTTCGACCTCTGCGTTCTCGGCATGGGGGATGATGGGCACACGGCCTCGATTTTCCCGGGGAGTCCGTTGCTGGAAGTGGATCTGGCGGAAAACTTCACTTGTGTGGAGGTGCCGGAAAAGGGATGGCGCCTCACCATTACCCGCGCTGGCCTCGAACGCTCCCGCAAAGTCGCCGTCATCGTCACCGGCGCGGCCAAAGCCAAGGTCCTGAAGCAAGTCATGGAAGGCCCGGAAGGCCACTACCCCGTGCAGATCCTCCAAGCCTTCCGCGAGCGCGTCACTTGGCTGGTTGATCCCGAAGCCGCTGCCGGTCTAAGCTCTCTGAATGCGGTCAGGGGTTGAGAGTGGTCGCGGATGGGATCTCGCGCTTCGCCGCACTCGTACAAAAAAAGGGCCAGGCACCCTACGGCACACGAGGATCCTGGCTACCGTTGCTGCCTTCCGGCCCTGGCGGGGTTCACCGGTCCTTCGTTGCATAGGACCCGGCCCAAGGTTCAGAGGGCAGACCACTTCCTCGTGCAGGGCAACCCTTTTCTAAAAAATTTGCCCGGTTGACGACCGGCAATTACGCCAAGGCCGCCTGTTGGGCCGCAAAGAGTTCGACGAGACCCTTTTCCGCAAGCGCGGTGAGAGCGGCCATTTCCGAAGGGGAAAACGTTGACTCCTCGCCTGAAGCCTGGACCTCCACGAATCGCCCGTCGCCCGTCATGACGATGTTGGCATCGACGCGCGCATCGCGATCTTCGGTATAACACAAGTCGAGGAGCGGTGTGTCGCCGAGGAGGCCCACGCTGACAGCGGCGACGGCTTGACGAAGGGGGCTCTCCTTCAGCTTGCCCTCGGCGATGGCTCGGCGCAGGGCCAGTTCAGCCGCGACGTAGGCACCGGTGATGGAGGCTGTGCGGGTGCCGCCGTCGGCCTGAAGCACATCACAGTCGATGCAGAGGGTCATTCCCGGAAGTTTGGATAGATCCGCAACGGCCCGGAGGCTGCGACCGATCAGGCGCTGGATCTCCACGGTGCGGCCATCCAGGCGACCTTTTGAGATGTCGCGCGGTTTGCGATCGTGGGTGGAGTAGGGGAGCATGCTGTATTCGGCCGTCATCCAGCCGCCCTCCACCTTTTGCTCGCGCATCCAGCGGGGCACGTTGTTTTCCAGCGTGGCGGCGCAGATCACCTGCGTGTGGCCAAAGCGAATGAGGACCGAACCGCTCGCGTTGGGGGCGATTCCGGGTTGTAGGCTGACCGGGCGCAGAGCATCCGCCGCGCGGCCGTCGGAACGAGTGGAGTTTTCCATACAGGGCAGTCAAGAGATGCCCGGGGAAAAATGCACGCGCGAAAAACGTTGTCGTCTTGAGCGGGTTTTGGCGGACTTGAATCATGATTCCTCCGCAACCTCCTCCCGAGCCCGAACCGAAGCGCCGTGAGCTGCAAAAATATCAGGCTGGCGTGTTTCTGATCGTGCTCTCCCTTGTCCTTTTTGTGCTCGGCGTGACCTTCGGGCAGATTTATTTCTTTATTATCTGGGCCTTTTTGTTTGTCACCGGGATTGTCTTTCAGTTCGACAAGAACCGCCCACCCGGCCGCTGGTGGTGAGCAGGAAATCTGCCGCAGGGCAGTTGATGGAGCGGAGACAAAAAAACTTACGCCAAAGATGAAATTGACAACGGAACAACAGACCGCCGTCGCCGCATGGGTGGGCGAGGGGGCTTCATTGGCCGACGTGCAGCGCCGCCTGGAGGCCGATTATGCCATCCGCGCGACCTACATGGACGTCCGCTTTTTAATCGATGATCTCGGCCTGGAGATCCGCCGCGATCCCGTGCCCGTTAAGGAGGCCCCGCCCGCTGCTGATCTGGTTGAGGAACCGGAACCGGTCGGCGGAGTGAAGGTGGCCATTGACGCGATTACCCGGCCCGGTGCGCTCGTCAGCGGCACCGTCACTTTCAGCGACGGTCAGGGAGCCGTTTGGTTTTTGGACCAAGCGGGGCGCCTGGCCCTGAATCCGAAAAAGTCCGGTTATCAACCGACGCAGGAGGACGTGGCGGATTTTCAGATTGAACTCCGCGCGGCCATCGAGAAGAAGGGCGGTTTCTTTTGATCGGTTTACGGCGCAAATCTTTGCTGCATAGAGACTTGTGCGGCTGGTTCCTTCTTCTTTTTGCCTGAACCGGAAATGGCACTGATCGGACGACACAATCGCCTGCGGGTGGTGGGGGAGGACCATCACGGCGTATACGTTCACGGCGATGCCTACGGCAACATCCTCGTGCCAAGGCGCTATGTGACGCCGGAGATGCGCCTGGGGGCGTTGATCGAAGTTTTTGTCTATCTCGATTCAAAGGACCGTCCGGTGGCCACGACTGAGACGCCCCTTGTGGAGGTCGGCGGGTTTGCTTCGCTCAAAGTTGTCGCCATCGATGATGGGGTCGGGGCGTTTCTTGACTGGGGGCTTGCAAAAGACCTTTTGCTACCCTTCCGGGAGCAGGGGAATGCCGAGGTGCGAGTCGGGCGGCGGGTTCTGGTCACCGTTTTGGCCGACGAAATTTCGGGCCGCCTGGTCGCCTCGGCGCGGATCAACCGCCACCTGCGATCCGGTCGGCCTCCATACGAGAGCGGCGAGGAACTGAAGGCATTTGTCTATGCCCGCACCCCCCTGGGCTTTGCTTGTGTGACGGAGGATGGCTACGCGGGTCTTCTCTACGGGAGTGAGGCCGGGGCGCCGCCGGAGCTGGGAGAGCCTTTAAGGGTGCATGTGTCCCTGGTTCGTCCGGACAATAAGCTCGATTTGCGCCGCGATGCCTCGGGTTACCAGCGGGTGGCTCCCTTGGCTGAGCAGATTTTGGCTGCTCTCAGAGCGAGCGGGGGGGCACTGCCTCTGGATGACAGCAGCCCGCCGGAGGAGATTCGGGAGCACTTTGGGGCCAGCAAAAAAGCCTTCAAGCAAGCCCTCGGCGCACTTCTGCGGGAGGGGAAAATCGTCTTTACGCGTCCGGGGGTGGCGCTTTCGGAAGCTCGTCGTATTTAAGCGCGCGGCCTTTGCATTGGCCGACAGGGTAGCGCCGGGAGTTTTTGCGGATCTTTTCGCGGATAGCCCGGGTGGCGTCGATGCCTGTCATGTTGGCAAACTCCAAGGCATAGATGAGGATATCGGCCAACTCTTCTTCCACGCGTTCGCGGCGCCCGGGTTCGTTCAGGCGGGCGGTGCTTTCCCGGCTTTCCACCCAAAGGAAGTGCTCCATGAGTTCCGCAGCCTCGGCGGCGAGGGCCATGGAGAGGTTCTTCGGTGAGTGAAACTGCTCCCAATCCCTCTCTCTTACAAATGAGAGGATTTCCCCCTTGAGGGCGGCCACGGTGGTCTCGGGATCGCTCATAACTGCGCAGTCCGACGGTTCTCAGCCTCTTCGGCAAGCCTCGCGAAGGCAAAATGGGGCAGGGGTGGGCAAAACGGGGCATCCGGCGGCCTCCGCCTGACGGGCCAAAAAATCTTAGGCAAATCTTCGCTTTTCTCTTGCGATCTCATTTAAATGCATAATTATGCAATGTATGTTTTGGCTTGGATACCCCTCCTTCACCTTCCTTCGCCGTCTCCGTAATTCTGGTCTTTCGTTGACGGCTGTTGCTCTTCTGGCGGTTTCCGCGAGTGCGGAACCCGCATGGAAACTTGTGTGGGCTGATGAGTTTGATGTCGACGGTCCCCCCAATCCGGCCAACTGGACCTTTGACCTCGGGGGCGGGGGATGGGGCAATCAGGAGGTGCAAGTGTACACGGACTCCCTGGACAATGCCCGGGTCGAGGACGGACGCCTGATTATCGAGGTTCGCCGGATCGAGGGATCCGGTCGCCCGACGTATACTTCCGCACGCTTGCTCACGCGGGGCCTCCATTCATGGCAATACGGGCGTTTTGAGGTGCGCGCGCGGCTTCCCCGCACCACCGGCACATGGTCGGCTGTATGGATGCTCTCCGAAAACTCCATTTTCCCTGGCGCGTTTTGGCCGGATAACGGGGAGATCGATATCATGGAGCATGTCGGCTACGAAGAGGACCCTCTCTATCATGCGATTCGCGGGTCCGTGCCCAACAACATCCACAGCACGCTGCACACGCGTGAGCGCAATCACCTGGGCGGTGGCGGCATCGGCGGGAGCACTTTTCTGGAATCGGCTACGGAAGACTTCAACACCTATGCGCTGAACTGGTTCGAGGACCGCATGGAGTTCGAACTCAACGGCGAGATCTATTTTGTCGTGCGCAAGTCCGAGACGATCCCGGGTCGAAACCCGCCGGAGGATCTGAGCCCCTGGTGGCCCTTCGATCAACCGTTTCACCTCATCCTCAACATCGCTGTCGGCGGCATGTGGGGCGGCGTCTTTAATGAAAGCTTTTTCCCCGGCTCTCCCTACGGTCCTTCCGGAATCGATCATGATGGCGAGTGGCCGCAGCGCATGGAGGTGGAGTATGTGAGGGTGTTTGCCCTCGCGGATGACCTCTGGCGCGGATTCCCCCGCGTTGGCGAGAGCTATGCCGATTCGGGCAGTTGGCTCGGTATGCTCTACGTGAGCGAAGATCCTTGGATTTACGCTTTCGACCACGGGTGGATCTATCTGCCCGAGAGCACCGACAGCCCCTCCGGGGCCTGGAGCTGGTGGCCCGCTGCCACTCCCTGACGATTTCGGCGGATACCGCCTCTTTTACCCCAACCCTCAAAACTAAATATTACGAAATATGAATAGCATAACACGTCTCGTTCTTTGCGGAAGCGCTTTCGGCGCGACCGCTCTTTCAGCAAACACGCCTCTTTTGACGGACCCCACCAATTTCGGTGAGGACACCAGTTGGTTTGCTGGTGCCAACCAATTTCAGCCAACGGCGGTTTGGCGGGGATTTGCCACGCTCGAAGCCATTGACCGCGTCTCCGAATCGGGGGGCACCTTCACCTTTAGTTCGTGGGACGATGGCACCAGCGACCGTATCGAAAATTTTCTCTTCCAGGAGCACAATGCGGGTCCGCCGGACGGCATTTGGGCCAACACCCTTTTTGAAACCGGCGACGTGATTGTGTTCAGGGGCGAAGCGAGTGCGGTTCGCTCCGCTCCCGGCGTGATCGCCCGCGCATTCATTAAAATGCTTGGATTCACAGACGGTAACTCCCACCAAACCAAGGGTGCTTATACCGAGTTTTTCGATCTGACGGGGACGACTGAATCGTTTGAGTTGCGGGTAACCTTCCCGGATCTTGAGTTGGACGATTCGTTTCAGCTTCTGCAGATCGGTTTTGAGATCCGCACCGACTTTGTGAACCCGGCCATGCAGACCGGCTCGATCACCTTCAGCAATCTCGATGCCTTTATCGAGGGTGACGGCGAGCCCCCGCCGCCTGCTCAGACCTTCGGTGGCATGGAAGTCGATGCCTCCGGCCATGTCGACACGGGTGACTTCATGGGTGTGCTCTACGTCGAGATGGAACCCTGGGTCTATGTCCATGATCTCGCCCGCTGGGTCTACATGCCCGACCCGGGCGAAGATTTCGCCGGTGCCTGGGCCTACTTCTTTGCCCACTGAGATCGCCTTCCCCGGCAAATCACAGCTTTCCTTTTCAAGCCCGGTCACTCTCGACCGGGTTTTTTTCTCCCCTGAAAAAATATGCACGTTTATGCATTTTGAGTTGACCCGTGGAGAGATTCCTCAAAGATCGGAGTCAGATTGAGGCGGAGAAGGTTCCCGCTTCTGTATTTTTCTAATTACCCCCCAACCACTTACACATGAAAGCTACCCCCCTTCCGTTTTCCCGGTCGTTCTTCCGGGTGTTTGCGGGTGCCGTTGCGGCCCTTTCGGCACCGGCACTCCAAGCCCAGGTTTCCGATGATGATGAGATCTTTGAGTTATCCCCCTTTGAGGTGAATGTTTCCGCCGACCGCGGATACTTTGCCGCCAACTCGATTTCGGGTTCGCGGATCAATGTGCTCATTCAGGATTTGCCCCTCACGATTGAAGTCATCACCGCGGAGTTCATCGAAGACACGGGTTCCACGGACCTGCGTGCCGCCCTGCGTTACAGTGCGGGCATCATTCTGCAATCCCAGAACGACGCCTTTACCGTGCCCAGTGGCGGCTTTGGCAACGTCAACAACCCCGAGGGCGCGACGGCCAATAAGTCCGACTCGTCCTTCAAGATCCGCGGGTTTGTGACGAATAACACGCTGCGCAACGGCTTCCGCCGGCAACACGCCACGGACACGATCAACATTGCGCGTGTCGAAGTGGTGCGCGGGCCGAGTGCCATTCTCTATGGGGTCGGCAATTTCGGCGGCGTCGTCAACTACCTCACGAAGCGCCCGCTGCAGCGACGGGAAGAGACCTTTACGCTGGGGATTGGCAACGACAACTGGCGCCGGGCTTCCCTCGATGTGACCGGCCCGATCAACGATTACGTGGGCTACCGTCTGACAGCGGCCTATGAGGATCGGGAACACTTTACCGAGCTGAATGAGCGAAATCACTGGTTTGTCTCCCCGGTGTTGGAGTGGCGGCCCTTCCGGCAAACGACCGTCACGGTGGATTTTGAGGCCGGTCAAGCCAACGACATAGCGATTGGTTTTCTGAGCGTGCGCTCCCCGACTCTTGAAGGCATCCCCATCTTTCAGACGGACCGCCTCGAAACCTTCGGCTTGCTCGAGTTTGCGGGCCGCGATCCGCGCACGTTCCGTTGGTCGGGACCGGACACCTTCCTCCGCACGGACACGTGGAACCTGAACATCGATCTCCAGCAGGGTTTTGGCGAGAAGGTGAATTTTCGCCTCGGCTTCAACAAGTCTTCCACGACCTTTGAGTGGCGGGATGTTTTTGGGGGCATTTCGGTGAATCCCAGCAATGTGCGCGCGCTGCCCTTCCGGGATACTATCCGCGCCCGTCAGATCATCGACGGAGCGGGGACGGATGTGTTTGTCGATGTCGACAACGCCGTTTTGCAATACAACTGGGCGGGCAGTATTGATTCGACCGACTGGGAGCAAATCCGCGCCGAAATCAATTTCCGCGATCGCTTCTTCGAACCCGGTAGCCTTTTCCACTCGGAACACAACCTCCTCGTCGGCTATTCGCACGAACGCCAGACCAACGAAAACCAGGGATTCCGCACCTCCGACAGCCCCGATGGGGATAATTTTATGTATCGGAGCCCCACCGACCCCAGCTATATCCGCTTTGCCACGCAGGCCGATGGCTCGCCCTCGCTGCCTTTCCGTCCCTACGATGTCTCCGGTAACCGGGCTGAAAACGAAGGCCTCTATGCGGTTTATTCCGGGCGTTTCCTGAACGACCGCCTTTTCCTCATCGGCGGGATTCGCCGTGATGTGAGCAGCTCCAAAGACGGCTTCTACGGGGTCATTGGGTCCCGCGCGGGCATCGAGCGCTTTCCCGATTCGGAGGTGAGTAAAACGACCACCCAGTTTGGGGCCAGCTATGAGATTCGCCGGGGGATCAATATCTTCGCGCTTCAATCCGAGGGTGTGGAACCCAACTTTGGTGGCCAGCGGGATGGCCTCGGACGGGCCATTGAATCCTCTGTCGCCAAGTCCCGCGAAGTGGGCATCAAACTGAACTTTCTCGAAGGCCGGATTGCTTCCACAATCAGCATCTTCCGCATTGAGCGCGATGGTGTGCCCTTCAGCTATTGGTGGGCTCCGGCTCCCATCAAGGGCAATTTTCAGCGCGATCAGGACATTGTCTATCGCCTCGATCAGGTGAATCTGGATCGCCAGCCCACCAACCGCTACCTCCTCGCCGCTGCCGAAGAATGGGCCGCCGCGAAGGCATCCGGTGCTGTCTACAACAAGCCCTCGGCTGACGGGCGCTCCGTCTTCACTTACATCAACGCCTCTACTCCGGAAGGCGCGGCCTATCTCGACCGGGTGGCGGCCGCTCTGAATGAGGAGTTTTCCCTTCCGTTCTCCGAGCGCACGGATCTGGATCCCTGGGCCGGCTTTTTGTATGAAGGTTTTGATGACCCGGAAGTCAACACCGCCGCCATGGATTACGCGACGGGTGATTTCTTCCAGGCGATCTCGGATGAGTCGAAAGGATGGGAAGCTCAGTTCATCCTCACGCCTACCGATCAGCTGCAAGTTGTCCTCAATTATTCCAACGTGCGGCGGACCGTCACCAACCCCGGTGCCTTTGTTGAGTTCCCCTGGGATGGCGACAACTGGGACCGTTGGGCGGTGTGGTACTGGCCCAATGCCAACTGGGGACTGGGCGGCGTGCCGCCGGATGAAGCCTATCCCGGTGGGGATACCCCCGGCCTGCCCAATCGCGACACGTCCTCCTGGGCGGGCGTCGGGTGGGGCAAGGGCGAGGCTCTCGACGATACGCCCAAACACGTGGTCAGCGTCTGGGCGAGCTACACCTTTGATCAGGATTTGCTCGAAGGCTTTCAGGTCGGCCTCGGCGGGATTTGGGAAAGCAAACGGGAATACGCCTCGGCCTTCACCACCTCCGGCCAGCGGAAAGAGAACACCACCGGCGAGACCATCCGCGCCTTCACCGATCCCCGCCTCACGATCAACTCCATGCTCCGCTACTCCTGGTCTCTGCGTGACCGCGCGGAAGCTTATGTGCAGCTCAATGTGGACAATGTCCTCAACGACCGGTCGCAATACGGGCTCATTTATGCCCCCGGTCGCTCGTGGCGTTTCAACATGGGCGTGACCTTCTAAGAACTTTGCGCGGGCACTTCTCCCCGTTTCCCTTTCCGTGCCCTGATGTGAACACGGCGATTGCCAAATCTTGGCAAAGCCTGTTTTCATCGGGCGCATGGAGTTCCACGAAAGCATTGTCGCGATTGCCGCCGGTGTGGGGTTGAGTGCAGCTGCCGGTCTGCGGGTCTTTGTTCCGCTCTTCATCGCCAGCCTGGCGATTCAGTTCGGCTATCTTGAGGTGAATGAGAGTTTCGCCTGGCTGGGGCACTGGACGGCCACCGTGGCGCTGGGAACAGCGGCTCTGCTGGAGGTTGGCGTCTATTACATCCCATGGCTCGATAATGTTCTCGATACCATCGCCACCCCTGCCGCGATCATTGCCGGTACGGCCGCGACAGCGGCGGTTTTGCCGGAGCTGGGGCCAGCTTTGGAGTGGGTCATCGCCATCTTGGTCGGCGGCGGGAGTGCGGGTGTTGTTCAGGGAGCCTCCGTCCTGGCCCGCGGCACGAGCACGGCGGGCAGTGGCGGTCTGGGTAATCCGGTGGTCTCCACTGGGGAACTGGGTGGCTCTGTGGGCATTTCGCTCCTGGCCGTTTTTCTCCCTATTCTTGCCCTCATCATTGTCGCAGTCCTGCTCTTCTTTGTGATTCGGCTCTTCCTCCGCCTCTTCCGTCGTCGGCGAGTCTCTCCGGCGTGATCTGACCCTCCACACCGACCGTCTGGATGATGCCGCGTGCGCCCGAATCATCGGCGAACGCGTGCTTGCGGCGCGGCTACGGGCGCAGCCGTTGGCTGCCCAACCCGTCGTTTTGGCAGGCGCTTAACGGTAAATCCAGAGGCCCAGGCTGGAGAGGGCGGCGAGGGCGAAGAGCGTCCAGAGCGTCTTCCTTTCCTGCTTGGTGAGGGGAAGACGCGGCTTCTTCGGAGTGCGCCTGCGGGAACTCATGGGAGCGGGCCGCCGGCGAGGCGTGTCCACGTATCGCGGGCGCGGGCGGCGAGGCCGTTGCGGCAGGCGTCGACGGCGCTGTGGCGGTGTTTGAGGTGTTCGTTGGCGATGGCGGCGAGGTCCGTGAAGAGGTAGAGGAAGACGTTGTCGAGGTCAGCCGTGCGGCTCTCGACATCGCGCGGCACGGCCAGGTCCATAATGAAGAGCGGTCGCGCGGGACGGTGCTTCATGGCCGCCCGCACCGTGTGCGCATGAAGGAGAAGGCTGGGCGCGGCCGTCGCGCAGATGAGGATGTCCACCTCTTGCAGGTGCCCCACCCAATCATCGAAGGGGACGATGCGGCCCTTCACGTCGTCGGCAAGTGCGCGCACGTTTCCGAGGGTGCGCCCGGTGAGGGAGATCTGCTTTACGCCACGGCTGGCCAGTGCCTTGGCGGTCTCACGGCCCACTTCGCCCGTCCCCACGACAAGGCAGCGGCTGCTTTCGAGCCGTCCGAATATTCGCTGGGCCAGTTCCACGGCCACACTCCCCATACTCACCTGGCCTTCGCCGATAGCGGTGTGCGTGCGCGCCCATTTCGCCGCCTGGAAGGCTTTTTGGAAGACGCGGTGGAGGAGAGGAGGGAGGGACTTTCGCTCGTGCGCCTGACGATAAGCCAATTTCAATTGGCCGAGGATCTCGGTTTCCCCGATCATTTCCGATTCGAGCCCGGCTCCGAGTGCAAACAAGTGCTCCACGGCGCGTTCGCCCGAGTAGTGGTAGTGGAGCTGCCGAAGGGTGCCGACGGGGAATTCGCTGGCCTCGGCGAGGTGCTCCAGGACGACTGAGGCCTGCCCATCCAAACTGGCGTGGACTTCCACGCGGTTGCAGGTTTGGATCACCACCGCCCCGGCCACGCGCGGATCGCATTCCAAGGCAAGCTGCAGGCGCTCGCGCTGCGCGGGCGTTAAGGCGAGAGCCTCGCGAACCTCCAGGGGGGCTGTCGCGTGGCTGCATCCGATGATATCGTAGGCAGGGCGATCAGGAACCATGGGGAATACCGAAAAAAGGCGCATGAACCGCGTCGACCGGGGGCGGGGCAGCGGTGCGGTCCATTTCCACGGCCCACAGGGCGAGGAGCGCAAAGAGAAAGAGCACGACGCAGGACCACGCGAAACGGGTCCCGTGCAGACGCTGCGAGAGACGCAAGAGGAAGATGAGCAGATAAGCCAGCCAGACGCCGAGAGTAATCCCCAGTTTGCCAAAAGAGATGCTCCCCGGATCCGAAAACCAATACACCATCCCGATGGCCTGGGAGGTCGTGAAGATGCCGCAGGCCACCGCGAGGAGGCGCATATTCATCGTTTCCAGTTGCACGATAGAGGGAAGGAAGCGGAGGATGTCGCCCCATTGCTTGCGCCGCAGGCCGCGTTGTTGGAAAAGATACATCACCGCTGTAGTCGCCAGGAGGCCAAAAACCCCGTAGCTGAGCAGGGCGAGGGCGGCATGCGTCTCGATCCAGGGATTACCTCCGATGAAGCCGCTGCGGCGGGTTTCGTCCCAGGCGGGCACCGCTGCCGGGAGAAGGCCCAGGATAGCCGCCAAGGCCGCTGAAAAGGTCCCGAGAATGGTCATGCGGAAGACCGGACCGGTGAACACGTAGACGAGCGTGATCGACCAACTGATGAATTGGAACACTTCATACGGGTTGCCGATGGGACAACCGCCGACCGCCATGCCCCGCATCTGCAAGCCCGCCGAGTGCAAAACGAATCCGCACGACACAATCCCGAAGAGCACACCCTGCGAGGGTGCCCGGCGGGCGAGGAGGTAGCCAAGAGCCAAACCGGCTGCGAGCGCGTAGAGCAGCGGCCCGGCGAGCATGAGCCAGCGCGCGGTTTCCATACGCGCGCTCTAGGCCCCGACAGGCGTTTCCGTGCAGCTCCACTTGCGGATACGCTCCACGAGGAAACGGATCCACAGCGGGTGTTCGTTCATGCAGGGAATGAGTTCGAACTCTTCGCCGCCCGCTTCAACAAACAGCTCTTTGCCCTCGCCCGCGATTTCTTCGAGCGTTTCGAGACAGTCCGTCACGAAGGCCGGGGTGATGACCTTCACCCGCTTCACGCCCTTCTGGCCCCACTCAACCAAGGTCGTGTCGGTAAAGGGGCTGAGCCAGGGGTCCTTGCCCAGTCGGCTCTGGAAAGAGACGAAATACTGCTCGGGGGCCAGCCCTGCCTTCTCCACAAAGGCTTTCACGGTTTCGAAGCATTGATGGCGGTAGCAACTGGCATGGGCCACACTCGGGCGATTGCAGCAATCCGGCGTGCAGAGGCAGTGCGCGTGGGACGGATCGCTCAGCCGCAGGTGACGCTCCGGAATGCCATGGAAACTGAAAAGCAAGCGGTCGAAATCGCCCTTCTCGATATACGGGCGGGCGCTCTCCCAAAGGGCTTCGATGTAGTCGGGGTCCTTGTAGAACGGCTGGAGAAACTCCACATCCAGATTCGGGCACTGCGCCTTGATCTCATCCGTCACCTTCACCACCACTGTTTCGTAGCTCGACATCGCGTAGTGGGGGTAGAGGGGCAAAACGAAAAGACGGTCCACGCCGTCGGCGAGGAGAGCGCGAAGCACATCGGCGATTGAGGGATTGCCGTAACGCATGGCCAGGGCCACGGGCATGGTTGTCTCGACCTGCACAAGCTCCTGCTGGTGGCGACTTGTCACGAGGAGCGGAGAACCCTCCTCCAGCCACACCTCTTTGTAAGCCTCGGCGGACTTGCGCGGGCGCGTGTTCAGAATGATCACCGGCACGACAAATTTTCGCACAAAGGGGACATCGATGACCCGCTCATCCGTGAGAAATTCCTTCAGGTAGCGGCGGACATCGCCGACGGATGTGGAGTCAGGCGATCCCAGATTGATGAGGAGAACGGCTTCCTTGGGCATAAGACGAAGGTTTGCCGCTTTTCTTCAGGCGTCAATCGCCGATGGCAATGGGGAGCGGTTCGATCTAAATGGATGGGATTGCTTGCCGCCGGATCTCTTGGGGGGGCGGTTATCCCGGAATATCCTTCTGCAAATCCCGAAGACTCGTCAGTCCCTCCCAGTCGCCTCCGCGCATTGCGTGCGCCCCCTTCTTCCGATTCCGCCCAAACCGCTCACGGAAATCCGCAAAGCATGCCTCCACAAATGCGCGGCTCCCCACCACCGCTCCCGCCGTGAAGTAGCGCACCCGGTGCCGCACCAGCGACCCCAGGCCCAACCGCCCGCCCTGCACCTGCACCGCTTTTCGCGCCTCCGGCGAAATCGAAGCCTGCCCCGGTTTCCCCGATGCCCCCTTGTTGAACAGGATCAGGCGATACCGCGCCAGCGCCTCCGCCCAATCCTTCGCCTGAAACAAACAACAAAGCGACGGACGCCTCCGTTTTCCCCGCGCCAGCGCCTCCGCATACCCGCACCACCGGTAATCTTTCGGATCCTTCACCAGCCCCGCCCGCACCGGATTTAAATCGATGTAAGCGGCCACCGTCGCCACTGCCAGCGGCGCATCCTCCACCAACACGCTCGTAAAACGGCTCTCCCAGAGCGTCCCCGTGCGATCTCCCCGCCGGTTGAACCACACCGAGAACCCCTGCTTAAACAGCCGCATAAACCACGACACATCCCCCATCCGTGCCCGCAGGCGCTCCGCCCACCCGGTCCAATCTTCGCCCCCTTTTCGGTAAGCCCGCTCAATCTCCGCCCAATACTCCTTTTGCGCCAAGCTTTGTCCGCTGGCATAGTAGCCCTCGGCCCGCGCATAAACCGCCGCATCGCTCGCCGCACCCTGTTCCTTCCCTGCCCGCACCAGCACATGGAAGTGATTGCCCATCAGGCAATAAGTGAGCAGCTCCACCCCACAAAAATCCGCCACCCGCCACAGGATCTTGCGCATCACCTCCTTCTCCACCTCCCCCAGCACCCTTCGCCGGTCCACCACCCGGCTCACACAGTGATACACCCCCAACCGCTTACGCATCTTGATTCGCATGCCCCATACCAGCCAGCTCCCCAACCAGAAGTCAATCAATAATCAGACTGTGTGATTATTTTTTCAAATCAGAGGTATACGGGATGGGGGGGGAGGGCTTGGTTCCATTCGAGTTCGATGCCGAGGTAGCGGGGGCCGAAGTGCTGGCGGAGGGTGGTGGTGAGGCCGTCGTCGGTGCCGCGGTAGGGGGCGTTGTGGGCAAGGCGAAGGTGGGGGTGGTGGTGGGTGAGGCGGGTGTGCCATTGTGCGGCGTAGGCGGCTTCGGCGGGGCGGTGAGGGTCGTAGAGGAGGGCGAGGTCGATGGGACGGGGCTGGCCGTTCCAGATGGGGGTGAAGGTGTGAAGGGAGAGGTGGAGGACGCGGGGGGCGCTGCAGAGGTGGTGGCGGATACGGTCGACGATTTCTCGGCGGTAGGGGAAATAAAGGGTCCGGAGAATGTGCTCGCGGGTGGACCAGGGGAGGGCACGGGTAAACTCGGACCAGAGTGCAGGGTGGTGAGGCGAGCGGTTGAGTTCGACGAGGAGGCGGGTGGCCGTGCCGACGATGAGGGGAGCCCCGGTGGTGGTGTGGAGGTGATTCGCGAGGAGATGGGCCTGGGGATCCCAGCCGCGGTGGGAGGCAAGGGCGGCTTGGGCGGCTTCGCTGGCGAAGAGGTCGCGGTAAGGGGGCGGCACGTCGGCGGTGGCGTGCTCGCAGGTGAGGATGAGGGCCGTGCCGGGCTCAGGCTTCAAAAAATTCACCGTTGTGGAGGCAGGCGGCGAGTCGGTCGTAGAGGGTGTGGAGAGCGGCGCGGTTGGGGGCTTTGGGCAGTGCCCGGCGGATGCGGCGGGCAAGGCAGCCTTGCCGGAGGATCTTTTCAATGAGGGGACGCCAGGGGTGTCGGAGCGTGGCGACTCGCCGGAGGAGGTGCCAGAGAATGTTGTTGAGGGTGGCGGAGGGGGTGTCGGCAAGGCCGAAGGCGTTGAGGGTGGCGGCGTTGTTGACCAAGGTGTCGCTGCCGGTGGTGAGGCTTTGGAGAAAGGTGTCGGCGAGGTCGGCACCGAGGGGGGCTTCCTGCGCCTTGAGGGGGGAGAGAGTTTCGCTCACGAGGGCTTTGAGGATGGCGACGATGAACTGCACGATGGCGAGGTCGACGGCGGGGTTTTCCTGAATGTCGAGGACGCGGATTTCGATGGTGCCGCGTTCGAAGCGGGCGATGGCCCCGCGCGCATTGAGCCACTCGTCGCGGAGGATGCCTTCGGGGTCGTGGGGAGCGATGTCGGCATACATGCGCTGGAGGATCCTTTCCGCATACTCGGCGGGGGAGTGGATGCGTTCGGGGATGACGCGCCCGGTAATGGAGGGAATGCGGGCGCAGTTGTGGCGGTAGTGCTCGAGGCGCATGTCGAGCTTGGGGCCGATCTTGCCTTCGACGATGGGGGAACTCGCGGCGAGAGCCGGGATGAGGGGGAGGATGAGACGGATGGCGCTGTGGAGTCGCCGGAATTCCTCGTCTCCGTGAAAAGGCAGGTTGATGTGGGTGGATTGGAGATTGGACCAACCGTGCCCGCGGCAATCGAAAATGCGGTCGAAGGCTTGGTAAATGGCGCGGTCTCCGTGTGGCCAGAGGCGGGTCTCGGTGTGGGGGTCCATCCAGGGGTGCATGGCCGTGGGAAGGAGGCAACAGGCATAGTCCGCGAGCATCCCGTTGAGGTAGCGAACTTCCTTTTGAAAGTCGGTGGCGAGGCTATCGAGGGATCGCGCCGGTCCATCGGTCTTCAGTTCAATGACGTGGAGCACGAGTTCATTGGACCAGCGGAGGTTGCCGTGCTTGACTTCATTTTTGCGCCCGAGGCCAACGGCATGGACGATCTTATCGGCGATCGGGCGCACATTGAGGCTGGCGCTGTCGACGATCATGTATTCGAGTTCCACGCCGTAGCGTTCGAAGAGGTGGAAGGGTGCGGACATAAAAATGGGTGGAGGCGGCGGTCTACCGGGCTTCGCGTTTGGCTTCCATGCGGCGCAGGAAACAGCGCATGATGGCTTCGTAGAGTTGGTTCTGCAGGACCTCGTCTTCGATGCCGTGGTCGACGGTGGGGTTATCGTTTACTTCAATGACCACGGTGCGCCCGTTGACTTCTTTGAGGTCGACGCCGTAGAGCCCGTTGCCAAAACAGTTGGCGGCTTTGACGGCGGTTTCAACAATGGCGGGCGGGGCTTTGTCGAGGGGCAGGGTGGTGGCGTTTCCGGTGAAGTCGCGGCCTTTTTTGTCGTGGTTGTAGATTTGCCAATGTCCGCGGGCCATGAAGTACTGGCAGACGTAGAGGGCTTTGCCTTCAAGCACCCCGACCCGCCAATCGAAGGGGGTGGGGAGAAACTCCTGCCCAATGACCATTTCCGAATCGTCGAGCAGCTCAGCGATGAGGCGTTTATATTCGTCGGCATCTTTGGCTTTGACGACGCCTTGGGAGAAGGAGGAGTCGGGCTGTTTGAGGATGAGGGGGAGGCCAAGGTATCCGGGGGCGGCGGCGACGTTGTCGCGGTGAATGATCAGGGTCCGCGGTGTGGTAATGTGGTGGCGGTTAAGAACTTCGGCGAGGAAGACCTTGTTGCCGCAGCGGAGAATGGAGAGGGGATCATCGATGACGACGAGATTTTCGGCCTCTGCCTTGCGGGCGAAGCGGTAGGTGTAGTTGTCCACGGAGGTGGTGCGGCGAATGAAGAGCCCGTCGAACTCGGATAGGCGCCCGTAGTCCTCCGCTGTGATCAACTCGGTGGCAATGCCGAGGTTTTCGGCCGCCTTTTCAAAGAGGCGGAGGGCGCGTTCGTTGGAGGGGGGGGTGGCCTCGCGGGGATCGACGAGGATCGCGAGGTCGAAGCGGTAAGCCTTGCGGCTCTTGCGGGCAAAGACGGGGCGCGAAAAGTAAGCCGTGGCCGCTTCGCGGACAAAGGACCGGTGGTCTTCGGGAATGTCGCTCGAAGCGATGGGCGAAATATTGATGAGGCTCCAGGGGCCGTCTTCGCCTTCCCGGCGAAAGTGCGCGCGAAGGAGCGGCGCGGGGAACAGGTTGAAGAGAGCGCGGCTGAGGCGGTCGTGCCGCTTGGCCATGTTTCGGGCAAAGTAGATCGAGAGGGTGAATTTGTCCGATTGGAGAGGTTGGAGGGAGTGCCGGATTGTATCTTCAAGGTCGGCCGACACCGAGCGGATGATCGACTGGGACTTCAGGTCGAGGATGGTGGAGACGCTCGGGACGGGGCGGTGCCCGCGGGCACCTGCCAGCAGGGAAACATAGTATCCGACGCTTTGATACCGGTAGGAACGGCACATGTTGAGGACCTTGAAGCGCCGGTTCTCGACAAAGGCGGGATCGGAAAGGTAGGTGCGGGCGGCCACGACGCGCACGCCGGGCACATCAATGGGCCACCGGTCGGGGTTATCGACAACGAGGAGGAAGGGGTTCATTTGGGAGGGCGAATGATGAGGAGATTGGCATCGTAAGTGAGCACGCCAAGAAGGATGGCGTTGAGGAGACGATTCATGGATACTCGGTAACGCCGGTCCGCCGAGAAGGGATTGGCTTCATAGGGATCGGCAACCAGGACCTCCCGTGTTTCGCGGTCGTAGCCGGTGAGAACGACAAAGTGGCCGGCCGGTTCGCCGCGGATGTCGTCGTCCTCATTTGTCTCGGGGATTTCCCGCATTGTGCGGTAGAGGAAAGTCGAGCTAAGGCCGGTGAGGATGGGGATGTGGCGGTCGAGGTAGCGGCGAATGAGCCGACCGGTGAGATCCTGAAAACGCACTTCGCCGCCTTTTTCGAGAAAGCGCAGGTAGGCCTTGGCGGCGATGTGGCGTTTGCCGCGCCGGGTGCAGGTGATGCGGGCGGCCAGTTGGTGGCGCATGACTTTCGGACGGAGGTCAAACCATGTCGGATCGAAGACGCGCAGGTTGTAGGTGTAGAGGCGCGCCCGCCATCCCCGTTTGAGGGCATGGAGCCCGAGAGAGACGGCGAGGGTGCCGCCATCATCCAGGGAGGGCACTTCGCGGATGAGGTCTCCGATGGGGAGCGGATCATCCCAGTAGCGATAAATGGCCTCCAGGCAGGTGGGGCCACAGGACGTGTCGGTGGGCTGCGGGCCGATCTTGAGATCGATATCTATCTGTGGCGGGCTGACCGGTTCCGCCGCTGCGGAGACAGCGGGCGCATGAGGTCCGGCCTCCGGCGTGCGGGGCTCAGCATCAGGGCTTGGGGGAGACGAACTCAAGGAAACCACTGCATCGAATCCTTCGAAAAATTGCAAGCAGGGCGCTTGGGGCAATTTGCACGAATGTCACGCGTTGGGCGACCATTTGGGCGAAGACGGCGTTGACAGGGGGGAGACGATGGCCACATTTGCGCTCATTGCAGATGAACTCGGCAACGGAAGAGGAGATAAATGGTTTGGGAAGCAACGGTCGCATGCCACGGCGGCGGGTTTTGGTTTTGAACCGAAATTGGCAGGCTGTGAACATCATCGGAGTGCGCCGTGCCTTCTCTCTTCTCTGGCAGGACCACGCCCGGGTCATCAACACCTTTGGCAAAGACTTCGCTCCCATGACGACGGCGGAGTGGCTCAGCTACTCCATGGAGCTGCGCACGCCGCCCCCCGGATCGGATTTTGTGCGCACCATCCGCATGAATATTCTCTTGCCGAAGGTCCTGCTCCTGAAGGAGTTCAACCGTCTTCCCGTGGCCGAGGTGAAGTTCAACCGGCAGAGCGTATTCGAGCGCGACAATTTCACCTGCCAATACTCCGGGCGGGTGTGCAAAATCAAGGACCTCACGCTGGACCATGTCATTCCCCGTGACCGGGGTGGGCGCACGACGTGGGAAAACATCGTGACGTGCTCGCGCGAAATGAACTCGCTGAAGGCAAACCGGCTCCCGCACGAAGCGGGCTTGCGCCTGATCCGCAAACCGGAGCGCCCGCGCTGGCGGCCCTTCGTTTCGGTGGCGGCGGGTTCCGACATCGACGAGGCGTGGCAGCACTTTCTCCACGTTGAGCGCACGGCTTCGTGAGGGGCCGCCAGGGTTCCCCGATTCGGCGAAGCCGAGCCCGGCATTGATCGGATGGCAAACCGGCGGTGTCAGAAACCGCTGGCGTTAACGATGTCAAGACGGCCGAAGCCCTCGGCGGTTTTGCTTACCTGGATTTGGGCGCTGATGCGTTGTTTGAGCGTCTCGACGTGGGAGATTATGCCGATGGTGCGGTTGGCCATACGGAGGTTTTCCAGGGCGGCAAGGGCGACATCGAGGGTGGCGGCATCGAGGGTGCCAAAGCCCTCGTCGATAAAAAGGCTTTCGATGCGGGTATCGCTTCCGGCAAGATCGGAGAGGCCGAGGGCGAGCGCGAGACTGACAAGAAAGGATTCGCCGCCGGAAAGGCTGTGGGTGGGGCGAAGGGCGTCGGCTTGGTAGCGGTCGACGATTTGGAGGCCGAGGCCAGCCTCGTCGGTGCGGAGTATTTGGTAGCGCTCGTTGAGGTGGAGGAGGTGCCGGTTGGCGAGGAGGAGCAACTGAGCCAGAGTGAGACCTTGGGCAAACTTGGAAAACTTGTCGCCATTGGCGGAACCAATGAGGGCATTGAGTTCTTCCCATAGCTGAGCGTCGGCGCGCAGGCGTTCGAGTTCCTGTAGTTGCCGCTGCATGTCGGAGCGGGATTTGGCGTCAGCCACAAGGGTGTTTTTGATTTCGCCGAGTCGCTGGTTAAGGGCGTCGTTGTCTGTTGTCAGACGGGCGCTTTCGCTTCGCAGTGTTTCGAGGGATTGGGGGTCGGGAAGACCTGCATGGGTAAGCTTTTCCTGTTCCTCTCGAATGCTTTTGCGGCGGGTTTGGAGGGCGGTGTGGTCCGTCTGGAGTTGCTCGCGTTCCTGGTTGAGAGTGCGGTGGGTGGCCTCGCCGAGATGGGCGGACTCGAGGGCATTGATGTCGGGAAAGGCGGTTTTGGAAAGATCCGCCAGGAGGTTTGTCGTGTATTTTTCAATACGATCCGCAAGCGTGTCTGCATCCCTTCGTTTCCCCGCGAGGGATTGGGCACTTTCGTGGGCTTGGCGCAGCGCAGCGTCACCCAGCGCACGGCGAGCGGCGGGGGAAGCGGGGATGTCGAGAACGAGAGCCCGTGCCTCTCCCTGGCCAAGTTTCTGCTGGCGCTCTCTCCATTCGCTCTGTTCTTCGGAAAGGGCGGCAATGTCGCGTTGGAGGTCGGCGATGCGCCGCGTGGTCCCGTCAATCGATTGGCGGACGTTGGCGGCTTCGGTTGTTTTGTCGGCAAAGGCCTTTGAGCGCACGGCGAGGGCGGCGGTCACGGTGCGGGTAGCCTCTGCGCCCGTGGCCGGGGCGCTGAAATCGCCCAGGGTGGCGTTGAAGGCGGAGAGGGCGTTTTGTGCGTCTCCGGTGGCGGTGGTCAGCTCAGCGGTCGCGGCGACCAGGCTCTTTTCAGTCTGTTCGGCGCTCTCCCGGGCGGTTTTTAGCGCTGCTTGGGCGAGTTGGAGTTTGTTGTGGGCGGCGGCGACCGCCTTCTCCCGCGTTTGACGAATGTGCTCCAGTTCGGCGAGGCGGGCCGTGCGCTTTTTCGCGGCGGTGAGCTTGTTTTCGAGGGAAGCCATCCAATCGGTGAGGGCCGTTGCCTCTTCGAGGCCGTGGGGGCATTGGATGGCTTCGGCAGCGGCCGCGAAGGCGTCGGCATTTTCCTGTAGTTGCTTTTTCACTTCAGCGGAACGCTCATCATGGTGGCGGAGTTGCGTTTCGGCTTGGGTGTGGGCTTTGACCGACGCTTCGAGCTTTTTCCGGGCCGCTTCGACCCGCTTTTCCTGTTCGTCGTGGGCCTCTTCGTCTGCATCCGGATTGACTTGGAGGTCGCGCCCGTAGGGGTGCTCCTGGGCACCGCAGAGTGGACAGGGTTCACCGTCTCGCAAGTGGGCGCGGTGCGCTTCGAGGGAGGCAATGAGGCGGGCTTGAACGAGAATACGGTTTTTGTCCTGAAGGATTTTCTTTTCGTTTTCGAGAGCGGCTTGGTTACCGGCGACGGCGGCCTTGGCGTCGAGGAGGTTTTTTGTTTGATCGGGAGCCTTAACGTCGAGGGCTTGGAGCGTTTGGCGCGTGCGTATCCACGTTTGTTGAAGGTGGACGAGGGTTTTGGCGTCGGCGAGGCGGCTTGCCTGCGATTCGCTGTCGCGGAGCCAATCGGCGGGGAGTTTCCCATCGGAAGCGTCGGCCAAGTCCTTTGCGGCAGTTTGGAGATGGGCGCGGGCTTCGGTGTGCGCCCGATCGGCATCCGTGGCCGCTTTTTTAGTTTGGATAACCTGTTCCTGGAACTTGGATAGTTCGTTCCGGAGTTTTTGGTTTCCGAGGGTTTGCGCGGTTAGGTGTTTGTCAGCGAGGCGGGCGTTTTCGCCTTGTTCCTGGAGTTTGGGCAGGCGTTCGGCGAGGCGGGCATCGGTTGCGTGCTCTTTGAGCCATGCATTGATTTGGTCAAGCGTTTGGCCGAGCGTTTTGCGGTTGTTCTCCGCTTCCTTGAGGGCGTTGGCGTGCCCGGTTTTGGCTTGCTCGATAAACTGGAGGAGAGCGGCGAGGGTGGCGCGGGCTTTTGCCTGGTGCGTTCGTGTGGTGTCTTCGAGGGTTTGGATCTCGCGGGCAAGCGTCCGTTTCTGCTGTTCGAGGCTGCGCAGCTCGATGAGGGCGGTGCGGAAGGGGAGGGTGGCGGTGTGCGCGTCGAGCCGGGCTTGGCGGGGAGCGAAGGCCTGGTGTCGTTTCTCCCATTCGCGGAGGTCTTGTGCGAGGCGTTCGTCCTCCTTGTGGAGGTCAGCCGAGCGTTGGGCGCGCTGGAGGATGAGGGTAACTTCGGCGAGGCGGGTTTTGAGGGATTTGAGGCGGGTGTTGCAATCGGCTTCCTCGTCATGGAGGGCCTGGAGTTCATCAGGCGTTTTCAGACGGAGGCCGCCGAGGGTCTGTTCGGCGAGTTTGATTTTTTCGCGTTTGGCGGCGGCCACCTCGTAGGCTTTCTGCCCGATGAGGGAGTAGATGCGGGTGCCGGTGATTTTTTCGAGGAGATCGCCCCGGTCGTTGTCATTCGCATCGAGGAACTCTTTGAAACGCCCCTGGGCGAGTAGGACTGAGCGGAGGAAGCGCTGGTAGTCGAGGCCGGTGAGGTCTTCGATCAGCGCATCGGCTTCCTTGATCCTTTCCGCGAGGAGGGTCCCGTCGTCCGCGCGGGCAATTAGGCGCTTGGGGGTTTGGAGGTTTCCCTCGGCTTTGGAACGGGCGCGGTGGCGTGTCCATTTGGCGATGAAGCGGCCCTTGTGGCAGGCGAAGGTGACCTCGGCCATACACTCGCCTTCGCCGCGGGTCATGACGTCTCCGGGGTTGGCATCGTCTCCGTAGCGGGCGGCTTTTCCGAAGAGGGCCAGTGTGATGGCATCGAGGAGAGTGCTTTTGCCCGCTCCGGTGGGACCGGTGATGGCAAAGATGCCGGCTTCGGCAAGGAGACCGGCTTCGAGGTCGATGGTGTGGCGGCCTTTGAGAGAGTTGAGGTTTTGGAAACTGATCTTGAGAATCTTCATGGCACCGGAGCTTCTTCCTGGACGAGGTGAAGGATGTGGTTGAAGGCGGATTGAAGCTGCGAGGAGGGTGTGTCGCTGGCGGCCGTTTCGAGGCGCTTGGCGAAGACTTCGGCGGGGGTCCATTCGGTGAGGCTCCGTAGGTCTTCGGCGCGGCAGAAATCAGTGGAGGAGGCGGCGGTGCGGCGAAAGGCGACTTTGAGCACTTCGAGGCCGTTTCGCGCGGCGATGGTGCGGAGGTTTTCGTTGATGGCGGGGCTGGGGGCACCCTTCGTGAGAGTGGCTTCGACCCAGGGGGTGAGTTCGTCCCCCGTGGCCGGGGTGATGTGGAGGAGTTGGGTTTCAATTTCTTCCGCGCTGCCTTCGAGGCGATGGAGGCGGCGCGCAAGCGGAATGGGGATGGCTTCCTGTGAGAGAATACCGCCCTCCAGCGTGAGGAGGCGGATTTGCTTCTCGGCGGATTCGGAAAAACTGAGGGGCAGGGGGCTCCCTGCATACCGGATGTGCGCGTGCCCGCCCACGGCCTGCGGGTGGTGGAGGTGACCGAGGGCCACGTATCCAAAAATCCCCGACAACTGACCGGCGGCGATGCTCCCGAGGTGGCCGATGTGGATGGAGCGTTCGCTCTCGGAGAGCTGCCCGCCGACGGCGGTGAGGTGTCCGGTGGCGAGGGCCACGTCGCCGGGTGCCATTTGCCCTTCCAGGCGCTGGGCGAGATCGGAGTAGACGGCGAGGATGCCGGCTTTGGTGCGGGCCTCCATTTCGGAAAACGTTTCGCCCTCTATGGCGCGGCGGACATCGCGGTCCCTGAGGAAGGGAACGGCGGCGATGTGGAGGCGTTGATCCCCTCGTTCAAACTGAAAAAGGGCATCAGCGGGGTCTTCCGGGAAGGCTCCGACAACTCGGATACGCAGATTGGCTAGGAGACGGCGGGGCGCATCAAGATGCGGAGCGGAATCGTGATTGCCCCCGATTATGAGGGCCTCGCATGGGCCGGAGGCGTGGAGGCGCGTGAGAAAGTCGTAGTATGCTTGCTCGGCGGCGCGGGGAGGGTTGGCCACGTCAAAGACATCGCCCGCGACAATGAGGAGATCGACGGCCCGTTGCTCGATTTGCTCGAGGAGAAAGTCGAGAAACCGGGTTTGTTCGGGGAGGCGGTCGCGGTCGAAGAAGCTCTGTCCGAGATGCCAGTCGGCCGTGTGGAGAATACGCATGGTGGGGATGTATGGAGGGCTTTGGGGCGAAGCAAGGGCGAACCGCGCCCGGTGTATTTTGGTAATTGGCAAGGACGGCGGGGGTGGCAGACTGGCCGATTATGAGTTTGCAAATCGATACCTTTGAGCTGCCCCCGATCGGGACAAATGCGTTTCTTGTCCGGCGGTCGGGATCAACCGGCGCGGTGGTCGTGGATGCCCCGTTGAACGCCTTTGCCACGGTGGAGCGCATCCTTGTGCGCGAGGGCCTTCGCCTCGAGGCGCTGCTCCTGACCCATGGACACTGGGATCACATTTTGGATGCGCATCGCTTCAACGCCTTTGGCACAACCGTCTATGGAAACGAGGGAGACCGTGCTTTGTTTGAGACGCCCGAACTGATGCGCAGCTTCAGCATCCCGGCGCTGGAAATGAATCCGGTGACGATTGACCGCTGGCTGGAGGACGGGGATGAACTGAAGCTCCTCGGCACACGCGTGGAGGTGCGGGCGGTGCCGGGTCATGCGCCGGGCAGCCTGCTCTTTTATTTTCCAAATGAGGGGGTGGCGTTTTCGGGAGATGCGATTTTCCGGGGGTCGATTGGTCGGTATGATTTGCCGTTGGGGGACTTCCCGACGCTGGAGCGCTCCATCCGTGAGCGCATTTATACGCTCCCGGAGGAAACGGTGCTTTATCCGGGCCATGGTCCTGCCACCACGGTGGGGGAGGAGATGCGCAGCAATCCTTTTGTCCGGGCAATCGGGTGAGCGCGCGGCGTTGGATGCGGGCGGCGCTGAAGGAGGCGTCCAAGGCCTGGGGCCACACGCACCCCAACCCGGCCGTGGGCGCGGTGGTGGTGCACCGGGGCGCGGTGGTGGCCTCCGGTCACACGGCGCCGGTGGGCGGGCCGCATGCGGAAGTGCAGGCCATCGCGGCCTGGCGGGAGGCGGGAGCCCCTTTGGATGAGACGACGACGCTGGTGGTCACCCTCGAGCCCTGTTCGACCCATGGGCGCACGCCCCCGTGCACAGAGGCCATCGTGAAGTCGGGCATTCGGCGGGTCGTCATGGGAGCGATGGACCCCAACCCTGCCCACGCGGGCCGTGCTGTGCCACTCCTCGAGGCGGCGGGCGTGGAGGTCGAGACGGGCGTGATCGCCCGGGAATGCGCGGATCTGAACCTGATCTTCAACCACTGGATTGCGCGGGGGCACCCTTTTGTGGCGGCGAAGATGGCGACGACTTTAGACGGGCGGGTGGCGGCGGCAGGCGGGCGCTCGCAGTGGATCACGGGGGCGGCGGCACGGGAGGATGTGGCCCGTTGGCGTAGCTATTTTCCGGCCATCGCGGCGGGAGCGGGCACCCTTTGGGCAGATAATCCTCGCCTCACGGTGCGCTTGCCGGACGCGGCGGAACGGTGCGCTCGCCGGTTTATTTTTGACGGGGGCTTCTCTTTGCGATCCGGTTCTCCGAAGGATTGGCATGTGTTTGCCGATGCTTTTGCCGGGCAGACGACCCTGGTTGTGGATCGGGCGCAAGCGGAGGCGGCGCGGGCCTGGCTGAAGGGCACACCGGTCGCGGTGTGGGCTCTCGAAGCGGAGGGTGCTGGGCCGGCGGGACGGGTGCGCTCTTTTATGGATCAATTTCAGGCGGACGGTCTCACGGGCCTCTATCTGGAGGGCGGGCCGGGCTTGTGGAGCGCTTTTTTGGCGGCCGGGAAAATCGATTACCTTTTTGCCTACCGGGCTCCGGTATTGATGGCCGATGCCGCGGCACCGGGTCCGTTTTTCGGCCAGTCTCCGGATTCCCCCGGAGAGGCCCTGCGCCTAAGCGAGACGCGGGTGAGGTCCTTCCGCGGGGGCGATCAGTTGGTGCGGGGATTCCTTGTCGGCCCGCGTGAATCTTGATCCCGCTCTACCGCGTCCCCGGGGCGAGACAACAGGCTCTCGATTCAGTCATTCGGCGCACGCGGCGGATGTCGAATTGGATCAGGATGGAGCAAATGAGCGCCACGAGAAAGAAGACCGCAAAGACCGTGAGCATACCGTTATAGCTGCCGGTGGTTTCGCGCACGCGCGCGGCGATGAGCGGTCCGGCCAAGCCGGCGGCCGCCCAGGCGGTGAGCACGTTCCCGTGGATCGAAGCCAGGGACCGGGTTCCAAAGAGGTCGCCGATGTAGGCTGGGATCGACGCAAACCCGCCGCCGTAGCAGGTGAGAATGAGGAAAATCACCATCTGGAAAGCGATCGCGTGCGTGATGCTGGGGAGGGCAAGAAAGGCGATGATCTGGATGAAGAAGAAAGCCGTGTAGGTGAGGGGGCGTCCGATGATGTCGGAGAAGGACGCCCACCCGAGACGCCCGATTCCATTGAAGAGCCCCATGAGGCCAACCATCGCGGCGGCCGCCGCCGGTGTGAGCCCGGCGATTTCCTGTGCCATCGGCGAAGCCACCGAAATAATGGCGATGCCGCAGGTCACGTTGATGAAGAGCATGATCCACAGAAAATAGAAGCGCACCGTTTTCAGGGCCTCGAAGGAGTTGATGTCGGACAGGTCGCCGCGCCCGCCCTTGGCTTTTTTCGCCGCCACCTCCTCGGCCATCCAGCCCACCGGTGGCGGGCGCAGCCGCGAGGCGGAAAGAACCATCACTGTGCCGTAGAGGGCTGCCAGGGAAAGGAAGGTCAGGGTCAGGCCGGTGTGTGTAATGAGAAATTGGATCAGGCTTCCCGCGACGAGCGAACCGAATCCAAAGCCCATGATGGCCAGCCCCGTGGCGAGTCCGCGGCGGTCGGGGAACCATTTCACAAGTGTCGAGACCGGGCAGATGTACCCGACGCCGATGCCGGTGCCGCCAATCACGCCGAAGCCCAGGTAGAACAGCGGGAGCCAGCCCAGGTGCACCGCGAGCGCGCTCACGAGCAGGCCCAGCGTGAAAAGACTGGCGGAGAGAAATCCGCTCTTGCGCGGGCCGAGGCGCTCAACCGTGGGGCCGAGGAAGGAGGCTGCCAGTCCAAGGAAGAGGATGGCTATACTGAAGGCCCAGGCCGAGTCGGTCGGATCCCAGCCAAGCCGCTCCTGCAAAGGGCGGTTAAAGACGCTGTAGGCGTAAATCGAGCCAATGGAGATGTGCACGCCGACAGCGGCGGCGGCAATGGTCCAACGATTGGGTTGGGCGGACATGGGAATAAGACGGTTGGTTTGCGGAAAGGGTTCGGTTGTCGTCAGGAGGCGGATACACCCGCATCGGCAAATATCGCCTTGGCCCGCTCCACATCTGCGTTCGTCGCAGCGGGGGTTTCCGTGAGCTTGCACGGCAGACCGAGGGCTTTGTATTTCGCTTCCCCGAACTTGTGGAAGGGGAGAATCTCCACGCGCGCGACGTTTGTCAGCCGCCCGACATAGTCGGCCAGGCCGCAGATGTTGGATTCACCATCGGTGATGCCGGGCACGAGGACAAAGCGTATCCAAACGGGAATACGTTTGCTTTCGAGGCGCTTGGCGAAGCGCAAGGTGGGTTCAAGCGAGACGCCGGTAACGGATTTGTAGAGATCCGGTTCCCAGCTCTTGATGTCGAGGAGCACCAGATCAGTCGCCGCAAGGAGGCGGTCATCCGCGAGGTCCCCAAGACACCCGGAGGTGTCCAGCGCGGTGTGGATACCGGCGGCTTTGGCTTCCTCGAAAATGGCGCGCACGAAGGCGGGTTGCATGAGCGGTTCGCCCCCGCTCACCGTCAGCCCGCCCCTCCGGATAAAGTGGCGGTAGCGGAGGACATCGGTGATCACCTGACCGGCGGTTCGTTCGCGCGCATGCGCCCGGTTTTGCGTGTCGGGATTATGGCAATACACACAGCGCATGGGGCATCCGGCAAGAAAGGCCACATAGCGCAGACCGGGTCCGTCGACCGAACCGCAGGTCTCCACCGAGTACACAAAGCCGCGCACGGATGCGGACGGTTCCGCGGTGCTGGCGGGCGGCGGGCCGGGTTCGGGCACAGGCAACGGCGCCGGGCTCTCTTGCAGGAGCGCGCAGGGCACGGGAGATGGGGGTTCCCCGCTCACCTAGCAGAGCTGGTGGAAGGTCCGCTCGATGACGTCCTTCTGTTGCTCGCGCGAGAGCTTGATGAAGTTCACCGCGTAACCGGAAACCCGGAGGGTCAGTTGCGGGTATTTCTCCGGGTGGTCCATCGCGTCGAGGAGCGTTTCGCGGTCGAAGACGTTCACATTGATGTGGTGTCCGTTTTCCGCAAAGTAACCGTCGAGGAGGCTGCAAAGGTTGTCCACGCGGTCATCTTCGCTCCGTCCGAGGGCCTTGGGCACAATCGAGAAGGTGTAGGAAATCCCGTCCTGGCTCTCACCGTAGGGAAGCTTGGCCACGGAGGCCATGGAGGCCACCGCTCCCTTCCGGTCGCGCCCGTGCATGGGATTGGCCCCGGGGGCGAAGGGTTCGCCCGCCTTGCGGCCGTCCGGCGTCGGCCCGGTCTTCTTGCCGTAAACCACGTTGGAAGTGATCGTGAGGACCGATTGGGTGGGCACGGCGTTGCGGTAAGTGGGCTGGTTGCGCAGTTTGTTCATGAAGCCCCGCACGAGGTCGCGCGCAATCGCATCCACCCGCTCGTCGTTGTTGCCATAGGCCGGGTAGTCACCTTCGACTTCGTAATCGATGGCGAGCCCGGCGTCGTTGCGGATCACCCGCACGCGGGCGTGCTTTACGGCGGAAAGGGCGTCGGCAGTGACCGATAGGCCGGCTATGCCGCAGGCCAGGGTGCGGTAGATTTCACGGTCGTGCAGCGCCATCATGATGTGCTCCGGGCTGTAGCGGTCGTGCATGTAGTGGATGATATTCAGGGCCCTCACATACACCTCCGCCAGCCAGTCCTGCATCCGGTCGAAACGGGCTACAAGATCATCGTATTCGAGATATTCGCCCGCGAAGGCATCGCTCTTCGGAGCGATTTGTTTGCCGGAGATTTCATCGCGTCCGCCGTTGATGGCGTAGAGCATGGTCTTCGCGAGGTTGGCACGGGCACCGAAGAACTGCATTTGTTTGCCAATTCGCATGGCCGATACGCAGCAGGCGATGCCGTAGTCGTCGCCCCAGTAATCGCGCATGAGATCGTCGTTTTCGTATTGGATCGCGCTCGTCTCGATGGAGACCTTGGCGCAGAAATCCTTGAATCCCTGCGGCAGGTTCTGCGACCAGAGGACGGTGAGGTTGGGCTCCGGGGCCGGACCCAGATTGTAGAGGGTGTGCAGCACGCGGAAGCTGTTGCGCGTAACGAGGGGGCGACCGTCCTCGCCCACGCCGCCAATGCTCTCCGTTACCCAGGTGGGATCGCCGGAAAAGAGTTCATCGTAGTCGGGCGTGCGGATGAAGCGCACCATGCGCATCTTCATCACAAGGTGGTCCATAAGCTCCTGCGCGCTCTCTTCCGTCAGGGTGCCTTCGGCAAAGTCCCGTTCGATGTAGATATCGAAGAAAGTGGAGGCCCGTCCGAACGACATGGCCGCGCCGTTTTGGTCCTTCACCGCACCAAGGTAGCCGAAGTAGGTCCATTGGATGGCCTCGCGGGCGTTCTTGGCGGGTTGGGAAATGTCGAACCCGTAGCCGGCGGCCATCCGCTTCAGAGCTTCCAGCGCGCGGATCTGGTCGTGCATCTCTTCCCGGGAACGCACCCACTCTTCGGAGAAGGCATCCCTGTCTGTCGCGGCAATGTCTTTTTTGCGCTCGGCGATGAGGCGATCCACCCCGTAAAGGGCGACGCGGCGATAATCGCCGATAATCCGGCCGCGCCCGTAGCCATCAGGCAGACCGGTGACAATTCCGGCGGAGCGCGCCGCGCGGATATCGGGGGTGTAGCCGTCGAAGACCCCGTCGTTGTGGGTCTTGCGGTGTTTTGCGAAAATTTCCGCCGTATCCGGATCCATCTCCCGTCCATGGGCTTCCAGAGCCTTTTGAGCGATCCGCACGCCCCCGTAGGGGAGCATACCCCGTTTCAAGGGCGCATCTGTTTGCAGCCCCACGATACTCTCCAGCTCCTTCCGGATGTAGCCCGGACCGTGCGCGTCCACCGTGCTCACAATCCTCGTTTCCGCGTCGAGCACGCCGCCTGCGGCAATCTCCTTCGCGAGCAGATCCTTCACGATCGTCCACAGCGCTTCCGTGCGGGTTGTTGGCCCTTTCAAGAACGAGGCATCGCCCGCATACGGGGTGAAGTTCACCTGAATAAAATCACGCACATCAATCGATGTCTGCCAGCTTCCAGGGGCGAATCCGCGCCAGGCGGAACCGGACTCAACCGAGCTGTCCGAAGAGATATCCGCAGAGCGGAATGGGGCGTCTTGTGCAGTTTTCATAATAAAGTCAAAATGGGGTAACAGGTTAGGGTTTCTTATTAAAGAAAATGCCGCCCAGCTGAATAGAAATTAGAAAAACTAATACACCGAATTTCGGTAGTTTGTTATTTCAGAAAAATTTTCTTTACTAACAAGGCTACCTTCGAAGGATGGCGTCATGGGAAAATACACAAAGAGACCTTGTTTGGATCAAGAGGTGTGCGTGCATGTTATGTCGCGTGTGGTGCAGAAGCGCTTTTTGATTGATGAGGAGGGGATGGTGGAAATGCGGCGTATTCTTCGCACGCAGGCGAGGTTCGCAGGGATGGAGGTGATCACGTTTTGTTTCCTGAAAAACCACTTCCACATTCTCCTGCACTTGGATCCTGCAACGGCGCGAAAGGAAGTCTCGGATGAGGAACTGGTCCGGCGCTTCCGAGCGCTCTATGGTGGCAAGCGGTCGCCCTCGCTGGGCGTGGATGCTGAGTCCCTCGCTGTCGTGCTTCGAGGTGATTCCGGGCGTGCGGAGAGCGTGCGAGGGCAACTCAAGGCGAGGATGGGGGATGTCTCTGTATTCATGCGGGAGTTTAAGACGCGTTTCACCTTTTGGTATAATGAACACTATCAGACGGTTGGGACATTCTGGGCGGAGCGGTTCCGGAGTGTGCTTGTGGAGCCGGGGTCGCTCGCCTTGCGCGCCGTGGCGGCTTATGTTGATCTGAATGCCGTTCGTGCGGGGTTGGCGGATACCCCGCTAAATTATCGCTTCTGCGGATTGGGGGAGGCGGCGGGTGGCCAATCCCGCGCGCGCGCCGCCTATGAGTGGCTGGTGCGCCAACGGGATCGCCGGGGGCAGGAGGATCGGAATCCCCGCGATTGTTACGAGCGATACCTTGCCTTTGTGAATCGCCTGATTGCCCGACTCGCTCGAGAGCACGAGGCCCTTAAGGAGAGGCCCGGCTCCCCGGTTGAGCGCCAGGGAGGGCAGGAAGCGGCCGCGCCTCACGCCTACTCGGTGAAGGGGGGAGCGGTGGGGAGTGCGGGTTGGGTTGATCGTTTGCGCGCGACAGGCGGAATTTTTGGTTTCCTGCAAAGAAAGACAACTCGCTCTGTAGTGATCGACGGCGCCGACACCGACATTCACGCTGCCCGCGGTTGGCGGTCTTCCTGAGGGACCCTTTTCCCGAGCACTTTACCGATGAGATCATCCGCCAAGCCCGGACGAGTTCACTCAGCGCAGTGCCTCCCGTTTATGGAGGTAGCGGGCCAGCGAAGTGCCCAGTGACTCGTTGGTGAGGAGGCGAAGGTAATCCACCTGGGCACCCTTGAGGTTGTTCGCGAGGGTTTCGAGAAATGCGTCCATCCCGAGCTTATAATCTGCCCGGATCGCCGGGGCGTGGGTCGTTACTTCTGCTTCGGGCATCTCTGCGTCCAAGTAGCGCACCGCGCGTTCATGCGGGAGGTCGAGTTCGTCCGGGTCGAGGATTTGCAGGGCAATGGTATCGCAGTGCGCGAAACGGAGCTGGCGAAGGAGCGGCGGCAGGGTCTCTTCCGCCTCCAGCATATCGGAGATGAAAACGACAATTCCCCGCTGGTGCATTTGCGGTACCACCGCGCGCAAAACTTTGTCGTGTGCTGCCGGGCCGATTGGCTTGAGTCGTGTGAGGGCGTGAAGAATGCGCGACAGGTGACCTGTCCGGTGACCCGGTTCCACGGCTTCCCGCATCTGGTCGTTGTATGCATATAACGCGATGTTGTCGCCCTGTCTCGAGGCGAGATAGGCCAGCGCCGCTGCTGTCATGCAGGCATAGGTGAGCTTGCTGCAGGCGGCGCGGCTGCCCCGGTAATCATGGGAACCGCTCGCGTCTACGATGAAGTAGATGTTCATCGTGGTCTCTTCCTGAAAGACCTTTGTGTAGAGACGGTCGCGGCGGGCGTAGACCTTCCAGTCGAGGTATTTGAGATCCTCGCCGGGAACGTAGTTTCGGTATTGAAGAAACTCCGTTCCGGTGCCGTGAAAGAGACTGCGGTGGAGGCCGGAGAGAAACCCCTCCACGGCCGCTTTGGCCATGAGCGCATAATTCTCCAGCCGCACAAGTTCGGATGGCTGAAGCAGCTCGCGCGCGGACACCGTCATACCGGCACCGTTTGACAGAGTTTGCGCACGATATCGTCGGACCGTATACCATCAGCTTCGGCGTGGAAATTCGGGATCACCCGATGGCGCAGGACAGGCAGGGCCAGCGCGCGGATGTCCTCCACGGAAACGGTATAGCGGCCGTTGAGTAGGGCGCGCGCTTTACCGGCCAAAACCAAAGCCTGGGCCGCCCGCGAACCCGCTCCCCACTTCACCTGTTTGCGGATA
This sequence comes from Opitutales bacterium, assembly GCA_020831585.1. GTDB lineage: Bacteria > Verrucomicrobiota > Verrucomicrobiia > Opitutales > Oceanipulchritudinaceae > JAFIGE01. Next base: position 16,562 of record JAFIGE010000001.1, on the reverse strand, counting down.
AACTCCGGAGCATCCGATTGCGAGGGGCGCGTGGAGCGGGCGAGCCTAACGGCGTAGCCCACCACCTTCTCCGCTACAGGCACCTGCCGCACCCACGATTGAAGTTCCAGCACTTCTTCCTGAGAAAACACTTTTGAAGGCCGTTCCCCCGGAGGAGCGGTTGTAGCCGTAACCATGGCGACCTCGTCGGCTTCAGGAAGATAGTCCATGTAGATGTTGAGGAGGAAGCGGTCCAGCTGCGCCTCGGGCAGGGGATAGGTTCCCTCCAACTCGATGGGATTCTGCGTTGCCAGAACAAAAAAAGGCGGCTCCAGCGGCAATGTTTGGCCGGCGGCCGTGACTTGACGCTCCTCCATGGCCTCCAGAAGCGCGGCCTGGGTTTTTGCCGGGGTGCGGTTGATTTCGTCGGCGAGGACGAGATTGGCAAAGATCGGCCCCTTCACAAACCGGAAAACCCGGCCGCCGGTAGACCGGTCCTCTTCCACCACCTCGGTGCCAAAAATATCGGCGGGCATCAGATCGGGTGTGAATTGGATACGCTTGAAGGACAGGGAAAACGTATCCGCCACCGACTTCACGAGCAGCGTTTTTCCCAATCCCGGCACACCCGTGAGCAGGCAATGGCCCCGCGCCAGAAGACCGGTGATCAGCTCTTCGATGATCTCCTCCTGTCCGATCACAACCTTGCGCAACTCGCGGAAGATGCGCTCTCGGGCGGAAGCGATTTTTTCGAGGATTTCGGATTCAGCAGGTTCTGTCATGAAGAGGGGAAACGAATGTTTAATTTGGAAAAGGAACCGCCGGTGCCGACGGCTCTTACGCGACTTGGCGACTCTTTGGTGACATTCGTTAAACCCATAGGCTGATGCAAGCCGTAGAACCAGAATATTTCATGCGCGGGCGGGCCGAATTCGCTTTCAGAAACAATTCCTAAAGATGCGAGCGCCTTTTCAAGACGAACAGGTAACTGATTGCTGGCCCTTTGAGCCGGATTACGCCTTCCGATCAGCGGGCGGCCTCTTCGATGGCCTCGCCAGCCGACTGCACATCCCGTCCGGCTCCCTGCATGGTTTCGCAGCCGGTGAGGAAAGCGAGCACTCCGATAGAGAGAAACAAACCAAACCACATTGATAAGATCTTTTTCATGATGACCCCAAGGTTGCTGTGTCTTTTTTGTAGGTTCGTCCTGAAATACCCCGATCAGACGGGCGGACGCCCTCGCAAAGCGCCGACCAAGGCGGAGAGAATAAGAAGTACGAGGAACACGAAAAACAAGATCTTCGCGATTTCCGTGGCCGCACCGGCGATTCCGGTGAAGCCGAGAACCCCGGCGATCAGGGCAATAACGAGAAAGGTGAGAATCCAACTGAGCATATTTTCCAAGATACAGATGGCCTTGGGTATGACAAGCCCTAATGGGAAAACGTAGAAAATCTTATGCAGGGACTTCTGAGTCAGCGAAGGCTGCACAGGGTAGCCGCGTCCTCGGAGAAAACGAGGGGCTTTGGTTTCTTGGGGCGCTTGGGAAAGTAGATCGACTTGTTCTCGGCAATCCACTCTTGAATAAAGGCCTTCGAGCCGATCACGGCACCCTGCGTCATGTAGCGGAGCCGACAATAAAGTGACTCAGAAGCTGGGAGCTTACCGTCTTGGCGAAGAACGCGGGTCAACGCCGCCTTGGAGACAACCCCTCCTTTGCCCGGATTAGACCCGGAGATAAAGAGGCGGCGACGATAGAGGGTGGCGATTTGCCCGGTGGACTCGGCGTAGTCCGCCGCAAGGCGAACAAACAAGGGGAACTGGGCGAATCCGCGCTGCGTGCCTGCCGCTTCCCCATACCCGCTGAACCGATAATCCTTGGGGTCTTGCACGATTCCCGCGCGCACGGGATTCAGATCGATGTAGGCGGCTACGGCGGTCAGCGCGGCACCGGAATCTTCCACCAAAACGCTGTGGAAACGATCCTCCCAAAGAGTGCCCAGGCGGTCGTGCTTGCGGTTGTAGATGATGGAGAAGCGTTGTTTGAGGATCTTTACGAACATCGGAAGAGAGGCCATGCGCCCAATCAGCAGCGCCCTCATTTGATCGCGTATCTCACCGCCGGCTTCCAGGGCCCGGTCGATGCGAAAAAAGGATAGGGGCTGCCGCTTCCTCTCCTTTCCGTAGAGCAAGCGGCCACGGCGGCGGAGTTCCTCATCATCCGGATCACCCGGTGATGCGGGCACCTCCAGGAGGAGGTGGAAGTGGTTGTCCAGGATCGCATAAGTCAGCACATGCACCCCGCAGAACTCCGCCACCCGCCGAAGCAAGCCGCGAAAAGCTTCCTTGTCTGCATCCGTGAGGCGAAAAGTCCGGTCAACCACCCGGCTGACCACGTGATAATGCGCCGGTTCTCCTCTCTTGCCAAGGATACGGGGCGCGCGTCGGGACTTCGGAGGAATGAGCTGCATCATGTTGCTGTCACAGCCTGCAAACCACCAAGAGCCAGTCAAGCTTAAATATAAATGGTATAAAAATTTTCTGTTTGTTGATTGGTGAAAGTGGGGCGGGGAGGTGTCAGCGGAGGTGGGTGGGGTGCCAGGTGGTTTTGGTTTCCTGGAAGGCGAGGATTTTGTAGGGGTCGCCGGAGAGGTTGGTGGCGGGGTGGAGGGCGAGGCGCTTGATGTTGAGGGCGGCGTTTTCGCGGAGGAGGCGGTGGGTTTCGTCGGACTGGCCGTGGGCGGCGATGCCGTTGACGTCCATGTGGGTGGAGAGGTGGGGGAGGAGTTCGGCGAGGTCGCCGGTGAGGATGTTGACGACTCCGCCGGGGAGGTCGCTGTCGTGGAGGACTTCGGCGAGGCTGATGGCGGAGAGGGGGAAGTCGGGCGAGGCGAGGGCCACGGCGGTGTTGCCTCCGGCGATGACGGGGGCGATGGCGGCGATGAAGCCGAGGAGGCCGGGTGCGGGTGGGGCGATGACGGCGACGATGCCGGTGGGTTCGGGGACGGAGAAGTTGAAGTGGGCGCTGGCGACGGGATTGACGGTGCTGAAGAGGGCGGGGAACTTATCGGTCCATCCGGCGTAGTGAACGAGGAGGTCGATGGCGTCGGCGACTTCACGGCGGGCGCGGGCGGGCGGGGTGCCCTGGGCGTTGAGTTCGTCGGCGAACTGCGCGGCGCGGCCTTCGAGCATCTCGGCGGCGCGGTAGAGGATCTGGCCGCGGAGGTAGGCGGTGGCCCCGCTCCAACCGGGGAAGGCGGCGCGCGCGGCGACGACGGCGTTGCGGAAGTCTTTGCGGCTGGCGAGGGAGACGTTGGCGATGAGTCGGCCGGCTTTGCCTTTGAGGGCGCGGGCACGGCCGGATTCGGTGCGGGGAAATTTGCCGCCGATGAACAGTTTGTAGGTCTTCAAGACGGGAAGGCGTTCGTTCATGGAAAGGAGATAAGGAGATCAGGGGAGAAGGTGGAGGTAGGGGGCGAGGCCCTGGAGGCCCCCTTCGCGGCCGAGGCCACTCTCTTTGTATCCGCCGAAGGGGGAGGCGGGGTCGAATCGGTTGAAGGTGTTGGCCCAGACAACGCCGGCGCGGAGGGCGCGCGTGGCGCCAAAGATGCGGGCTCCTTTATCGGTCCAGACACCGCCGGAGAGGCCGTAGGGGGTGTTGTTGGCCTTGTCCACGGCTTCATCGGGGGTGCGGAAAGTGGAGATGGTGAGGACGGGTCCGAAGATTTCCTCCTGCACGATGCGCTGGCTTTGGGCGGTGTCGGTGAAGATGGTGGGGGCGAACCAATAGCCTTTGGCGGGCAGGGGTTGGGCACTTTGGTGGAGGCTGGCTCCCTCGCGGACGCCGGAGTCGACGAGTTCGCGAATACGCTCCAGCTGGGCGCGCGAGTTGATGGCCCCGATGTCGGTGTTTTTGTCGAGGGGGTCGCCGACGATGAGGGTTTCCATGCGGCGCTTGAGTTTGCGAATGATGGTACCGGCCACGCCTTCCTGGACCAGCAGGCGGGATCCGGCGCAGCACACGTGCCCTTGATTGAAGAAGATCCCGTTGACGATACCTTCGACGGCCTGATCGATGGGGGCATCGTCGAAGATGATGTGGGCGGCCTTTCCCCCGAGTTCGAGGGTATGCGGGGTGCCGCGCGCGGCGAGGGCCTTTTGAATGCGCTTGCCGACGGCGGTCGAGCCGGTGAAGGCGACCTTGTCGATATCGGGATGGCGCACGAGGGCATCGCCCGTCGAGCCGTTGCCGGTGAGGATGTTCACGACGCCCGGCGGGAGGTCGGCATCGGCGATGAGTTCGGCGAGTTTAAGCGCGGTGAGGGGCGTGGTTTCGGCGGGCTTGAGGACGACCGTGTTGCCGCAGGCGAGGGCGGGGGCGATTTTCCAAGCCGCCATGAGGAGGGGGAAATTCCAGGGAATGATCTGCGCGGCGACACCGAGCGGGGCAACGTTCCTTCCGGGGAAGGCGTAGGCGAGTTTATCCGCCCAACCGGCGTAGTAGAAGAAGTGGGCGGCGGCGAGGGGGATATCGATATCGCGTGATTCGCGGATGGGCTTGCCGCCGTCGAGGCTTTCGATGACCGCAAACTCGCGCGCGCGCTCCTGCAGGAGACGGGCAAGGCGGAAGAGGTATTTGCCCCGTTCGGCGGCCTTCAGGCGGGACCAGGCAGGGAAAGCCTTGCGCGCGGCAGCGACGGCCCGGTCGACATCGGCAGCTCCCGCGGCGGCGACTTCGGAGAGCGTCTCCTCGGTGGCCGGGTTGACGGTGGCAAAAACCTTTCCGTTTTCGGCGGGGACAAATTTGCCGCCAATGAAGAGGTCGTAACGCGCCTCGATGGTGGCGTGGTCGCGGGCTTCCGGAGCGGGCGCGTAGAGTTCCCCGGTGCGGAAGTCCCGGTTGTCGGCGGGGGAGGGGGCGACCGTCGCTTTCTTGTTTTTCTTTTTCGCGGCCATGGGCTCAGTCGTTGGAGAAATAGTCGGGGGAGGCGTAGTGGCCGGTGCGTTGCTTGGCCAGTTGCATGAGGATGTCGTTGGCGAGGGTGCTGGCCCCGAAGCGGAACCAGTCCGGGTTGAGCCAATCCGGTCCGAGGACTTCGCGCACCATGACCAGATAGGAGAGGGCGGTCTTGGCATCGCGGATACCGCCAGCGGGCTTCATCCCGATCATGCGCCCGGTGCGTTCATGATAGTCCTGAATGGCCTGGAGCATGACGAGGGTGACCTCGGGAGTCGCGGCGGGGGCCATCTTGCCGGTCGATGTTTTGATGAAGTCGGCCCCGGCCTCCATGGCGAGATCGCTTGCGCGGCGGACGTTGTCGTAAGTGTGGAGCTCGCCGGTTTCGAGAATGACCTTGAGGTGGGCGGTGCCGCAGGCCTCCTTGCAGGCGGCAATCTCATCGAAGACGTAGTTGAACTCCCCGGCAAGAAACCGTCCGCGGGAAATGACCATGTCGATCTCATCGGCTCCTTCGCCCACGGCGTAGCGGATCTCCTCCAGACGCGCGGCGAGGGTGCCGAGTCCGCTGGGAAAGGAGGTGGCGACGGAGGCGAGGTGAACGCCGCTACCCTTGAGCGCCTTGTGCGCGGTGGCCACCATGGTCGGGTAAACGCACACCGCGCCCACGTGCGGGAGGCTGGGGTCGGCGGGATCGGGCGTGATGGCTTTGCGGCAGAGCTGGCGCACCTTCCCGGGAGAGTCCTTGCCTTCGAGCGTGGTGAGGTCGAGCATGCTCAGGGCAAGCTTGAGGCCGGAAACCTTGGTCGCCGCCTTGATGCTGCGGGTCTTGAAGCGGGCCACGCGCTCGGTGATGCCGACGGCGTCGACAGGCGGGCTGTGTTGAAGATAACGCGGAACCGGTTTCATCGATCGGCTGGGGTCATGACGGATGGTTTTATCTGCGCCCGAGGATTTGGAGTCAACCGGTTTTGCAGGAGCACTTTAGGCGCGGTCATTGCCCGCTCAACCGGCTCCCATGAGGCGCGCGGCTTGCCACAAGGCCCAGATGAGCGGCAACGTGCCCATGGCTGCCCACATCCACTCGCGCGCGGGCGGGCGCTGTTTGCCGCCCCCATACCAGGCGAGGAAAAAGCCGAGGGGAAGGGCCGCCAGAAAACCGGCGAGGTGGGCCGTCACATCGGTGCGGGCATCGCCCTGACCGCTTCCAAACCAGCCGAGGAGGAGCGCCCCGCCGACGAGCGGAATCCACCCGGTGTTCCGGAAAAGGGGTTTGCGCAGGCGGGCGGAGCAGCCGAGGGGATAGGCGGCAAGCAGCCCGATAGCCGCGAAGACAGCGGTGGAGGCCCCGAGGGATCGGTGAATTTCCGGGTAATAGAAGAGCGCGTTGAGGAGATTGCCCCCGGCCCCGGCGAGCCAGACAGCCAACCACGCGGCTCCCGGGCCGAAGGAACGCGCTGCCCAATAGAGGAAAAAGGCCCCGAAAACGAGATTGGCACCGAGGTGGGCTCCGTCGGCATGGAGGAGAAGAGCGGTCCACGCCCGCCAGAACTCGCCCTCGGCGAAAATCCGCGTGGAATCGGACAAAGCGGCCTCGCGCCATCCCGCTTCGGACATCTGCCAGGCGTAGCCCCCGAGGAGCAGAGCGGCCCAACCGGCGACCGCCCACCCGCCATGGGCGTGGTCGGGCACGCGCAGGGGAGCCGGCGGCCAGTAACGGCTTTCGTGATCGTAATAATCCATCTGGCGGGCCGCGCGCTCCGCCGCGTGGGCATCGACCACCACCTGAAACTCGCCCTCCGCCGTGGGCTCGATGGAATAGGAAATCCCCTGGCTGAGGGCGACGAGGCCGTATTCATGGGCGCGGCGCGCGCTGGGTGCCCGCCGGACAGCCACCGCGGGCGGTGCGGTGGGGGCCGCGGGCGGCGGTTTGCCGCCGGATTCGCTCTCTCCGGCGGGCGGCCTGTTTTCCGGAATCGGCGAAGGGGCATCCATGGTGCGAATCAAGCGGGCGAACGGAGCGGGGTCAAAATTTATGACGCCGGCTCCTTTGCTGGGGGTTGATCCACAAAGGTTGTCATATTGGATGGGGGCCTTTGGGGCGGCGTTTTAAGACCGTCGCTACCTTCGTCAGATCAGCCCCGGCGTCTTGAGCAACTGGCTGGGCCTTTCTTCCCTTCTTATAGTCCAGCCCCCCACCAGCCCCTCATCATCCAGATGCTCTATTTCCTTCGGATCGAGTCGCACGAAGATGTGGAAGTGATTCGCCATAAAGCAATACGTCAGCACCTCCATCCCCGCGAACGCCGCTTGCGAGCGCATAATATGGCGCATGGCCTCCATCGCCTCCTCATTCATCAGCCGCCTTTTCTGCACCACTCGCGAGATAAAGTGGTTGCATGCCAACTGCGGGCACCGCAACCGACGACAAAGCCTTCGGCTCATGTCCGCTACGCAAGCGTCTGGCCTACGCACTGTCAATAGCTATATTCAGAACACTAAAAGCCGCCCCTTCTCTTTGACCATTTTCGGTTGATGATAGGGACCGGGGAGCAGATAAGAGGCATCAGGAATGTGGATACTGGAAGCTGATGGCGGACTACCGGCTCCAAAAGACCAAAAGCGGACCCTACGGAGGGAAGTTGAACGTGTTGTGAGCCCCATCCCGAGGCGGCGGCCTACGGATTGCGCAGGAAAGTAACGAGAGGCGGCACGGATATTGGGGAATTAGCGACCCGCCCGCCGCTTTCGGCGGCGGAGGCTTGGACGATTTTGCATCCCATTCCGGGGCTATACCCCGCCTTCAATAGGGCAGGGGATACTTCGCGCAGAGGTCGAGGGCGATTTGGCGCGCCTGGCCGAGAACGGCATCATCATCGGGCGCTCCGAGGACGAGATCGATGGCGCGGGCAATTTCCCGGAAATCTCCTTCGACCATGCCGCGGGAGGTGCAGGCCGGGCTGCCAAGGCGCACCCCGCTTGTTTGGAAGGGGCTGCGCGTCTCGCCGGGTACGGTGTTGCGGTTGGTGGTGATATGGGCCCGGTCGAGTGCCGTTTGGGCAGCTTTCCCCGTGAGATCCGGATGGCTGCCGCGCAGGTCGATGAGAACGAGGTGATTGTCCGTTCCGCCGCTGGAGAGTTTGTATCCGCGGTCGAGGAAAGCTTCCGCCATGGCGGCGGCGTTGCGCTTCACCTGTTCTTGATAGGCGCGGAATTCCGGTTTGGCCGCCTCCCGGAAACAAACCGCCTTGGCCGCAATCACGTGCATGAGGGGTCCTCCCTGGCCTCCTGGGAAAATGGCGCTGTTGAGGACTTTGGCGTATTTTTCTTTTGCCAGAATGAGCCCGCCGCGGGGACCCCGCAAAGTCTTGTGAGTGGTCGTGGTGACAAAGTCGCAATGAGGCACGGGGCTCGGGTGCACGCCCGCTGCCACGAGACCAGCAATGTGGGCAATATCCGCCAAAATGTAGGCACCCACTTCCCGGGCGATACCCGCCATACGCTCAAAATCGATCTCCCGCGGATAGGCGGAAGCGCCCACCGTGATCATTTTGGGACGTTCCCGGCGGGCTTGTTCCGCGAGGGCGTCGTAGTCGATGCGACCGCTTTCCGGATCGACTCCGTAGTGAACCACTTCGTAGAGTTTGCCGGAGAAGTTCACTGCCGAACCGTGCGTCAGGTGGCCCCCGTCAGAAAGGTTCATAGTGAGCAATTTGTCGCCGGGTTTGAGAACCGCCGTGTAGACACCGAAGTTTGCCTGGCTGCCCGCATGGGGCTGGACATTGGCATACTCCGCGCCGAAAAGGGAGCAGGCCCGGTCGATGGCCAATTGTTCCGTCTGGTCGACAAACTCGCACCCGCCATAATAGCGTTTTCCCGGATAGCCCTCGGCGTATTTGTTTGTGAGCACACTTCCGGTCGCTTCGATCACGGCCGGAAGGGTGAAGTTCTCCGAGGCAATCAGCTCGATATGGCTTTCCTGGCGCTCGCGCTCGCGGCGGATCGTCGCATAGAGCTCCGGGTCCAGCTCTGCAAGGGAGGCGGTCGAAAGATGGGGGGAAGCGGTTTCGCTGCTTGGCATGATCGGAGATACGGTGCCGCTCTCCTTTCAAAGGTCAACGCAGCTTTCTTCTTCTTATCGTCTTTGCTCAATCGGCACCCCCGTTGGGGCCTCAGCATTCCCTGTCCAAACGACGCACCCCTCCGCGCGACCTGAACCGGTGCCAAGCTTGCCTAAACGTGAACGGAATTCCGGTTGATTTCCGAAGAGAGGGGACCTTTAGTGAATCGCTTATGTCAGTTGGATTGCTATTTGCGGGCCAGGGAGCGCAGGCCGTGGGGATGGGACAATCGGTTTATGCCGGTAGTCCGCTGGCGCGGCGGCTCTATGAAGAGGCCGACCGCATCCTCGGGTGGAGCCTGAGCGAAATCTCTTTCAACGGACCGGAGGACAAGCTCACGGAAACGCGTGTCTGCCAGCCCGCCCTTTTTGTGCACGGGTATGCGCTTTACGCGGTGGCGGCGGAGCGCGGTGCGGTGGGGGAGGCAACCGCCGCCCTCGGCCTCAGCCTGGGCGAATTGACCGCCCTCACGGTGGCGGGTGCCCTCGACTTTGAAACGGGCCTGCGCGTGGTGGCGGAGCGGGGTCGTCTCATGCAGGAAGCCTGCGAATCGACGGCGGGAGCCATGGCCTCCCTCATCGGGGGCACGCCGGAATTGGCCGCTTCCCTCTGTGCGGAGCACGATGTCGATATGGCCAACCTCAACTGCCCCGGGCAGATTGTCGTCTCCGGCGAGTCCGCCAAAGTCGCCGCCCTCGTGGAAGCGGCCAAGGAGAGCAAAGTTTTTCGAATGGTCGTGCCCCTCAAGGTGGCCGGTGCCTACCATAGTCGTCTGATGGCTTCCGCGCGTGACCGCTTCGGTGAGTATTTGCAGGGAGTGGTTATCGGGCGACCCCGCCTCGCCGTCTTCTCCAATGTCACCGGTGCCACGGTTTCCGAGCCGGATGAAATTCGCCGTCGCCTGACCGAGCAGGTTGTTTCGAGCGTGCGCTGGGAAGACAACATGCGGGCAGCCGCCGCCCTCGGCGTGGAGCGTTTTATTGAGTTTGGCCCGGGAGCTGTGCTCGCCGGTTTGGCCCGCCGGATTGACCGCGGTTGGCCGGTGACATCGATTTCCGAGTTTGCGGACCTTCCCGCCTGAAAGACCCTATGCCTGATCTTAAGAAAACGCGCAATTTCTGCATCATTGCGCACATCGACCACGGGAAAACGACTCTTTCCGACCGCCTCCTCGAAGCCACCAACACGGTCGAGATGCGCAACATGAAGGAGCAGTTGCTCGACTCCATGGACCTCGAACGGGAACGGGGCATCACCATCAAGTGCCACCCCGTGACGCTTCTCTACAAGGCTCCCGACGGCGAGATCTGGACGCTCAATCTCATCGATACGCCCGGCCACGTGGATTTCTCTTACGAGGTCTCGCGCAGTTTGGCGGCCTGCGAGGGAGCGCTCCTCCTCGTCGATGCGGCACAGGGTATCGAAGCCCAGACTGTGGCCAACTGCCATCTCGCGATGAAGCAGGACATGGTCATTGTGCCCATTATCAACAAAATCGACCTGCCCGGCGCGGACATTGACCACGCCCGCTCGCAACTTGAAGAGGTTCTCGCTATCCCGGGCGACGAGGCCGTCCTCGCGAGCGCTAAAAATGGGATCGGCATCAGCGATATTTTTGAGGCCATCCTCGCGCGCATGCCGTCGCCCCGCTGGTACGACTTTCCCCAGGCCCGCGCCCTCGTCTTCGATTGTGTCTTCGATGCCTTCAAAGGCGTGATCTGTTTCGTGCGCATCTTCTCCGGTTCCATCCGGCGCGGTCAGCAAATCGTCCTCATGAGCGACGGCACGCGAACGGAAGTAAAGGAAGTGGGGGTCTTTTCCCCGAAAATGCGACCGATCGATAGCCTCGATCCCGGCAGCGTGGGCTACATTGTCACGGGAATCAAAGAGGTTGCCGACATTCGCTTGGGCGACACCATCACCCTCGCCGATGCACCGGCCAAAGAGATGCTGCCGGGCTACCAGGAAGTGCGCCCCATGGTCTTCGCGGGCCTCTATCCCATCGACACCTCGGACTACGAGAAGCTCAAGGTGAGTATGGCCAAACTGCGCCTGAACGACTCCGCCTTTGTCTACCAGCCGGAAAGCTCCGTCGCCCTCGGGTTTGGCTTCCGCTGCGGTTTCCTCGGCCTCCTCCACATGGAGATCGTCGTCGAGCGCATCCGCCGCGAATACGATCTCGATATCATTTCGACCTACCCCAGTGTGGTCTATCTGGTCACGAAGAGCGACGGTGAGGTGGTCGAGGTGCAAAACCCGGTGCACCTGCCCGACCCCAGCGAGATCGAGCAAGTGGAAGAGCCCATGATCCGGGCGACGCTGCATTTGCCCAACGAATACATTGGCGACATCCTCGCGCTCGTGATGGAAAAACGGGGAATGGTCGAGAACACGGAAACGATCGACGCCCAGCGGGTGATGCTCACGGCTCTGCTGCCGCTCAATGAAATTGTTGTCGATTTCAACGACCGCCTGAAGAGCATCACGCGCGGCTATGGTTCCATGGACTACGATTTCGCGGAATACCAGGTTTCCAAGCTCGTGAAGCTCGACATCCTCGTGAACGGGGAGCAGGTGGATGCGTTTTCCAGTGTCGTTCACACGGACAAAGCCGCCGCAAAGGGCCGCATGCTCTGTGCGAAGCTGAAGGAAATTCTTCCGCGCCAGCTCTTCAAGGTGGCGATTCAGGCGGCCGTGGGTTCGAATGTGGTCGCGCGGGAAACTATCGGAGCCCTCCGCAAGGATGTGACCGCCAAGTGTTACGGGGGTGACATTTCCCGCAAACGCAAACTTTTGGAGAAACAGAAAGAGGGCAAAAAACGCATGAAGCAAATCGGCAAAGTGGCGATTCCCCAGGAAGCTTTCATCGACATCCTCAAGTCCACCAACTAGCCCGCAGCCCATGCTTTTTTTCCGATCCTCCCGCGAGAAAGCCCGTCGGCAAGCCATTGAATGGCTGCGGCTGGCACAAAAAGTCCACGCCTATCGCTGTGATGTGCTCGACGTAAAACGGCGTGCGCACCTCGAAGGCGAGATCACCCACCTGCGCGCCCTGGTGGCCGATAAAGAGGCGGACGAGGCGACCCTTTCCAAGGTCGGCGATCGCATCGAGCCCGTCCTTCGGGCCACCGGCGGGTCGTTTTATCCGCGCAAGTTTTTGCCCGAGAATGTCGAGATGCTCCTCGTCGCGGCGATCGTCGTGATTGCTCTGCGGACCTTCTTTTTCCAGCCCTTCAAGATCCCGACCAACTCCATGTATCCCACCTACAACGGGATAACGGCGGAGGTCTATCTGGAGGAGGCGGCCGTGCCGTCGGCCCCCATGCGCGCACTGCGTTCAGTCGCCCTCGGCAGCGGGCACCGGCGGGCCGTGGCCGAGGGTGGGGGCGAAATCCTCATCCCCCTCGCCATGCCCGGTGTGGCCTCGGTGCATCCCAATTTCCGGGGACGGGTGGTCCCTGGGCGGCAGTGGTTCATTCTGCCCGGCGTGCAGGCGCAATACACCTTCTTCATCGGCGACCAAGCCGTCGATCTGAACGTGCCCATGGACTTTCCCATTGACTGGGTTGTCAACGCCCTTGCCGGTGAGGAGAGCAGCATCGTCAACCACCCCCGCCACGGCCGCGTCCTCCGCACCGGTCGCCGTATTGAGGCGGGGCAGTTTGCCTTCGCCTTCGATATTCTCACGGGCGACCAGCTCTTTGTCGACCGCCTGAGTTATCACTTCATCCGGCCGAAGGTCGGGCATCCCGTCGTCTTTCTCACCGACAACATCGAGGGCATCAGCGAGCGCGAACGCGGCAAATACTACATCAAGCGCCTCGTTGGTGAAGGGGGCGACACCATTGAGATCCGCGAACCCGTCCTCTACCGCAATGGTGCGCCCATTGAAGGCTCCGACGTCTTCCGCCGCAACGCCGAACGCGAAGGGCGCCACCCCGGCTACGTGACCATGGCTGCGGCCCGTCTGCCCTTCTCCGGCGAGCGCCCTGTGGAGATTCCGGAAAACACCTTCTTCGTCCTTGGCGACAACTCTCCCAACAGCCTCGACAGCCGCGCTTGGGGCTTCGTGCCCAAAGATGCCATGGTCGGCCGAGCCTTCTTCATCTACTACCCGTTCAGCCGCCGTTGGGGCCCGTCGGAATAGGCGTTCCCAGACGCCTCGCCGTGGCTGGGGGGCTATCCTACTACCCGTTATGAGTCAAAGCATACTCCGAAAGTATTGGAAAAATCTCTACCGACGGACAATGTCTTTGGCGTATGAGAAGGCCTTCTCAGAGATTGGAAAAGGTATCGATCCAAGCACTGCAAGGGTGCTGGACTGCGGGGCATACAAGGGGCAAGGATTTGCGCGCCTCCATGATCATGTCGGTTTGTTGAAGGAGAATTATTTTGGGATCGAATGGAACGCATCAGCTGTTGAGTGTGCTCAGACAAACGGGCTGCAAGTTCGGCAAGGCGACCTCAACGAGGAGATGCCCTTTGATGATGGATTTTTTTCGGTCTGCTATGGCCTTTCAGTTGCGGAACACCTACTGCGGCCGTGCCGGTGGATCAGGGAGTGCCATCGTGTCTTGAGAGATGATGGTGTGTTCGGAAATTTAACCCCGAACATTTCCAACTATTTCACTGCGTTTCAGTTAATACTGGGCAGGATGCCATCCAGCGGGCCCTATCCGGATTCGAACAGAATTGTGAATCGGGACATGATCATGCACGTGAACAACGGATCTGTGGATGATATTGAAGATGAGAATCCTGTGCACAGGCATCACATCATTTTTAGCTATCTCACATTGCAACGATACCTTCACGACGTTGGGTTTCGAAAAGTAGACGGATTCGGGTTTGGTGTTTATCCGTTTCCGGCATTTGCGCAACCGATCGTTGAACGGCTGGACAAAATCCACTGTCACCAAATGGTGTTCGTTTGCCGGAAATGAATTAGGAATCCGAAGTTTTCAACGGTTTGGATGGGCGCGAATGCTTCTTCCGGCGTCCTCATCGTGCCTCGAATCACTGTGCGGTTTCTTCATTGCAGTGTCGGAAGAGGGCGCGATCTGAATGGTGCCCGGATCAGCCACCCCTTCGTCCGTCGACATCGAAATCGGTTCTCCAAATCGAATGACTCCGTTGTCGCGCCTCACCGATACCGATTCCGATGACAAGCCTAACCGGGCGCGATCTGAAGACGTGAGCGGCCGGTCATGATCAGCGACGGTGGGCGCGAAAGAGAGCCGCGTCGAGGATAGACCAGATGTGGATAATCCACCCGAGGAGCAAGGTGGACCAGAGGACCGCCGCGAGGACAAACATCAGGATGGCCCGGAGCAAACGACCCTGCAGAAGCTGCCCTAAACCGGGAATAAAGAAGCTGCAAAGAGCGGCAATGACGTTGCCTGCACTACCCTGACCATTGCTCATGCCATCCACCTGACCGGCTTTTCTCCGATAGGACAAGAATTTATCGCATAGTATCGGTTCAGGCTAAATGGCGATGAGGGCGGGTGGGCTTAGGGGAAGGCGGAGGCGGAAAACGCTTCCGCGTGCGGGGTCGCTTTTTTCGAGGATGAGGGAACCGCCACAACGTTCGGCCAGGCCGGAGGCGAGGTGCAGGCCCAAGCCACAACCTGAGTAGACGCGCCCGAGGCCCTCGTCGAGCTGAGTGAAGGGTTCAAAAATACGTTCGCGGTCGCTTGGAGCGATGCCGATACCGGTATCGATTATACGGATGTCGACAGAAGCGTCGCGGGTGTCGGCGCGTTTTGCTTCAAGGCAGACGGTTCCGTTCTCCGTGAACTTGGCAGCATTGGAGAGGAGATTGAGGAGGATCTTGCGCACGGCTACGGGATCACCCGAGATTTTGCGGGGCAGATCTTCCGCATAAAAAAAGCCAAAACGGAGGTCTTTTGCTTCGCAGATGGGCAGGTAGGTTTCGGTGAGTTCCTCGCAGAGGTCGCGCAGATCGAAGGGGAGGGACTGGATTTCTGTTTGCGGGTGGTCGAGGCTGGCTGCGTCGAGGAGGCGGTTGATGAGTTGAAGGAGGTGCTCGGCTTGCTCGCGCAATTGCTTGGCCTCTTGCAGGCTATCCGTCTCAGCAAGGTCCATTTCCACCATCTGCACCAGGCTGATAATGGCATGGAGGGGGCTGCGTAGTTCGTGGCTCACGTTGGCCAGCAGATTGTGTTGGGCTTGTTCGGCCTGCGATGTTTCTTCCAAGGCGCGGGCGAGCCTTGTTTTGGCGGCCACCTCTCCGGAAATGTCCACGGCTGCCATCATCCAGAGGCGGCGGGAGCCTTCGGTGAGAGGTTGGCAGAGGATTTTTACGTGAATAAAGCCGCCGCCGGGTGCGAGGTGTCTCCATGGTCCTGCGGGAAATTTCTCGATTCCGCAGCGGATGGCTTCCTGTAACCGGGGGACTTCCAGATCCAGCCAGATGTCGTCGAGGACAGCTTCGAGAAGATCATTCCGCGACCGTGCGTATTGGCGGACGGCGGCTTCATTGACGTTGAGGATGCGGCGTTCGTTTGGATCGAACACAAGGAGGGGCACTGGGTATCCCTCAAAAATGCGACGGAAGGCGTCGCGACTAGCCTGAACCTTTTGGAGGAGTTCAGCTTGCCGGGTGCTCTCCCGGTGAATCAAGGCGAAGATCAGGAGAGTGGAAAAGGTCACCCAAAAGAGGCTCTTGGCGCTTTGGATGGCGGCGGGCGGGGCTGCTTGGACAATGAGGTAGGCCCACCAGCCGTCGCTGACAAAGATCCAGAGCGTTGAGGCCAGAAGGTAAACAAGTCCGATTCGTTTAGCCGCTGTGAGGTTCATTGGCTGCCCGGGGATAGCGGACCCGTCTCCTTGCCACTTCTGTCGGGAGGCTCGGGATCGCTTGGCGAACAACTCTTTTGACGGCGGAACAGCGCCATTAGAGATTCAATGACACGGGCGTCTTCTGCTGGCAAGTCATCAATTGAAGGTGAAGGGGGCGCGGCGATCAGAAGTGCGGTTTTTTTTGGCGTTTTGGTTTGGCGCGATGCGAAGCGGTCCCGGCACGGCGGGTGGGCGGGGGCGGTGGGCAGCGAGACCGCGTGAACGCGGGACTCCAGCCTGTACAGCCGTGGCTTCGGTTGGAGTTCCGCCTTTAGGCGGTCCCGGCACGGCGGGTGGGCGTAGGCGAGGGGCAGCGGGACCGCGTGAACGCGGGACTCCAGCCTGTACAGCCGTGGCTTCGGTTGGAGTTCCGCCTTTAGGCGGTCCCGGCACGGCGGGTGGGCGTAGGCGAGGGGCAGCGAGACCGCGTGAACGCGGGACTCCAGCCTGTACAGCGGAGCCTTCGGTTGGAGTCCCGCCTTCAGGCGGTCCCGGCACGGCGGTCGTGCGGAGGCGACGGGTAGCGGGACCGCGTGAACGCGGGACTCCAGCCTGTACAGCAGTGGCTTCGGTTGGAGTTCCGCCTTTAGGCGGTCCCGGCACGGCGGGTGGGCGGGGGCGAGGGGCAGCGAGACCGCGTG
>JAFIGE010000142.1 GCA_020831585.1 Opitutales bacterium | reverse complement strand
CCCCGGATCGCAAACGGGCGGATTCACTTTCGCCCAGTTTCGTGCATAGAATCTATGTGAACAACGACGGCGTCAACACCGAGCGGGCGCGAAGAGTATTGATTGATCGTTATTATGTTTCCGCCGGTGCGGACAATTCTTCCGACAAGGCCAACGGCAAATCCGGCACGATGGCCTTTGGTTTCGAGCGCGATGTGCAGGACATCACCCGCCGCGACGGCGTTTTCTATTCCATGGCCAAATCGCAGAAGTTCGGCACCGAGAGCGACGCCGATTACATGGAGCGGTTTTTGTTTGAGAACATGTTTGTCGTGCGGGCCACCGGCGGCCCGCAGGCCCACCTCTCGGACCGCGCCACCCTGCGCGATTTCACCGCCCGCAATTGGCATGTGGACAGCGGCACCCGTCTCATCGAGATGAATGTCGCTCCGTGGGGTGGTCGGGACCCCACCACCGCCAACATGCGCGATATGCGGTTTGAGAACATTTTCGCCCATATAAACGGCACGGTGCAGTTCGGGACCTTTGATGCCAACACCCCCATCCGCGATGTGGAGCTGTCCAATATCTGGCAGGCGGGGCAGTTCGCCACCTCCACGGCCACCATGAACCTCGGCACCCACGCGGACGGCAGCACCTTCACCGTATCCGTCGATCCCTCGATTTGGGCGGCGCACGACCGCTATGGGCGGGTAGGGGAGCCTGTGCCCATGAACGCCTATTTCGTCGATGCGCTGGGGAACTGGAGCAGCCATCAGGGCCCCGGCAGCTATGCCGTCACATGGACCGTGCAAAGCGGTCCGGGCACGGTGACTTTCAGCAATGCCAAAGATCCGCAGACCACCGCCACTTTCAGCCAGCGCGGCGAATACGTCTTGCGCCTCACCGCCGACAACCACCCGGCGGTCTACGATGAGCTGACCGTAACGGTCCTCGATCCCGCCTTCACCGGTGAGCCGTTGGCGCGCTTTGTCGCTTTCCCCACGATTCCGCAAAGGAATCAACCCGTCACCTTCGACGCCTCCTTCTCCAGCGACCCCGACGGCACCATCGTCTCCTACACATGGGACTTTGGCGACGGCACCACCGTGACCACCGCCAGCGCGACGACCACGCATACCTTCGCCGCCGCCTCCATTCACGAAGTCCACCTCACCGTCACCGACAACGAAGGCAACAGCCGCCGCATCCGCGATTGGATGGTTGTGCGCGAGCGCGAGCGCACCCCCTTCGGTGGCGTCGCCCACACCGTGCCCGGCCGCATCCAGATCGAATATTTTGATGACGGCTCCCCCGGCATCGCCTTCCTTGATCGCAGCGCGGGAGCCGTCGACCCCAACGACCCCTACAAGCCCGATCCCGCCGCCTACCGCGCTCCGCCGGAATTCATTGAGGAATATTTCGCCACTCGCTTTCCCGACATCCGCCCGACCTCGGACCCGGAAAACCCCGGCGGCCATGAGCTCTACGACATCAACACGCCATCCGGTCCGACGCTGGAATTCGTCAGCTACACCCTCAACGTCACCCAGACCGGCACTTACGAAATGCGCATCCGCATGAATCCGGATACGGCCAATGTCGATCGGCGTTTCAACGTTTACCTCAACGATGTCCTCGTTGCCTCTGAACGGACGTGGGGACGGCGCACGCATTGGGACATCACCACCGTGCCCAACCTGCCCCTCAACGAAACCGGCGAGCAGATCCTCAAAATCGAGTTCCTCGGCAGTCTTGGCAGCAACGGCGGGATCAACTACTTTGACCTCGTGCGCACGGGGGCTCCCGTGCCAACCGCCGCATTCACGGTCAGCCCCGAGCGCGGACTGGTGCCGCTGCTCATTACCGTTGACGCCAGCGGCTCCTCCGGCAGCGGCGAGGCCATCACCCGTTACGACTGGAACTTTGGCGACGGCACCGTCATCGCCAACGGCAACGCCGTCGAGACCCACACCTACACCACCGAAGGCACGTTCAGTATCTCCCTGACGGTCACAAACGAGAGCGGCAACACCGCCACCTCCACGATCAGCTATTTCGCCGGCAACCAGCCGCCCCTCGCCAGCCTCACCCATGCGCCCACCTTCGGCGAGCCGCCGCTGGAAGTCACCTTCGACGCCTCCGGTTCCTCCGATCCGGACGGGCACATTGTCCGCTTCGACTGGGACTTTGGCGACGGCCACACGGTGATCGACGGGGGCGCGGTCGTTTCCCGCACTTACACAACTTTGGGTAGTTACACCGCCACCGTCACCGTGCACGACAACGATGGGGCCACCGCCCAGGCCAGCGTGGTCGTGCAGGTGACCGATGGCTCCCTCCTCACCCCGGACATCACGCAGTGGCCCGTGGCCTCGCCCATCGTGGAGGGCGAAACCCTCGCCGCCTCCAATCTCACCGGAGGCGCGGCCTCGGTCGACGGGCATTTCGCCTTCGCCTCGCCCGCGCTCATTCCGCCCGTCGGCATCAGCCCGCAGACCGTTCTCTTCATCCCGCAGGACGGCGGAACCTACAGCATGGTTCAGGGCACGGTCGATGTAACGGTCTTCCCGGCGGAAAACAGCGCCCCGTTCCCCATTTTCATGTTCAACTTCGGCAACGAGGATTACGTGGGCAATAACAGCCCCGCCCACGCCGATGGCACCGTGCCCGCCAACTTCCTCTCCTGGCAAACCGCCAATGGCACGACCGTGAGCAAAGAAGTGCAACTCAGCGGCGGCAACCAAACCGTGACGGCTGAGTTCCGCCGCGCCGATGGCACGGGTGCGAATGCTGCCGTCAATTTGGCGCAAACCAGCCGCACTGGCAACCGCTCCGGCACCGGCAACGGCGTGTTTGCGACCGCGCTCACCCAAAGCTGGCGGTCTTATCAGTTTGGCGGTGCGGCCGGTCGCTCGGTCGGGGCCTACTTCACCGGCCTTGAACCCGGCGAATACGATGTCTACGCCGTCGTGCACAACCCCATACTCATCGCCGCCGGGCGCACGACCAACGTTGGCATCGGCGTGGGCTCGGCCATCAGCGGAAGCCTTGCCTGGAACCACGCCAGCCTCACCGGCACCAGTTTCGCCGCCAGCCCGCAGACGGATACCTGGCAACTCGGCGTGAACTATGCCAGGGTGCGCGTCGAAGTGACGGCGGAGAACCCCAACATTTACGTCATCCAGGGCGGCCCGGCCGCTGCCAGCGACGAGTTTGATTACCACACCTTGGCGGCCGTGCAGATCGTCGCCGTGCAACCCGACGAGCCCGAGCCCGCCGACCTCTACGCCGACTGGGCCGCCGCCAATGACATCGTGGGCGGCATGGCGGACGAAACCGGCGGCGTCTCCAACCTCATGCGCTACGCCCTCGGCGGGAATGCCGACACGCCCCTGTCCGCGCTCATCCCGCAGATGCAAACGGAAGTCGATCCCCTCGGCCTGATTTTGAGCCTGACCTTTTATCGCATCGACGACCCGCTGGTGAACTACGCCGTCTGGTTCAGCGAAGACCTCGCCGACTGGGGCGCATCGCCCATCTGGGATGACTTCGGTGCCCACGAAGGCGTGCCCGGATTCTTCATGATCGAGATTTCCACCCTGCACGACCGCGGCTTCCTGCGATTGGAGGTGACGCGATGAGCATAAGCCAAGGACGGGAAGATAAAGGGGCGCACGCTTCCCGCGTGCAGCATTCGCCTTCGCTCTGGCCCGCGACGAGCTCAGTCGATTCGAAGCGCAAGCCCCGCACCCCCGTCGCGGTGTTCCCCCTCCGCTCCACGAGCTTCTTGGGACGCGGAAATCACCGCGTCCACGGTTGATCGCCGACCCGGAAAATCGCCTCTATCCTACCCGAAATCCTGTTCTCCACCCATCACTCCAAGACTCCATCAATCCCTTCTACGGCTCCCGCCTTCCGGCTTCCGCCCCTCGCCTCCGAGCTGGAAGTGCCCCTCATCGAAATGGAGGCGCACTTTGCCGCGCCGGAACAGGCGGCCCGCGACCTCCGCGCCGACGGCCTCGATCCGAACATCGAGGGGAACCGTGTCTACGCCCGGAGGGTCTTCAAGTTCTTTCTCCCGCGCAAAACCGATGCCGAAACACGCAATAGCGGACCTATGCCGTCTCGCTGTTTGTAAGACGGAACCCCAAATTGTTTGCTCCACCCTCTAGAAATGAAGCGTTACCGGATTCCTGCCTTGGGAGCCGTCTTATCGGCGGCTTTTGTTTTCATCCTCTTTTTGTTTGCCTGGCGCGCCGGGCACTCGACGACCGATATGCCCGCCGCAATGGCGGAGCGGACGGAGGCCAGCGAAGGGCGCGGCGCGGAAGCCACCGATGAGGTAGCCGTTTCGGTTCGCGCACCCGATCCAGCGGCGGGTGCGCCCGGTGAGGGCCCGCCCGCGCCGACGCCCGCGCCGACACGCGCGCCGGCTTCCACGCCGGCCGTTGTCGCGCCCGAGGCGGTTTACGCGGTGAATGATCCTTTTGGCCTTATCAGCCCGGTGGCGCGGATGGTGGCGGCGGGGGAGGAGCTGGACCGGCGGGAGCTGGCCCCCGATGAGGAGGGGCGTCCGGGGCGTCTGCGCCTGGTCCGCACGGATGATTTCAAGCACCCTTATCTGCGCGTGGAGGAGCGCTTCGGGCCGTATCCGGGCTTTCCCGACGGGCCGCTGAATCCCTTTCCGGACCTGATCGTGTCGGTGGCCAATCATGTGCTTGTGCAGTTTGATGCCGCGCTCCCGCGCGAAGAGATCGTGCAGGGGGTGGCGCGCATGGGAGGCCGGGTCGACGAGTTCACCCTGAGCCCCGGCCTCGTCGTGGTGGAGCTGCCCGAGGTGAGCCTCGAAGCCCTGCCGGAGGCGGTGGCGCGGTATCCGGAGCTGGCCGAGGTGCGCTTCGCCGAAGCGAACTATGTCGTGGGGCACCTGGGCGGCGGGGTCATTCCGAACGATCCCGCCTGGGCGCAGCTCTGGGGGCTGCGCCAAATCGACGCGCCGGAAGCCTGGCAGATCACCACCGGCACGCGCAATGTCGTCGTGGGCGTGATCGACTCCGGGGTGGACTACACCCATCCCGATTTGAAGGACAATATGTTCTTCAACACCGCCGAGACGGCCAACGGAGCCGACAGCGACGGCAACGGTTTTGTCGACGACATCCGCGGCTGGGACTTTTACGACAACAACAACAACCCCATGGACGAGCACCGACACGGCACCCACGTGGCGGGCACGATTGCGGCCGTGGGCAACAACGGCATCGGCATTGCCGGGGTGGCCTGGCAGACGCGCATCATGCCGCTGCGCTTTCTCGGGGCGAGCGGGGGCGGCACGGTCGCCGGGGGGATCAACGCCATCCGTTACGCCACTATGATGGGCGTCGACATGACCAACAACTCCTGGGGCGGCGGCAGCTTTTCCCAGGCGCTCTACGATGCCATCGCGGAAGCGCGCGACGCGGGCATCCTCTTTGTCGCCGCCGCCGGTAACGACGGCAGCAGCCAGCCCGGCTATCCCGCGCGCTACGGCAATCCGGGCCTTCCCGGTGGGGTGCCCCCGCTGGACAACATCATCATTGTGGCCGCTTCGAGCAACAACGAGGGCGACACCCTGGCCTCCTTTTCCCAGCGCAATGCGCACCTCGCGGCCCCCGGCGTGGGGATTTACAGCACGGTGCTCGGTAGCGGCTACGCCTCCATGAACGGCACCTCCATGGCCAGTCCGCACGTCGCGGGCGGGGCCGCGCTGCTGTGGGCGATCGATCCAGACCTGAGCTACCTGGATGTCATCGACCTCCTCACCCTCCACGTGGACGACCGCTCTGCCGATCCGCTCTACGCCGAAGGCATTCACTCGAATGGCCGGATGAATCTTTTCCAGACGCTCTCCAACATCAATGCGCCGGTCATGGTGCATGTGGACAGTGTGTTCGTGGAGAGCGCGGGGGTCGGAAGCGATCCGGTGCGGGCGGGCAACGGCGTGATCAATCCGGGCGAGCAGGTGGACCTGACCCTCTCTCTGCGCAGCGTCGGGGTGATGGAGGCTTACAACGTTTCCGCCACGCTCTCGACCGGGAGCCCCTGGATCACCCTGGATCCCAGCCACAATACCTACGCCTACGGCGATTTCGACCGCTTCGAAACGAGGGACAACACGCGCCCCTTCAAGCTGACGGTGGACCCCCACACGCCCACGCCCTACGAGATGCCGCTGACCCTGACCCTGCATTTCACCAACGCGAGCGGCGATGCCTACACCCGCACCCGGTCGGTCAATCTCATGGTCTACACCTCGGTGGATGTGACGGGGACGGTTTTTCATTTGGACGGCAGTCCCTTTGCGGGCGCATCGGTGGTCTACGCCGGACCCTTTTCCGGCTCCGCTGTGACCGGCAGCGACGGCACCTACACCTTTGAAATGGTGGACGGCACCTACCGTTTCTTTGCCGACGCCGAGGGCTTCCGCCGCAGCGCCACGCGTGAATACACCGCTCCGCCCGGCACCGGCGGGCTCAACTTCGTTCTCGGCAGCAGCGCCATCGGCAGTTCCGTGCCCGCCATCGAAGCGACGGTGCAGCCGGGGGGCCGCGTGACCCTCAGCCTTGACCTGCACAACACGGGCAACCTTCCGCTGGACTGGCAGTTGCGCGAGACGGAATACGAATACGAGTTTATCCGCCACGCCATGGATCTGGAGAACGGCGGGGCCTCCCTCGATCCGGAGCGCCCGGAGCTGGGCTGGCGGGACATCAGCCAGACCGGACGCCGCCATGACTGGTGGGAACTCTACCGCCCGGTGGTGAACAACAGCCCAAGCGGTCCGCTGGGCTTTAGTGGCCAAACCTTTATGGCGGGTCCGCTCATGCTGGAATTCGACTTCCCGTTCTATGGGCAGACCTTCCGCAGCGGTCGGGTCAACTCGAACGGCTGGTTCAGTTTTGACCGGACCAGTCGCAGCGTCACCAACCATCACCAGTTGAACCGCCTGCCTCAACTCACCTACACGCCGTTCATGATCGCGTTTCAGTGGTCGATCCGCTCGGAGGCGGGCTCCGATCTGGACGGGCCCACCCACCGCAAGCCCTTCAACCACGCCATGCCCCCTGTGGGGGGTTTTGAGGACACGCGCTATGCCTACAGTCAAAATGTGGACCCGTACACCTTTGTCTTTTCCTGGAACCAGTGGGCCAGCGGCTTTGTCCGCACACCGCCGGAATTTGACACCGGGCAGATGGAACTGCGCTCCGACGGCAGCGTTATCGTGCGTTACCTGAAATATGAGAAGCTGCCGTGGGTTGACGAATTCACTTACGAGGGGGGGCCGGTCTTCTTCCAGGCTGGCATGCAGGATGGCTCCCGCACCCGCGCCGTATCGCCCATTTTCATCGGTTACAGTGCCATGGAAGGCAAGGCACCGTGGCCGGGGTCGGTCCTGATCATGCGCCCGGCCGTGGCCGCCGGGTGGATTCATCCCCAAGAGACCGCCGGCCGCCTCAGCTCCCTGGAAGGGCAGAGCACCCTGACCCTGACGTTGGACGCTAGTCAGCTTCCGGAAGGCGTTTATGAAAGCAGCATCGTGGTGGACAGCAACGACTCCGCCGGCAACGAAGCCCTGCGCATCCCCATCACTTTAACGGTGAGCCACAGCGCCCCCGGGGTGTCGATCACCGCGCCGGCGGAGACGGTCACCGCCAGTCCGGGTGACGACCTCACCCTCACCGCCAGCGTGAGTGGGGGCGGCGCTCCCGTCGAAGTCACCTTCCTCAACGAAGAGGCCGAAATCGGCAGCGTCCCCATCACGGGCGGCAGCGCCTCCTGGACCTGGGAAAATCTGCCCGCCGGCTTCCATGAACTGCGCGCCCGCATGACCCGTGGCGACAACGGGCACATTCTCGATTCCCCCATTCGCGCGGTGGAGGCGGGGCAGGGGTTGCGCGTGCGCATCGAGTCCGAGGACCAGCCCATGCAAACGCTGGCGGTGCTCGATCCGGTGAGCCGGCTCTTCCGTCCGCCGGTCATTTCCGCGAACAAAGCTTTCGCGGAGCGCTTCGACATCCAGCCCATCCTGTTCAACGAGGCGGCCTTCACCTGGCTCGGAAGTGAGGATTCGAAAAACTACAACAACTTCGGATTGAGTTTCAGCCGGGAAGGAAATTTGGGCGTCACCCCCGATGGGACCGAGGTCCGTTTTGTCGACCACAATTTCCGCAAATTCCCCATCACCTACACGATCACCGAAGACACGGTCATGGAGTTCGAGTTGAACGTGCATATTTACAATCACTCGGCTTACGGACAGGGCTTGCTGGGGATCGGCCTCCTCAACAGCAACGCCGTCGATACCAGCCGGATCTTCCGTCTGGACTATCCGGGCAGTTGGGGAATCTCCGACTTTGCCCATTACACCGCCCGGCGGGGGGCGACGCTCGACCCCGAATTTGTCCGCTTCCGCATCCCGGTGGGGCAATACTACACCGGCCCGGCCACCTATATCGGGTTTGTGGGCACCGGTGTGGATGTGGGAATCGACAACGATTTCAGCGTGCGCAACGTCCGCATCTACGAAAGCGGCACCGGCGGAAATTTCACCTTCAACTGGCGTTTCAACGACACGGACCGGGTGGTCGAAGGGGAAAACGCTTACCGGACCTTCTTCTCTCCGGGAACCAAGGTCCTGGAGGTGGAGGTCTCGGATGGCGACTTCACCGGCAGGGCGACCCGCCGCATGGAAATCCCGGGGGAGGACACCTTCCGCGTGGCGCTTGATTTCGGGGTCATTCGGCAGCGGAACCCCGGAAATATCAAGGATGTTGGGGAAGCCTTCGGCGACCGGGGCAATGATCTTCGTTACGGCTGGGACCGCAACCGCACCGGTGATGTCATGAACGACAATATATGGGCATTCACCGGGATGGTGCAGACCGCCGACTTCATCCGTGCGGGCAATGGAGCTACCTGGCGCATGGAGGTGCCCAACGGGGTCTATACCATCACCGGTTATGTCGGTCGCAACTTTGCCAATACCAACAACCTGTTGCGGATCAACGGCGAGGTGCTGATCGACCGCAATCTGACCAACGGGCAGTTTTACGAGAACTCACTCACCCTGGAGGTCACGGGCGGGGAGATCGTCCTCACCTCCCACCGCAACACCGCCGCCATCACCCACCTCCACATCGAGCGGGTGCGCAGTGCGAACGCCCTTCCGGTCGCCAGCTTTACCGTGAGCCCCCAAAGCCTCGATGCGGGCCAAATGGTGGCCCTGGACGCCGCCGACTCCTTCGACAGCGATGGCACCATCGTCCACTACGCCTGGGACTTTGGCGACGGTTTCACCGGCGAGGGTAGGGAGGTGACCTACTCCTATGCCCGGCCCGGGATCTATGAGGTCACCCTCACCGTCACCGATGATCTCGGCGCGGTTGGCCAGTCCTCCGCCTCGGTCATTGTCGGCGGCACGGCCCAGCCCGCTCTGGTCCTGACCCTGCCGCCCTTGCCACCCCCGCTGCCGCCGATCTTCGGAGAGCCGCAGCCCCGGCCACTGCATCAGTTGGTCGAAGGCGGTTCCAGTCTGGGCTACAGCATCCGCCTCGCGACCGCCCCCGGCGCGCCGGTCACCGTCACCATCGGCACCGGCGGGCGCGTCGACGCGGTCCCGGGCACATTGACCTTTACCTCCGCAAACTGGGATCAACCCCAATGGGTGAGCCTGACCGCCGTCGACGACGAAATCGTCAACGGCTCCACAGTCGAAAGCGTCACGGCGAGCGCGAGCAGCACGGACAGTGCTTACAACGGCCTGCTGGCCCCCACCTTCCCGGTGCGCATCCACGACAACGACGCCTATGGCACTCTCCAGTTCACCCAATCGGCGATCACCGTGGATGAGGACATCGGCACCTTCGGGCTCACCGTCACCCGCACGGGCGGGCAATCGGGCGAACTCACCGCGCACTGGACCACCGTGAACGGCACCGCCACCGGCGGGCAGGATTTTGTCGCGGCCGCCGGCAGTCTCGTCTGGGCGCACAATGAAACCGCGCCCAAGATCATCCCCATCACCATCATCGACGACGGGGAACCCGAGCCCACGGAGAACTTCCAAGTGCGCCTCACCTCGGCCGTGAACCCATACGGCGACGATGTCCTCGGCAGCCCGTCGGTGGTCACGGTCACCATTATCGACGACGACAACGTCAACCCCGCCATCATTCTCAACACCCCGGCGGACGGGGCCACCTTTGAATCCGGTGATGTCGTCACGATGTCGGCGGATGTCTTCAGCAACACCGCCAACATCACCTCCGTGCGCTTCCTGGTCAACGGATCGGCCGTGCGCACCTTCACCGCGCCCACCGCCGGCGACACCTACAGCTTTGAATGGACGGTCCAGCACGGCGCCTCCCATTGGCAGGTCGAGGCCGATGACGACAACGGGGGTTCCACTCTCTCCGAGGCCCGCGCCATCACCGTCACCTCCATTCCCATCGAGGGCGAGGGCGGGTATCTGCGCGAGGTCTTCTACGGCATCGCTGGCACCGCCGTGAGCAACCTCACCAGCGCGCCGAAGTTCCCCTACGCTCCGGACAGTTTCACCTTCGTCGAGACGGGCACTTTGCGTTATGAGGAAAACGTCAACAACTACGGCACCCGCCTCCGGGCCTACTTCGTGCCGCCCAAGTCCGGGGACTATGTTTTCCAGTTGAGCGTGCGCAACAGCGGCGAAATTTGGCTGAGCACCGACGCCTTCCCGCAAAACCGCCAGCGCATTGTGAACAGCAACAACGGCACCGCCACGCGCTTTCTGGAGGCGGGACAGCAGTATTATCTCGAAGTCCTGCACAAGGCGGGGGAGACGACACATCCCCGCTTCGTGGAAGCGCGCGTGCGCCTCCCGGGCAATCAGGATGTCGGCGTCATCCCCGTCAGCCTGCTGCGCCCGTTTGAGGGGATGCGCGTGGAGACCGATCGGGCGCTGGTTCGGGTGCCCGAGGGGGGGGAAGCCTTCTTTGGCATCCGCCTGAGCCAGCCGCCCTTCGACGAAGTGCGGGTGGATGTGACCGCCGGGGACTTCAGCGATG
Organism: Opitutales bacterium; assembly: GCA_020831585.1. Classification (GTDB taxonomy): domain Bacteria; phylum Verrucomicrobiota; class Verrucomicrobiia; order Opitutales; family Oceanipulchritudinaceae; genus JAFIGE01. Next base: position 3,039 of record JAFIGE010000142.1, on the reverse strand, counting down.
GCGGCGACAGCATCACCGTGACGGGCGGAACGCCGGTGTTTTTCAACGACTCCAACTGGGACAGGTGGCAATTCATCAAACTGGAAGCCGCCGTGGATCAGGATGCCCTCGACGGCTCCCGCGCCATCCGCATGACCCTCGACAATGGCAACTTCTGGGAGGTCACCGCGCGGGAAATCGACGCCCAGCTTAACCACCCGCCCGAGGTGGAAATTGTCCTGCCGAGGGTGCCGACGGTGAACCTCGTGGACACGGCGGCGGGCCTCTGGTTGGAAGCCGATCCCTGGGATCCCAACGGCGACGATATGACCCTCACCTGGACCAAAGAAAGTGGTCCCGGCACGGTCACCTTCGACAATCCCGCAGCGGCGGACACGGGTGCCCGCTTCTCGGAAGACGGCGAGTATGTTCTCCGCATAACCGTCTCGGATGGCGAGTTCACCGCCTATGACGAGGTCCGGGTGCGGATCAATCACAATCCAGTCCAGTTTGGCTCGGTCGGCGCGGCCAGTGGCGGCAGCTTCACGGTCGACGGCGAGACCTGGACCGTTAGCGGGAACGGCACCGGCATTGGTGCCGGCAGTGAATCCTTCCGTTTCGCCTACACCGAGATCGAGGGCGATTTTGATATCAAGGCCCGGCTGGTCACGCGCCCGCCGCAAAACCGCAACAATGCCCGCGCGGCGCTGCACGTTCGCGGACACCTCGGGGCGGGCAGTCCGTTCATGAATGCCGGGTCCTGGCAGCATGGCACCGGAGAATGGGATTTGCGCCATGTTCTGGATACACGGGTCACGCAGGACGCGAATCTTTTGAACTGGAGATCCCTGTCCAACATGGCTCCCTCAACCTTTCCCGGCACACCGGATCCGATGGGAGCAGGCTGGATCCGCTTCCGCCGGGTGGGCAATGTGTTCACGCCCTTCACGATGAACAGTAGCGGAAACTGGGTCTTTGATCCCGTGCATGTCGCTACCCTCGATGTCGGCCCCACCGTGCTGGTGGGCCTCATGGTGGCCAGTGGCAACACCACCGACACCGTCACGACCAGGTGGGAGCATGTTTCGATCCCGGTGAACATGACCACCGCCCCGGAAGTGAATGCAGGCGAGGACTTCACCGTTGATGTGAACGTGCCCGTCCAGCTGAACGGTTGGGCGGAAGACGACGGCCAGCCCGCCGGCGTGCTCGATGTCATGTGGCGGCGAATTGTGGGTCCGGCCGCGCCGGGAGTGAGTGATCCGGGCGACATCTACACGCTCGATCCCCTCGTCACCTTTTCGGTGCCCGGAACCTACGTGTTGCGTCTGCTCGCGACCGACGGTGAAGCGGCGACCTTCGATGATGTCACCGTCACCGTCAACGCCACCGATCCGGCCCCGCCCATCATCGTCGCCCAGCCGCAGCCGCAACTCGTGCCGCTGGACGGCATCGCCGCCTTCAGCGTCACCGCCTTCGCCTATCCCGCCGCCACCTATCAGTGGTTCAGGGTCGGCAGCCCGGATGTGCCCGTTGCCGGTGGAGATAGCGCCACGCTCACCTTTGATCCCGTGCTGGCTTCCCATGCGGGCGATTACTACGTGGTCGTGACCAACAGCGAGGGCAGCGTGCAGAGCGCCACCGTCAGCCTCGGCATATTGCACCCACCCGCCCCGCCGACCGGGCTCGTCGCCACCGCCCTTTCGCCCCATCAGATTCAGCTCACCTGGACCGATAACAGCGACAACGAGACCGGCTTTGCCATCGCCTTTGCCGACGGCCTCATGATCACCACGCGCGGGCCCAATGTGACCAGTTACACCGTCTCCGGTCTCAACCCCTCCACGACCTACGCCTTCAAGGTGCGCGCCTTCAACGCGGCCGGCATCAGCGTCTGGAGCGGTATCGCCAGCGCCACGACACTGCCCCGGCTTGAGGAGGATTTTCTCATCAATCTGGGCCAGGGTCCTTACACCGGCGACGGCACAAACGTCTGGCAGAGCTTCCCCCTGAGCCACTCCACCGGCGAAGGCAACAACGCCGCGCCCCGCACCTACAGCAACGAACCGCTCGTCAACACCGGGGGCGACGCCTCCAGCAACTACCGCTTCTCCGTCAGCACGACGGTGACCGGCACCAACAGTTCCTTCCGCGTGGGGGCCGTCACCGCCGCCATGTTTGCCAACAAACCCGCGCAAGGCTTCGACTGGTTTGACGCCCAGAGCGGCCCGCAGCGCTCCGTGGCCGCCTTCACCGGGAGCAATGCGTATTGGGATTTCACTTTCAGCGGCTTCGCGGAGAGCGATGAAGTCACCTTCCGGTTCGTCCTCGGCCGCGATGGCACCGGCCGCCCCGTGACCTTCCGCTACGACCCGGCCGGAGCCAATGTGACCCTGCTCAACAACGTCGACACCGCCGCCACCACGCAGTGGGTCACGCACACCGTGAGCGGGGCCACCAGCCACACCTTCCGCCTGATCAACCCGACCAGTTCATGGGTTGGGGTGATCAACGCCATGGCCTTCACCGTCGAATCGGTTGTCCCGCCCGTGACCTTCGCCTCCTGGATCGCCGATGCCACGCGCAACGTGCCTCCCGGCCAGCGCGGCCTCACCGACAACCCCTCCGGCGACGGTCTCCCCAACCTCCTCAAGTTCGCCTTCAACCTCGATCCCATGCGCCACACGGCGGACCTGGCGCCCGTCCTCGGCGAGCAGATGATCGGGAGCGACCGCCACCTCACGCTCACCTACCGCCAGCGCACCGGCGGGAGCGGCACCCCCGGGATGGGCTACACCGTCGACGGCATCGCCTACCACGTCGAGACCTCCAGCTCCCTCGCCCCCGACACCTGGCACACCGGCGCGGCCTGGTTTGAAGTCGCCGGCCCCGCCCTCGACAACGGCGACGGCACCCAAACCGTCACCCTCCGCCTCAGGCCCCCCGTCGGGGACCCCGACCCCGCCCGCTTCCTCCGCCTCCGCGTGGACCTCGTGGACTGACACCCCCCTGCCTCGCGCCGCAGGCTTTGGAGTGCGTGCGCTGTGCGCCGCTTTCGCA
>JAFIGE010000141.1 GCA_020831585.1 Opitutales bacterium | reverse complement strand
CTCCATCACTCCACAACTCCACCCCCAAACGCTCCAACGCTGAACGCTGAACGTTGATCACCCATCGCAGCGTAGCTGCCCCGCACCCTCCCCGGCAAACCCACCAGCCGCCTCCAAAAATACCGCCTCACGCCCAAAGGCCGCCAACTCTTCAACGCCTCTTCCTGAACTCAGCTCCCCTACACCCGATCCACCGCTGCGCGGACCACGGAAGAGACGGATTTTCGCCGAACCCCGACCCAAAGCCCCTGGAGGGCGATGCTCCGTCATCGCCGACCCGTGATTCGCGACCTTCGCGCCTTTTTATTGACAATCCCGGAAAATCGGAGAACTCTCAAAATTTCATCCCCCTTAGTAGCTTCGGCGAACGGGCGCAGGGCCGGCTCGAAAGAGACGGTCCTTGCTTATTTTTAGATGGCCCATGAAGACCATTTTATACATTGATGGTTTCAACTTTTACTATGGCGCATGCCGACGTTTTAGCATCCGTTGGGTCAACCCGCTGAAACTTGCCCAACTTTTGCTCCCCAACTGCGAAATCGCACGCGTCCGCTACTTCTCGGCGATCATCAAATCCGACCCCTCCGACCCGCAAAAGGTCGGACGACAGCACACCTACCTGCGAGCACTAAAGACGCTTCCTGCCATTGACATCGAAATGGGGGCATTTCTGCAAAGCGTAAAATCCATGCCCAGGTATCCACTTTCGGACCCGGTCGAAAAAGTGGATGTTCTGAAGACCGAAGAGAAAGGATCCGATGTGAACATTGCCACCGCCCTACTACTCGATGCTTTTGATAACGCCATGGAGTGTGCCGTGCTGATCACCAATGATTCCGATCTCGCCGGTCCCGTGCGGGTGGTCCGCTCCCGCTTTGCCAAGACCGTTGGCCTCATCAATCCGCAGAAGCGTCCGAGCCGCGTTCTTTCTGAAATTGTCGACTTTACCCGACAAGTGCGCCGTGGTGTGCTGGAGGCCAGCCAGTTTCCCAACGCACTCGAAGATGTCAATGGCCCTTTCCATAAGCCACCAATCTGGTAATCTTCCGTCTGCCTTCACCCATCAACCCCCATCCCCTCTCAAGCGCAGCGGATCCGATTCGTGTAATTCGCGTGATTCGCAGTGGAAAAAGGCCTGGGCTCGGTTTTGGGGAACCACGAATGAAACGAATCACACGAATGGCTTCCGCCCTGATCGCCGCCCCCCACAGCCCCAACGGGGCGAAAGCATACCAGCCCTGGGCAACCGCCCTGGGAATGCACCGTGCCCCGATTCCGCGTTCTGAAGGAACGCCGCATACCCTCGGCACGGCACCATTCGACATTCGAAACTCAGCCTTCGACATTCCACCCCCTCCCACAATTTCACTCGACTCCGCCACCCCCCTTCCCCGCAACCTTCCCCCAACACACGCGCCGGGCCGCTCGTCTGCAAAGAGGATGCCCATCAAGGGCGCGTTCTTTATGCCAATTACCGGGAACCGTAAATCGGCCCCGGCCCGCTTATCCGGGCACAAAAAAACCGGGGTTTCATCACCACCGCGTTGCGATGGGTGCGCTTCGACGTCCGCCTCGTCTCCCGCTTCCGCTATTACTGGGAACTCGTCCTCGAGCGCCAGCGCAATCAACCGGACATCCCCATGCCCTTCCACGCCCTCGGGAGCGACCGTGACCGCATCTGGCAACGCTTCACCGCTGACGGCCAACGCTCCAAGGCCAAAGCCACCACCCGCCTCTGCTCCCTCGATCCCGACCTCTTCATCATCCGCGTCGCCCTCGGCCGCTTCACCGAATCCTCCCCCCACGGTCGCCTCCTCGCCACCTTCCACCACCGCCCTCTGCACTTTCACGAACACGCCCGCCTCCGCCCGGCGGCGGAACCTTTGCAGTGGCATTGGCGGGAGCGGTTTGCGGGAATTTGAAGAACCACCCGGAGGGGTTCAAACCCGCAAGGCCTACCGGCGCTCACGCCCCTCTTCGGTGAGTTCGTTCAACTGATCGCAAAGGCCTGCCCACGCCGAAGACGCCGTCCACTGGCGCACCGAACGCTTGCTGCGGACGGGGTGAGAACACGAAGCATAGAAGACCCCGTGGCCCCAGTCTCCAACGCCACAGGCTGCTTTCGCAAAGAATGCCCCCGGAACGACGAAAAACGTTGTCGGACCGGAGATTCACCCTAGTGATCAAAGTCATGCCTGCTTTCGCTTCCCCTTCACTGTCTCTGCCACCGGGGCTCTCGCTCCTAAACCCTTGATCATCGTGGAACATTACCCGGCAACTTCGCAAGAATCCGCCCTTTGTCCCGGCTTGCCCGCGAACGAAGGCACGCCATGACGCGGAACCCAATGACCTACGATCAACCGGATACCCCGCCCCGGATGGTGCGGGAGCAGGACATCGAGGATGCCTTCATCGCCAAGCTCCGCGACCTCAAATACACCGACCGCCCCGATATCCACGACCGCGCCTCCCTGGAGGCCAACTTCCGCCAAAAGTTTGAGGCCCTCAACCGCGTTCGCCTGACCGACGGCGAGTTCGCCCGCCTGCTCGACGAGATCGTCACACCCGATGTCTTCACCGCCGCCAAGACCCTCCGCCAGATCAACGCCTTCACCCGCGACGACGGCACGCCCCTGAACTACAGCCTGGTCAACCTCAAGGACTGGTGCAAAAACACCTTCGAGGTGGTCAGCCAGCTCCGCATCAACACCGACTACAGCCACCACCGCTACGATGTGCTCCTGCTCATCAACGGCGTGCCCTGTGTGCAGATCGAGCTGAAGACCCTCAGCGTCAGCCCGCGCCGGGCGATGGAGCAGATCGTTGAATACAAAAACGACCCCGGCAACGGCTACACCAAGACCCTCCTCTGCTTCCTCCAGCTCTTTATCGTCAGCAACCGCACGGAGACCCACTACTTCGCCAACAACAACGCCCGTCACTTCACCTTCAACCAGGACGAGCGCTTCCTGCCGATCTACCAGTTCGCCGACGAGGCCAACAAGAAGATCACCCACCTCGACGATTTCGCCTCCACTTTCCTGGTCAAGTGCACCCTCGGCCACACCATCAGCCGCTACATGGTGCTTATCGCGAGCGAGCAAAAGCTCCTCATGATGCGCCCGTATCAGGTCTATGCGGTCAAGCACCTCGCCACCTGCATCCAGCAGGACAGCGGCAACGGCTTCATCTGGCACACCACCGGCAGCGGCAAGACCCTCACCTCCTTCAAAACCGCCACCCTCCTCAAGGACAATCCCGACATCGAGAAATGCCTCTTTGTCGTAGACCGCAAGGACCTCGACCGCCAGACCCGCGAGGAGTTCAACCGCTTCCAGGAAGGCTGCGTTGAGGAAAACACCAACACCGCCGCCCTCGTGCGCCGCCTTCTCTCCGAGGACTATGCCGACAAGGTCATCGTCACCACCATCCAGAAGCTCGGCCTCGCCCTCGACGAAACGAGCAAGCGCAACAAGCAGCGGAAAAAGCACGACCAGCCCACCTACAAGGCGCTGCTCGCCCCGCTCCAGAACAAACGTATCGCTTTCATCTTCGACGAGTGCCACCGCTCCCAGTTCGGCGAGAACCATAAGGCCATCAAAGAATTCTTCCCCCGCGCCCAGCTCTTCGGCTTCACCGGCACGCCCATCTTCGCGGAAAACGCCGCCCAGCAGAAGATCGAGGACGAGCAGGCCTCCATGAAGACCACGGAAGACCTTTTTCAGAAACAGCTCCACGCCTACACCATCACCCACGCCATCGAAGACGGAAACGTCCTCCGCTTCCACATCGATTACTACAAAGTGGCCGGAGCTTCCAGCTCCTCCCAAGCAGCCCCCAAAGTGGCAGGAGCTTCCAGCTCCTCCCAATTATCTTCCAAAGTGGCAGGAGCTTCCAGCTCCCCTCACAATAAATCAAAGACACAAGAACCTGCTCCAGCCACTTGGGAATACTTCAATCCCTCTACCGAGATCGACATCCACACTGGCGACCTTCCCCACTGGGAGCAGGGATCAGTCTGGTATTTTGTGACCTTCCGCCTCGCCGATGCCTTGCCGCAGTCAGTCGTGCAAGAACTCAAAGAAGAACGCGAGCGCTGGAAGCAAAGCCACGACCTCGACAACCTCAGCGCCGTCGAACTCGCCGAGTATCACCGCCTTTTTTCCGACCGCTACGAAGCTTTGCTGAACGCAGGCAGTGGATCCTGTGTGCTGCGCGACCCGGAAATCGCCCAAATGATGGATAGCGCGCTTCACCACTTTGAGGGGCAACGCTACGAACTGGACGAATATGTGATCATGCCCAATCACATCCATGTTCTGGTCAAACCGCTGCCGGGCCATCGCTTGGTGAACATCCTGCATTCCTGGAAATCTTTCACCGCAAATCAAATCAACAAGCGGTTGGGAAAAACCGGGCAGTTTTGGCAACACGAGTCCTACGACCATATCGTCAGGCATGAGCGGGCGATGGACGCTATCCGTCATTACATCCGCGAGAACCCCAGGGTGGCCGGAGCTTCCAGCTCCTCCCAATTATCTTCCAGGGTGGCCGGAGCTTCCAGCTCCCATCCCCGAACAAAGGAGCTGGAAGCTCCTGCCACTCTGCCAAAACGCGCCGTCATCGAGGCCATCCTCGCCAAGCACGACGCCGCCACCAGCGGACGCCGCTTCAACGCCCTCCTCGCCACCGCCTCGATCAACGACGCCATCAAATACCACCGCCTGTTTGCCCGGATCCAATCGGAGAAACAGGCCGCCGATCCCGACTACCGCCCCCTCAACATCGCCTGCGTCTTTTCCCCGCCCGCCGAGGGCGATCCCGACGTGAAGCAGATCCAGGAAGACCTGCCGCAGGAGCAGGCAGACAACGAGGTCGAGCCCGACAAAAAGAAGGAAGCCCTCAAGGCTATCCTCGCCGACTACAACACCCGCTACGGCACCAACCACCGCATCTCCGAATTCGATCTCTACTACCAGGACGTCCAAAAGCGCATCAAAGACCAGCAGTGGCGCGATAGTGGCGGGAGCTTCCAGCTCCCAAGTTCCAAGGATAAGGGAGCAGGATGCTCCCACCACCCTCTGATCGACATCACCATCGTGGTCGACATGCTCCTCACCGGCTTCGACTCCAAATACCTGAACACGCTCTACGTCGACAAAACCCTCAAGCACCACGGCCTGATCCAGGCCTTCTCCCGCACCAACCGCGTGCTCAACGGCACCAAGCCCTACGGCAACATCCTCGACTTTCGCCAGCAACAGGACGCCGTCGATGCCGCCATTGCCCTTTTCTCCGGCGAGAAAACCGGCCTGCACGCCCGCGAAATCTGGCTCGTGGACAAGGCCCCCGTCGTTGTCGGAAAGCTCCAGGAGGCGATGCAGCGCCTCGACGATTTCATGAAGTCACAGGGCCTCGACACCGCCCCCGAGGCCGTGCCCAACCTAAAAGGCGATGCCGCCCGCGCCGCCTTCATCAACCTTTTCAAGGAAGTCCAGCGCCTCAAAACCCAGCTCGACCAATACACCGACCTCACCGGCGAGGACGCCGCCGCCATCGAGCAAATCCTCCCCAAGGCCGACCTGCTCGCCTTCCGCGGCCAGTATCTGGAAACCGCCAAAAAGCTCAAAGAGCAGCAGGGCAAAGTGGGGGGAGCTTCCAGCTCCCAACCCCCCTTCGTCGAAAACCTCGAATTCGAGTTCGTCCTCTTCGCCTCCACCGTGATCGACTACGATTACATCATGGGCCTGATCGCCAAGTTCTCCGAAAAAGACCCCGGCAAGTCGAAAATGAGCCGCGAGCAGCTCATCGGCCTGATCGGCTCCGACGCCAAGTTCATGAACGAGCGCGACGACATCGCCGCCTACATCGGCACCCTCAAAGCCGGCGAAGGCCTCGGCGAAGACGCCATCCGCGAAGGCTACACCCGCTTCAAGAAAGCCAAAAACGCCGCCGAAATCGCCGCCATCGCGGGCAAACATGACCTCACCCCCGCCGCCCTCGAGACCTTCGTGGACGGCATCCTCACCCGCATGATCTTCGACGGCGAACACCTCAGCGACCTCTTCGCCCCCCTCGACCTCGGCTGGAAAGCCCGCACCCAGGCCGAACTCGCCCTCATGGCCGACCTCCACCCCCTCCTCACCAAGCGCGCCCAGAGACGGGACATTTCCGGCCTGTCGGCCTACGAAGTTTGAAGTTAGAAGTGAGAATTTTGAAATTGAAACAACTGAATCAATCCCAAGTGACTCTCCGTCTTTCTCACTTCCCCATTCTCACTTCTCACTTTCTCGGCTGCGACATCTCCAGGACTGTCCACGTATGAGCAGTAAAACTCCGGTTTTAATGATGGCGGATTCGCCACAATTAAACCTCTCGGATTCGAGAGGTTTGGGCGTTTTCCTGATTCTAAACCCATCGAATTCGATGGAATTAAAAACCAGCTCACCTTTTTACTCGTAGCCATGAGCAAAGCCAAACGCACCAAGATCGAAGTCCAAGGGACTGCTATCGCCATCGTCTCTCAGGACAGTCAGGACTACATTTCCCTCACCAACATGGCCCAGAAATTCGGGGATGACGTGCTGATCTACAGTTGGATGCGCAACCGTAACACCCTCGAATTCATCGGTATCTGGGAGCAGATCCACAACCCGGATTTTAAAGGTCTCGAATTCGAGACCTTTAAAAATCAGGCCGGACTCAATAGCTTTTCACTCACCCCTCGGAAGTGGATTGAGGCCACGGGAGCCATCGGATTTCAGTCGAAGGCTGGGCGATACGGCGGCGGCACCTATGCCCACAAGGACATCGCCTTTGAATTCGGCTCCTGGCTCAGCCCGGAATTCAAGCTCTACCTCATCAAGGAATTCCAGCGTCTCAAGGACGACGAAAACGACCGCCTCAAGCTCGATTGGAACCTTCAGCGCACTCTCGCCAAAATCAACTACCGCATCCACACCGATGCGATCAAAGAGACCCTCATCCCGCCCGCCATCACCAAGGCCCAGTCCGCACATGTTTATGCGAATGAGGCCGACCTGCTCAACGTCGCCCTCTTTGGCCAGACCGCCAAGCAATGGCGCGACGCCCACCCCGATGCCGAGGGCAACATCCGCGACCACGCCCCGCTGGAGCAGCTCGTCGTCCTGACCAATCTCGAAAGCCTCAACGCCGTCCTCATCCGCCAAGGCCTGCCCCAGCCGGAACGCCTCATTAAATTGAACGAAATCGCCATTACCCAGATGCGCACCCTGTTGGCTGACAATAACATCAAACGGCTGAAGTAAAAGTGAGAATTTTGAAGTGAGAAGTGTGAAAGTGGCTATGAAGAACGCGAAACAAAACAGGACCCACCAGACCCCGAAAGATGAAAATTCTTTCTCACTTCAAAGTTCTCACTTCTTAATTCCCCGCCTGCGGTTTCCGGAGTTTCGGGAGGCGGAGGGGTGGAAGCCAGTAACGCTGCGAGAAGCATCTACTCCGGTAAACGAAAGAGTGGGCCAAAGAAAACTCACCCCCGTAAGTATCTCTGCCGGAATCGGATTTGTTCCACAGGCCGAGAAGTTTGGACGGGATATTTCAGGCAAACAGTATCACCTCTACACGCTGGTCCGAGATGGCGACTTCGTTTTTAACAAAGGCAACTCGCTCAAGTTCCCGCAAGGTTGTGTTTATCTATTGCAAGGTTGGGGAGAAGTCGCCGCGCCGAATGTCTTCATCTGTTTCCGACTAAAAGATCGCTACTCCAACGGCTTTTTTCAGAATTGCTTTGAGCAAAACCAGCATGGCAAGCAGCTCATGAGGGACATCACGAGCGGAGCGCGGAGCAATGGTTTGCTGAACATCAGCAAAGATACCTTCTTTGACGTTGAAATCCCAACGCCCTCCCTCCCCGAACAACAAAAAATCGCCTCCTGCCTGAGTTCGGTCGACGAGCTGATCGCCGCGCAAGCGCGGAAACTGGACGCGCTCCAGACCCATAAAAAAGGGCTGATGCAGCAGCTTTTCCCCCGCGAAGGCGAAACCCAACCCCGCCTCCGGTTTCCCGAATTCCGGGATGCGGGGGAGTGGGGCTCTGATTCGCTGGGAAACCTCTTCGAAACTTCTTCAGGCGGTACGCCAAACCGTGCCAATGCGGAATATTGGAATGGGACCATTCCGTGGATAACGACGTCATTGGTCAGCTCCAACATAATCACTGAAGCTGATGCGTTTATCACCGATGCAGGATTAGGTGATTCGTCCGCGAAGCTATTCCCCGAGCAGACAATTTTATTGGCGATGTATGGCCAAGGAAAGACACGGGGACAGGTCGCAATGCTCGGGATAGAGGCAGCAACCAACCAAGCGTGTGCTGCCATCTTGCCAAGAAAGGATATAGATCCACGTTTCGTGTTTCTGAACCTAGCCAGCCGCTACGAAGAGCTGCGCGGTCTGAGCAATAGCGGCGGACAAGAGAATTTGAGCCAAGGGCTGATTCGCGGGCTTCAGTTTCCGTATCCAAAGGACCAAGCCGAACAACAACGCATTGCCGACTGCCTCACCACCCTCGACGACCTCATCGCCGCGCAAACGCAAAAGCTCGAAGTCCTCAAGACCCACAAGAAAGCCCTGATGCAGCAGCTTTTTCCCGGTTAAAGGAAGATACAACCGTATGCCCGACCTTCAAACATTGGACAACAGTGTGCCGGATTCCATCCGTCCCTATTTGAACGAGATCGCGGACCGCTTATGGGCGGAGCGCGCCGTCGTAATGGTCGGCGCTGGGTTCAGCAAGAACGCGGGGAATGGGTTTCCTGACTGGAACCAACTGGGCGACCTTTTTTATGAAAAATCGCATGGGGTTAAGCCGGCTCCAGAAAAACAAAAATACATGAATGTCCTGCGGTTGGCTGAAGAGGTTCAGGCAGCCATCGGTCGACCCGCGCTCGAGAATTTGCTGCGCTCGAACATACCGGATCTGACCATCGAACCTTCAGACCTCCATGCCGAGTTACTTGAGCTTCCGTGGGTGGATGTGTTCACCACCAATTACGACACCTTGCTTGAGCGGGCCAGTGCCAAGGTCGTGGCTCTGCGATATGAACCGGTGGTAAACAAAGAAGATCTCCCATACGCCATCAAACCGAGAATCGTAAAGCTCCACGGCAGCTTTCCTTCGGAGCGACCCTTTGTCATCACCGAAGAGGATTACCGGCGCTATCCGTATGACTACGCCCCTTTCGTCAACACGGTCCAGCAAGCTCTTCTTGAGAACACACTCTGCCTGATTGGATTTTCCGGCGATGACCCAAATTTTCTTCAATGGATCGGTTGGATTCGCGATAACCTTGGCAAAGACAAGACGCAAAAAATCTATCTGGTCGGGGTATTCGAGCTTTCGTCCGCCAGACTGCAACTCCTGGCCCAGCGCGGGATTATTGTCGTTGACCTTTCATGTTGCCAAGGAATCGAGAAACACGACCACAAAAAGGCGCTCGGGCTGTTTTTCGAGTACATTCGTTCGAAAAAACCGCATGTCCTCGATTGGCCTTACAACTCCAAATCAATGCATCCAGCACCCGGTGCGGATCGTATCGAAGAGATTCAAAAGATCACGGAAGAATGGCGGCAGCAGCGGCAGGCCTATCCCGGTTGGCTGATCCTGCCGCATGGCAACCGTGAGAGCTTGTGGGCATTTACAAACGGGTGGGTTAATTACCTGCCGGAAGCCAGAAAATCACCACCTGGACTGGATCTCCAATACGCTTTCGAGCTGATCTGGCGGCTCGGACGATGTTTGCTGCCGGTTTTCAACAACATCGCAGAATTTTGCGAAAACCTCCTCGAAAAGTATTGGCCATTTCAGAACGGAGAGCTACCCGCGAACTGCCTGGTCCATCCTGGAGAGAACAAATTTCAAGATCTGGCATGGAATGACCTCCGCCAAGCATGGCTGTTTATCGCGGTGGCGATGCTGCGCTTCTATCGAGAGGAGGGATATCTCGATAAATGGAAAAAAGCAGAAATCCGGCTCAAAACTCTATCCGACCACCTTTCGGCAGAACAATGGGAGTTTCTGGATTACGAAGGTTATCTCTTCGGCGTTTTTACCCTTGATCTGCCCTCGGCCAAACAGCGGCTTGAAAACTGGCGACCCAACGAAGCACAGCCCTACTGGATGGCAAAACGTGCTGCCGGACTTGCTGAAATTGGTTTGCTAAGTGAGGCAGAGACAGTTTCCAGGGACGCACTTGAAAACGTCAGGAAAAAGCTGAATCAGAACGTAGGTAGGGCAGATCTTACCCTGGTTTCCTTGGAGAGCTATGCAATGCTATTAGGAAGATACATTCAACATGCTGCTGCTGTCAAAAAGGGTGAATGGGAAACACCGCGAGAAAAAAGGATACACTTCAATGATCGATGGAATGAATTGAAAAGGTTTAAGTGCGACCCATGGAACGAAATAAAGCTTTTCGAGTTAACTCTGAAAAAGCCGCCGATTCAGAGAAAAATCGTTACTGAGAAACGGGAATTTGATATCGGTCGGGTCACCCAAACTCGCCACTTTAGCAGTTCCGATCAGGAAGGGCTAAGCGCCTATGCCTTTCTCCGGTTCTGCGAGGAGACCGGCCTGCCATATCGTCTCGGCAACCACACGTTGACGACAGAAGTCGCGCGGGCAAGTCTGGAACGCATCTCTCGATATTCATCATTTTGGGCGATTGCCACACTTGCCAGGCTGGGAGATGCGAAGGCTGTTGATACCCTGTTTAGTCGCGAATCCGTTTACAGATTCACAGCCCATGGGGCCGATCAGCTTATTCACGGCTACCTGGACGCACTCGATAAATGCCGGGATGACATTCGCGCGGGCGATGTTTTCCAAAATGACAGTTACGGTGCGCGTCTCGCTCAGTTGCTGCCTGAAGTCATATCGAGACTTTGCTGTAAATGTTCAGTCGAGACGAAGCATCGCATTCTTGATTTTGTTTCTGGCATCTATGCCTCTACCGAAAAAGGAAATTATCGGAATGTTAAGAACCTGACCAATCGACTCATAAGCTCTATGTCTGACGCGGCGCAATACAGTCTGATTCCGGACTTCCTGAAGATTCCTTTCCCCGGAGATTTGAATCTAATCATCAAAGATGAGTTTCTGAACCCCTTTCTGATGCTCCAACTCGATCAGAAGCCTGAATATGCACCAGATCTGGAAATTCAGCCTGGATCGGTAGAGCATTTGTTCCAGCAAGAAGCCTTGGATAACTCAGACCGTCGACGTTGGGCGATAACATCCCTAATAACACTGCACAATGTGCAATTGCTCGACGACAGCCAAAGCCGAAACCTCGCAAAAGCCATCTGGCGTGTCACTGATCAGTATGGCCTGCCGGATGGCACCGATTTCTACAAATTTGGGTTTCTCAGACTTCCACACCCCGAGGACATTGATCCTGCCCAGCTTTTCAAAAACTATGTCAAGTCCACGCCTTTCCCGATTCAAAAAATCAAGCAAGACAAGAACGTCAGCATAACGGGGGGCCATGTTCCCATAGTGGACGAGATTATTGGTGCGAACAGCAACGACGATAGCTTCTGGACAAGGGAAGATACCGTCGAGATTCTGCAACGTTTACTTGAATGGTGGGCCGCAGACAAGGAAAGATTGAGTGAAAAGGAAAACGAGTCCACATGGTATTCATCAATTCCAGAGGAGTTTCGGGCAAGATTTGCCCGTATGGTAGAACTTCTAATTGAGGTCGTAGGCCCGAAGCTCAGTGCAGAATTACCAGATGAAATGAAAACATCTCTCAGTCAAATCCTTAAAGAGCTTCCAGATTACGGACTACCGAGCCTTGCAGCCGAAGCGGCTTGTCTTCACATATACCCCGATCAAAAGGAAGAAGTTTATAAACGAATCAATGAAGCATTGTTTTCGAATCGGGACAACATCCAAAGAGATGGTCTGAGGGCAATCGCCGGAATCATTTTTAGCGGCAACCATGCTGATACGAGTTCCGTGGAACCTGACCCGGCAACAATGCTCAGCCAATACCTCACGTGGAACCCAAATAATTCCATAGGCTCGGCACTGTGGATCATCGTCCGTATTCTGAAGATATCGCCAATCAGTTTCTCCCGCAGTCTGGAGGAAGCCACCCAAAGGCGACTTGATAGACTTCTCACCGATACGGCTTACAATAGCGACAATCCAGATCTGAATTTTGACGAGAAACTGGAGATCAGGCGCATCTCATCAGTTTTAGCAGCAGCACTATCGGCGTATTACAACTCGCAGAGTTTGCCCGTTCCAGAGGTCGTCGAAAAATGGCGTGAGGCATGCCTGTCTCCTGATGAGTTCTCCGAAATTCGACATCCGTGGAGTGCTACGGGCAGCTAACCAACACCCTGTCCAACGATTCGCCCAGACAATTTCCCCTGTAGTATCCACACGATGACCGAAACCAACCAAATACACATCGGCAAAACTCTCTGGAACATCGCCGACCAACTGCGCGGGGCGATGAACGCGGACGATTTTCGCGACTACATGTTGTCCTTCCTCTTCCTGCGCTACCTCCCGGACAACTACGAGAAGTCGGCGAAGAAGGAACTGGGCAAGGATTACCCCACTTGCGGTGGCTGTATGAGCGCGGCTCTTTCGCAGGAAATCCCATCGATCCATTTTCGTGGCGTCACGAAAATGGTCGGAGCAGCCAATCCAGCCATGCCATTGCCATGACCGACCTCATTCTCTACACCACCGAAGACGGCAAGAGCCGCATCGAACTCCGGGCCAAGGACCAGACCGTCTGGCTGACGCAGCGGGAGATGTCCCAGCTCTTTGACGTCAGCACGGACAATGTGGGGCTGCACCTCAAGAACATCTTCGAGCACGGGGAACTGAGCCGGGAGGCAACTACCGAGGAATCCTCGGTAGTTCAAATCGAGGGGGGGCGCGCCTCCGATCACCATCTATGCACCGTTCCTTCAGAACGGATGAATCGTTTTTCTCCGGTTCCCGGGGTTGCACCCCGGGCTGGTATGCGCGGCCCCGTTGGGGCAGTCACTTTAAACATTCCATGTTGAACGCATGACCAAGAAGATCCTCATCATCGCGGGGCCGAACGGTGCGGGCAAAACGACCTTTGCCCGTTCGTTTTTGCCCGAGGAGGCGCAGTGCCCGCGCTTCATCAATGCGGATCTGATCGCGGCGGGTCTTTCGCCCTTTGCCCCGGAGGCGGCGGCCATCAAGGCGGGGCGGCTGATGTTGAAGGAGATCACGGACTGCGTGCGCAAGGGAGAGAGTTTCGCCTTCGAGACCACGCTTTCCGGCCTGGGGTATCTTGCCCACCTCCGGGAGTGGCGGAAACAAGGCTACCATGTCAGCCTGTTTTTCCTCAGCCTGCCGGATGCGGAGACGGCCATCGCCCGGGTAGCCGAGCGGGTGCGGCAGGGCGGCCATCATATCCCGGAAAGTGTGATTCGCCGACGGTTCAACGCCGGACTGCGTAATTTTGAAGAAGCCTACAAGTTCGCGGTCGATACTTGGGCAAAATATGACAATGTCGGAGAGTCACCGATACTTTTAGAATGGGGAGAAACCGAATGAAAACCAAAGACATCAGCGAAGCCAAAGACAAGGATCTGCGAGCCTCCATGGCCGCTCTTCAACGAGCCGCCGCGTCCGCCCGCAAGACGGCCATCCAGACCGACACGGCCATCGTCATTCAGAGAGATGGAAAACTCGTGCGCATTTCGGCGAAGGAATTGAGAGGAGAGAATTTAGAAGTGAGAAGTGAGAAAAATGAAGAGTGAACCTCCGGAAATTGCGGGACGGGCATTTGTGTTCGCCGTTCGCATAGTGAAGGTATGCCAAACCCTCGACGAGCGTCCGGGTGTTTCCCGCACGTTGGCGAATCAGTTATTGCGTTCAGGAACATCGGTTGGAGCCAACTTGGAGGAATCCAAAGGCGGCCAGAGCCGGGCCGACTACCTTTCGAAGGTTTCCATCTCACTCAAAGAAGCCCGCGAGACCCATTACTGGCTCCGCCTCCTCATCGCCGCCGAAATTCTCTCCGAAAAGCAACTCACCCCCCTCCTCGACGAAGCCAACCAACTCGTCGCCATCCTCACCACTATTGTGAAGAAGTTAAAAGTGAGAGATGAGAAGTGAGAAAGCCACCCACCACCTTTCTCACTTCTCACTTCTCACTTCTCACTTCTCACTTCTCACTTCTCACTTCTCACTTCTCA
>JAFIGE010000007.1 GCA_020831585.1 Opitutales bacterium | reverse complement strand
CGGCCTACCGCTGGTTGGTGCGAAGAAGAGAAGGTCGCGGCCATTGGGAGTGGGCCGACAGAGACGTATTTCGAGAATATTCCGACTACGTGAACCGCGTTGTGGAAGGTCTGCGGAGGGAAAAGGAGGCGAGAGAAAAGGAGGCAACGACGAAGCTCGGACAGAAAATGAGACCATGCTAATCGGATCAGTTAGGTTATTGAGGACAGAGTCTTCCAGTTGCGCTGGCTTACTTGGGCTGATTTCCCGAAATCAGCCTTAAATGCGGGGGGAATAGGGTAGAGTGCAAGTTCGAGGGATGCTAAGATGCAGCTTATCCCAGATTTGCTCAGAATGTGGAGCAGATAAAGTGCTTTTCAGCGGTCCTTCCGACTGCGGATAACTCCATCAATCCCCTCTTTTCACCCTAAATCCAAAATCATTATTGCAAATATGATCCCCTCTCCCCGCACAAATATATCGAGTCCTCCCCGGGCTCGATCCGCTTTTCGCCCTGCCTACAGGGCCGCGCTGGCCCTCGGGTCAATGGTTTTCGCCGGCGCCTTGGCCGCCCAGCCAACAAGCAATCCGGTGGCCACCCAATATGCAAACGACTACCCGGTTTGGACCGATTCCATCAACTGGGAAAACGTTATCGACATGTCCGCTTACACCAACGGCGCCAACCATTTCGAGCGCTTCGAAAACGCCCGCGACGAGTTGCACGCGCAGGGTGGGGGGGTGCTCTATTACCCGGCGGGCACTTACCACTTTGATCTCCCGGATGTGGGCTTTGGTCCCGGCATCGGGCCTCTTGGACGCGGCCTCATGCTCAAGAGCGGTGTGGTTATCCGCGGTGCGGATACACTGCCGGGGCAGGATCAGGCCGTCGTCCGCGCAAGTGAAGATCCCGCGAATCCGCTCTTTGCTAACGACGTGACGCATAACCTCGCCCCGCAAACGGTCTTCACCTTTCCCATGCAAATGCGGGGCGTCGATCCCGTATCGCTCAACCCCAACTCAGCTGGCGAACTGCCCTCCGATTGGAATCTCATCGGTATCACTCCCGGCATTGGCGAGACCACCGTGGCTGACGTGCGCAACGTTGGTGTGGTTAACGTGAAACTCGACGGCGGGATTATTTATTGGGGCTACCACACACCGCGACCGGCAACGATGAATGAAGGCCGCTGGTTCAACAATGTCTTCAAAACCGGCTGGCCCCTTTTCGCTCCTCCGGAAGCCACCTGGGGCGGTCACACCCCCAACGGCGAGCACTACATGCACGCTATTCATGGTTCCGAAGGCTGGCATTCAGACGTCTCCGCCGGTAGTGGCCGTCTCGCCATGAACGTGAAGATTCAGGACGGCGCGCCGTTCAACGATATGTTCTACCCGGATCGCCGTGCCCCCGGCAGCACGAACATGTCCGAGGATACCTTCAGCCATTACCGTTTCACCGGTCGCCTGACAGCCCATGGGGGCGACATTTTCATCGCCAACAACGTGCTCGCCAAACCCACGAAAAACTTCGTTTACCGCGAGATTCAAAACGCGGGCATGCGCAACGTGCTCTTCGATTACGCCAACCACATCGGCATTGACGTGAATAAGAGCAACTACGGCGGCAATCAGGACAACCCCACGGTCTTCACGCCGGGCAGCGGCTACTATGCCGAAAATGTCATTGTGCGCGACAACTGGGTCTTCAACCGGGGCAACAAAAACTTCGAGATCTCGGGGATGTGGGCGCAGGCGATCAACAACCACGCGGAGAAATACTACATCGGCAATGTGATCTATGCCGGGTATATCACCAACCCGCAGGTATTTGGCTTTGATCCCTCCTCCCCCGATTTCGATCCCATGGCCACCCTTAACCTCGGGGGCCACACCTTCGACGGCTGGAACTGGCGGACGGGCACAAATTCCTCCGACTACATGAACCGCGGCTTCGACTTCGGGGGACGCAACCTCTGGGTGCATCGCAACTCTGTTGTCAATCCCGGCTCCATCGGCAACGACGGCGAAGGTTTCATCGGCCAGGAACACAACCGCGTGGGCGTCTATTCCTGGGCATGGTCGGACAACCAGTCCGGTCGTATCTCGAAGGGTCCGGGCACGATTGGGGAAGGCGATGGCAAAGGCTGGATCGGACCGTACAATATGCAGCAGTTCGGTATCCTCATGCTGCGCAACGGCACGCAGAACGTGTCCTCTGTCGGGACGATTGCCTCCGACCGTTCCGGTAGTCCCGACACCACGCTCAACTACCTGCTCGATGCCGCCATCATCGGCACGACCCTCAACGGCCGTTCCACGGACGGTATCGAGAATCTCGAACCCGGTCATCCGAATTTCGACCGCCATCTCGGGCCCGAGGAGCCGGTCGACATCATCATCATCGACGATGTCACCGAGCACTCCGCCCCTGTAAACGCGCCCGTGGATGTGAACGCCCAGCTCCTTGAAGACGGCAGCGTCTTCGTGAGCTGGACGGATACAGCTGACAACGAGGTTGGCTTCCGCGTGGAGCGTCGCGTTGCCGAAGGCACCTGGCATGTGATCGCCTACCGCCCGCGTTCCAACCTCCTCGCCACCCTCACGGATGTGCAGGATCCGCTCGATATGAACCGCGCCCGCACCCAGTCGCTCGTGGAAACCCCCATCATGATCGCCGAACTCAATCCGCAGGCATGGCGTGACTACACCGCCCCGACCAATAGCGGCGAAACCATCGAATACCGCGTCATCGCCATCAACGCGATGGACGACGACAGCACCGGCATCAGCGCGATCGCCGCCGTCGGTGAAGGCCCCGGCCCCATCACTCCGGAGATTCCACGGGCGGTGCATGTGTCCATGATCGGCGGATCGGTTGAGTTGAGCTTCGCCTCGCAAGCCGGCGTGGCCTACCAGCTCCAGCGCTCCCACGACCTCGTTTCCTGGGAAGACGTGGGCATGCCCATCAGCGGCGACGGCTCCGATCTTGTTGCCCAGGACGATGAGCCCGGCGCGGTCGACGGCATCGTCTTCTACCGCCTCGAAATCGTGGTGGAGTAACTCTCCTCAATGGAGCGAATCCTCTCACACTAGCCAAATCCCTTAATGCGGCCCGCTCCCCCCCCAAGGGAAGCGGGCCGCGCTTTATTCACCCCCACATCGAAATCGCTTTCGAAATCCTTATCGGCTTCTACCGCGCGAATCGGAATTGGCGCAAGCTTTCTGTTGCCACCCACTTGGCCTGAGAGACACCCTATTGGCACACATGAGCCCACCCCCCCCGCCCAACCTCCTCTTCATCCTCACCGATGAGCAGCGCTTCGACACTCTCTTCTCGGAGGATGTCTCCCTGCCCAACATCAATCGCCTGGCCTCCGGGAGTTGTTTTTTTGAAGAGGCCTACTGCACGCAACCGGTGTGTACGCCCTCGCGCGGCAGCCTCATGACCGGGCTGTATCCCCATGCGCATGGAGCGGTCTCAAACAACACCCCCTTGCCCCCCGACCGGCGCTGCCTTCCCGAACTCCTGCCTGCGGAGATGCGCGCGCGCTACCGTGCGGCCTATCACGGCAAGTGGCACCTCGGCGACGAGATCTTTGCCCAGCACGGCTTCGACGAGTGGATTGGCCTGGAGGACCAATACGCGCCCCACTATCGCAAGCACCGGGACCAAAACGCCCTGTCTCCCTACACGCGCTGGCTGCTTGAGCAGGGTTTTCAGCCGGACGAAGGTGCACACTTTAGCCGGGATCGTGCCTGCTGCCTTCCCGAGGCTTTTGGCAAACCTGCTTTTACGGCGCAGGAAGCCTGTCGTTTCCTCAATCAAGCCGGACGCGATCCTTTCATCCTCTTTGTCAATTTCCTCGAACCTCACATGCCCTTCTTCGGTCCGCGTTCGGGGCAATATGATCCCGCGACCCTGCGCCTTCCGGAGAACTTCGGTCCGCAGGCAGAGGACGGCCTTCCCCTCCGGTTGCGCACGGAACGTTTTCGGCGTGAAGGCTTTGAATGGTACAATCTCCAGACGGAAGCCGGGTGGCGGCAAATGACCGCTGGCTACCGTGGCTTGTGCAGCCTGGTGGACGAAATGGTCGGGCGGATTCTCTCTACCCTCGAAGCCACGGGACAGGCGGACAACACCATCATCGTCTTCACTTCCGACCATGGAGAGATGATGGGTAGCCACGGGGTTCTTGGAAAATCCGTCATGAACCAGGAAGCCGTCCGCGTACCGCTGGTTGTGCGCCTGCCGGGCCAGCGAAAGATGCAGCGGATCTCCGGTCCCTTTAGTCAAATCGATCTAATGCCCACCTTGCTCGAACTCATGGGCACCCCGCCTGGCGAGGCCCTCCATGGGCAGAGCCGTGCCCCGCTTCTCGGGGGGAACGACACCCGCCTCGTGGAGGACATTGTCGTCTCTTGGAATGAGCATCCCGAAGATATCGAGGCCCTCGCCCGCGCTTCGGTGAAAGAAGAGCAACTGGCTGTTGCCGGATCCCGCGAGCGCTACCTTGCCGCCATGACCGAGCCCGTCCGGACGCTTATTACGGCGGACGGTTGGCGCTTCAGCACGAGTCCGGAGTTAGGCGAGCCGCAGCTCTTTCATCTGCGTGAGGATCCTTTCGAACGCCACAACCTCGCGAACGATCCCGCGCAGGCTAGCCTCATGAGCGAACTCACCCGGTGCCTCGGAACTTGGCAAAAGCGCACCGGAGACACCGCGCCGCTTTCTTCATGAGATCTCTCTATCAAGAATTCTGGAACGATGGCCGGCCTAATCAGTCGTCCTAATGCATTGGCGGCGTGTCCGCTCTCTTCCTTTGATTGTTTGGTTGGTTACCAGGGGGCGAAGGAGCAGGTCGAAGAGCCCTTCAAACTCAGGGAAGAACGGCCAAGCGAAAGAAGTGGTGATCGCCTGCGAGCGCGCCCAGCGGATACGAGAAAGTGGCTTCTCCGCCGTGCCCCATGATCGGTTGACCGAGGGGCTCCCATGAAGGCGCTGCAAGATCGGGGCTCCACTGCACCGCGTAGCTGACGCCGTGCGCGGTTGGGAAAGTGAGCTGGATGTTACCTTCGGCAAGAGAGATCCCCACCATCGGCACTGCTGTCTCCGCAAGCGTGTAAGTTCGGAAGATGGGGGTGGGGCCGCTAAAGTCGACTTCGTAGGCTTCGCTACCGTTGTTGAGAGTGAGGATGCCGTCGGCCTGGCGAAGGTTGGGGCCGTCGTGTACGGGCCATTCACCGCTGAGGTCCACAGCTTCTCCGTTGACGGTCCAGCTTGCCCGGCGACCGTGGCCTTCCCCGGAGGGCCAGGTGGGTTGAATCCAATCCTCCGTGTTGAAACCGATTCGCTGCTCCGTGACGCCGTAATTCCAATCGAAATCGGGCTCCACCCATTCGCCACTGGTGCCGAAGGTGACATCGAGAACATCGCCTTCGAGGGTGGTGTAGAGAATACGCGGAGCCGGGGCATCGCGGTGGGTGAGGTTGAGAGCCGTTTGCGTGAGGATGGCGTTCTGGAAGGAGGCAAGGGAGCCATAAACTTCCACCGAACCCAACTCCACGACGATGCCAGCAAGCTGACCCATCGCGGCGGTGTCGTAGACCGCGTTGTTAGCCGTGGTCGGTGCAGTCTGCCGGAGGGAGCGCACGGCGGCGTAGGTGCCGTCGAGCTGCAGCCAGACGATGTTGTTGCTCACACTGCGGCTGAGGCCGGGGTGGAAGAGTGTGCTGCGGCGGGCGTTGGCTGCGGTCACATCGCCCCGCACGTTGTCTTTTACGGGGTTGTTTTGATGGCTGATCCCGAAACGCGCCACGAAGTCGGTGTTGAAGCGTTGCCGCCAGCCGTTACCCGCAGGGTGGCTGACGGTGTCGCCGATAAGTTCACCGACTGCTTGGGCGATGGCGGCGGCGTCGTTGGGTATGCGGGTCATCTGAATGAGGGTGCCGCGATGCTGCACGAACTGATCGTAGGGATTGCGCCCGCGGGCGTGGGAAGTTGATTTTTGGCCCCCATTGCCCCAGAGGACACCGGGATGGCCATGGCTGTTTTCGATAATGGCTTTCCAACTGACGATAGCCCAGGAGGCATTGCTCCAGCCGCCGTGAATGTCGAAGGCGGTGCCCATCGTGTAGCGCTCGCCGATGTGGTAGATTTCTTTGGTTTCCGATGGGCGCGTGAGCAGGTAGGAGGGTTTGCTGTTGCGGTAGGTGGCGTTGCGGGCGAGTTCCTTGCGCGCCAGAGCGAGGCTGATCGCGGGCGGACGGTAGCTGCTCACGGCGGCGAGGACGGACGGCAGGTATTCGCTGCCTTGCCATGAGGCGGGGGGCTGGTCGTTTTCCGAGAACCAGAGCCACGCGAGGTAATCGGCCGAGGCGCGCCCGTTGTTGTTTGGCACGCCGCGCTGCTTGGGGCCGGACTGAAGGGTCTGGGTGGTCTTGAGGGCGAGGGAGGCGGCGTAGAAATCAAGGACGGCGCGAGCGGCGTCGCGCACCTCCGGATCGCTCGCATGATCGTAGAGCACGATCCAGCCCTGCGCATTGTAGGCGGCATATTGATCGGAGTCCCATTCGGCGCTGCCCACCCGGAGAATGAGCGCGGCGGTTTCCATGACCCATGCACGCATCTGCGCGAGGCGCTCTTCCGGGGAGGGCTGGCCCGGAGCGGCTGCGATGCCGCGCTCGACCGCGAGTTGGGCAAAGAGATAGCCCGGTGCGCGGCACATGTAGACGTGGTTTTCCGTGCCCTCGCTCGTCCAGATGTTGTATTGGATGCTGGCGGCGTGGGTAGAGTCGACGATCCGCTGGAGAATGAGGTCGCGGCGATTCACCACCTCAGGTGCGTCCGGCCAGCCGAAGAGCGTGGCCGCGAGGCCGGGGAAATAGAAGTGGAAGGTGTTGATGGTCGAAGCATCCCGCACCCACTGGTTGGCAAGGGCGTCACCGGGACCGTATTTTTCCATTCGGGCGACCGTTTTCGGCCAAAAGAATTTTCCCGGATCGGTGCCGCCCGTGCCGGGGTAACCGGCGGCGTTGTAGACGTCGGCCACTTGGTCAAACAAGTGCGCCGAGCGCGCCTGAAAAAGGGCCTCCTCATCCGCCGATAGCAGCGGAAGGAGGCAAAGCGGAAGAAGGGAGAGGAGGCGTGAGGGCACTTTCATAATGAAATGTGGGCAGGGTGGGTTCGGCTCGTGACTGGAAAATCTCCGGCTCGCGCCTCCTTCAAAAGAATGTCTCAGGTGAGACATTTTGCGAGGGCGGGCAGGGTGCTTTCGGGGTGAGGGATAGGGTAGCTTTTGAGAGATCGCTTTTCGAGTGCGGGAGGAAGCCGTTGTATATATTCTCTGGAGACAATCCAACGCTCGGGGAGAAGGGAGAACCCTGGCACCAGAAAATCCGGATTCAGGTTGGATGCCTCTGAAGCGTAGCAGAATCGACGGGACCGGCTACCCCATTCAATGCCTGAAAATGGCTGATTTTAGGCAAATTGTTGTCGGGTCTCAATGCCATGCGCAAGGGGGGTGGGTCGGCTCCCTCATCGAGGGTGTTGAAAATCTCGTGAAGGTGCGGGGCTCGCCGGGTTCTCGCAGAAGGCTGGCCCGTATCGCGGTGGTTTCTCCGGCTCAGTTTAGATTTCCTTCCCCTCTGAAGACCCACCCACCCATTGCCTCCTCATCCACCAGCCGCCTCTTCTGCACCATCCTCGAGATAAGGTGGTAGCGCGCCGAACTCGAATACTGTAACCGCCGAAAAAAAGTCCTACTCATGCAGGAATCCGAAATCTATTTCTCGTGTAGGCAAAATAAATTTTCAGAACATCTAAAAATGGCATCAAAATTTCGGGGGATTTCGCGCGGGGCATTTTGCGTAAACCAGCAGGACTTGCTTCTTTGAATTCGGGCGGTATTCAATCGTCGCAGTCTTCCATGAACCGATCCTTTCTCTTCGCATTGGCCATTTTGCTGGGCCTTACGCTTTACATGCTCACCGGGTTGCTCCGGCGGGATGCGCCCGCCGATGCGCCGACGACTGAGGCGGGGGCTGCGGCGCGTCCGTTGCTTTCCGTGCGGGTGCGGGTTTCGGAGGCCCAGACGATCGCGCGGGAGGTGGTTATGACGGGGCAGACGGCACCGAACCGCCAGGTGCATCTGCGGGCGGAGATCGAAGGGACGGTGGAGGAAATTTTTGTGGACCGGGGAAAGCCGGTGAAGGCGGGTGACCGGCTCCTGCGCCTCTCCGCAAATGATCGCCCGCAACGGGTCGAGGAGGCGGAGACGCGCGTGCGCCAGCGTGAGCAGGAATACGCCGCCGCCAACCGCCTGCGCGAGCGGGATTTGCAATCGGAAGTGTTCGTGGCTACCGCGCGGGCGGAATTGCGCGTCGCCGAGCGGCAGCTCCGGCAGGCCGAGCTCGATCTGGAGCGCACGATCCTCCGGGCTCCCTTTGATGCTATCCTCAATGAACGGTCGGTGGAGGTCGGCGACCGGGTGGGGGTAGGGGATGCGCTCGTGCACCTTCTCGATCTCGATCCGCTCATTGTCGTGGGGCATGTGCTGGAGGTCGAGGCACCCTTGCTCGCAGTGGGCGAGCGGGGGCGGGCACGCTTGCCGGGCGGGCGCACGGTGGAGGGGCGAATCCGCTTTGTCTCCGCCGAGGCACACCCGGCCACGCGGACTTTTCGCGTGGAACTGCTG
Source organism: Opitutales bacterium (assembly GCA_020831585.1). Lineage (GTDB taxonomy): Bacteria > Verrucomicrobiota > Verrucomicrobiia > Opitutales > Oceanipulchritudinaceae > JAFIGE01. The sequence continues at coordinate 58,859 of JAFIGE010000007.1, read as the reverse complement.
CTCGACAATCCCGGTTACGGCATACCCGCCGGTTTGTCGGCCGACATCGTGGTGGAGACCGAACAGGTGCGGGCGCACGCTGTTTCGCCAGCGATTATCGCCATTGCCGATGACGGGCGGTTCGGCGTGAAGTATGTCGACGAGACGGACACCGTGCGCTTTGTGGCCGCCGATGTCGTGCGGGATACGCCCGATGCGCTCTTTCTTTCCGGCCTTCCCGACTCGATCCGCCTGATCACGGTGGGGCAGGGGTTCGCGAATGAGGGGCAGCCGGTGGATGCGGTTCCCGAGCAAGCCCGTTGGTGAGGCCCCCATGGACTCGATCATCGCATCCTTTCTGGGGCGGGGGCGCACCGTGGTGCTCACGCTCGTCTTTCTCCTCGTGGCGGGGACCTATTCTTATTTGACCATCCCCAAGGAGGCCCAGCCGGATGTGCAGATTCCCCTGGTCTACGTGCGCCTGCACCTGGAGGGTATTTCGCCGGAAGACAGCGAGCGGCTCCTCATCCGCCCGATGGAGCGGCAAATGCGCGGTCTCGACGGCCTGCGCGAAATCCGTTCCTCCGCTTACGAGGGGGGCGGCAATGTCATGCTGGAATTCAGTGCCGGGCACGACATCAACAAGGCCCTCATCGATGTGCGCGAGCGTGTCGACATGGCCAAGGCCGATCTCCCCGATGCCGCCGATGAGCCCACGGTCAACGAGATCAACCTCGCCCTTGAGCCGATCATCGTGGTCTCGCTCTCCGGCGATATTCCCGAGCGACAACTCCAGCGGGTGGCGCGTGACCTGCGCGATGCCATTGAAGCCATTCCGTCCATCCTCGAAGTGGGGATCGGGGGCGCGCGCGAGGAGGTGGTGGAGATCATCGTCGACCCGCTTGTTTTCAGCAGCTACCTGCTTTCGCTGCAGGACATTTCGGCGAGCGCCCGCCGCAACAATGCCCTCATCGCGGCGGGTGTGCTGGACAGTGGCACCGGTCGCCTGCCGGTGAAAGTGCCGGGGCTCTTCGAGACTCCTCTCGACATCATCAACCTGCCTCTCAAGACCGAGGGCGATGTCGTCCTGCGCACCCGCGATCTCGGCGAGGTGCGGCCCACCTTCAAGGACCCGACCCGCTTTGCCCGCCTCAACGGCCAGCCCGCCCTCACGCTTTATGTGAGCAAGCGGGTGGGGGAGAATGTCATCTCCTCCGTCCGCCGGGTGCGCGAAGTCGTTGAAGCGGAGGCGGCCAAGTGGCCCGAGGGCATCGAGGTGACCTTTTCGCAAGACCGTTCCCGCGACATCGAGGTGATGCTGGAGGATCTCCAAAACAATGTCATCAGCGCGGTCATCCTCGTCATGATCATCGTTGTGGCCGCCCTTGGTATCTGGAGCGGGCTGCTTGTGGGCATCGCCATTCCCGGTTCCTTCCTCACGGGCATCCTCGTGCTCAACGTGCTCGGTCTCACGATCAACATCGTTGTCCTCTTCAGCCTGATTCTCGCCGTGGGGATGCTGGTCGACGGAGCCATTGTCGTGACGGAGTTTGCCGACCGGAAAATGAAGGAGGGCCTGCCCCGGCAAACGGCCTATTTGCTCGCCGCGCAGCGCATGGCCCTGCCCATCATCTCTTCCACGGCCACGACGCTTGCGGCGTTCGCGCCCCTCCTGTTCTGGCCCGGTATCGTGGGCGAGTTCATGAAATTCATGCCCATCACGCTCATTGCCACGCTCTCCGCGAGTCTTTTGATGGCGCTGGTGTTTGTGCCCGCCATCGGAGCGATGATTGGGAAACCCGGTCCGGCCAACCCCGCACAAATGAAGAGCCTTGCGGCCGCCGAAGAGGGCGACCTGCGGGAGCTGGGCGGGCTCACCGGGTGGTATGTGCGCCGCCTTGTGACGGTGCTCCGTCACCCCTTCAAGACGCTCCTCCTGGCCATTCTTCTCTTCTGTGCGGTCCAGGGGGCCTACCAGTTCAAGGGCAAGGGCGTGCAGTTTTTCCCCGATGTGGACACCGAGTTTGCCACCGTGCTTGTGCGCATGCGGGGCAACCTCTCGGTGCGGGAAATGGACGTGCTCGTGCGGGAGGTTGAAGAGCGCATTTTGCCGGTGAAGGGCATCCAATCGCTCACCGCGCGCACGGGTGTGAGCTTTTCCGGCGACGGGATTACGGAAGACACCCACGGCCTCATCCAGATGGAGTTCAAAGACTGGCGTGAGCGCCGCCCCTCCCGTGAAATTCTGCGCGAAATCGCCCTGCGCACGGAGGGCGTGCCGGGGGTGCGCGTGCGCCCGCTTGGGGGAGCGGAGCCAGCCGAGAGCGTGCGCCGGGTGGAGTATCTTGTGGAGACCCGTTTTCCTCCGCCGCCGGGCCGCGCCTACCGCACCCGGCGCGAAGTGGAGGATCGCGCACGGTTGGCGGCACCGGGAGCCGTTGTCACTTGGGCATCCTCCAGCGCGGGGCCGCCCACCGAGGGGTTCCATGTGCTCGGCACCCTTCGCATGGAGCCGAAGCAGGGGCCATCAACCGCCGATTGGGCGGAAGTCGGCGAGCGCCTGCAAAGCTACCTGTTCGGCGTGCCCGGAGTCATTGTCGAACAACGGGCGCTCGAAGCCGGACCGCCCACGGGAAAAGACATTCAGATCGAACTCGCCTCTTTCGATCCGTCGATCCTTCTGCCGGCGGTGGACTTTGTCCGCACCTACCTGGAGGGCGTGGAGGGACTGCGGGATGTCGACGACTCCCGCCCCGTGCCCGGCGTGGAGTGGCAGGTGCGGGTCGACCGGGCGGCGGCGAGCCGCTTTGGCGCGGATATCCAGACGGTCGGCAGCTACATCCAGTTTGTCACCAACGGCCTTCTCCTCGGCACCTACCGGCCCGATGCCGCCGACGATGAGATCGATATCCGCGTGAGGTTCCCCGAAGCCTCGCGGCACCTTACGGGCATCGACGATCTACGCGTAGTCACGCCCATGGGCGTCGTGCCCGCGCGCAATTTCATCGAGCGCGGCCCGGCCCGCCAAGTCTCGCGCATCGAGCGGGTGGACGGGCGCCGCGTCTACACGGTATCCGCCAATGTCGACCGCGAGGTCGCTCTCACCGACGCCAAGGTACAGGAGCTGCGCGATTGGCAAAACAGCATCGATTTGCCGGAGGGCCTGAGCTGGCGCTTTCGCGGGGAAGACGAAGAGCAGCGCGAAGCCATGCAGTTTCTCATGCAGGCCTTTGTCGTGGCCGTCTTCGTCATGGGCATCATTCTCGTCACCCAGTTTAACAGCTTCTATCAGGCCTTTCTCATTCTCACGGCTGTCTTCTTTTCGACAGTGGGGGTGTTTCTTGGCCTCCTTTTCACCGGGCAACCCTTCGGTATCATCATGAACGGCGTTGGGGTAATCGCTCTCGCGGGCATTGTGGTGAACAACAACATCGTGCTCATCGACACCTTCGGGCACCTACGGCGTGCCGGATTCTCAATTACTGAGGCGGCCATGCGCACGGGTGCCCAGCGCCTCCGACCGGTTCTCCTGACGACCGTCACCACCGCCCTTGGTCTTCTGCCCATGGTCATGCGGCTGAATATCGATTTTCTCCGCCGAGATGTGACCTTCAACGCGCCTTCGACGCAATGGTGGGTGCAGCTCGCAACATCGGTTGCGGTTGGGTTGGTTTTCGCCACCGCCATTACACTCTTTCTCACCCCGGCCCTGCTCGTCCTTGGCGGTCGTGTCACCACCCTCCGCAAACGTTTTTTCCACCGCCTGCGCCGACGCCGGGCGTGAGATGGCCGGAATGCTCGGGAAAACGGATGTCAAAGAGTTTGCCAAGCGGGGTAATGAGGGTAGTGTAGCAGGGAATGTCTGTAATGGAGACACGTGTAGACCGCATTGAGGAGATGATTGCGGAGCTCGCCCATGCGCAGTTGCGCACGGAAATCTCCCTGCGCACGCTCTCCAAAGAGATGCGCGAATTCAAGGAAGAGATGCGCGTGTTCAAGGAGGAGATGCGCGTGTTCAAGGATGAGATGACCGCGTTCAAGGACGAGAGCGAGCGTGATCGGAAGCGCATGAACAAGGCTTGGGGTGACTTGGCCAACAAGTTGGGAAGCATTGCCGAGGATATTGTCGCGCCAAACGTGACCCGCTTGGCGGACGAGGTCTTTGGAATGGGCGAAAACGTGGATTTGATGGTTCGCGGTCGCCGTAGCAGTCGGCGGGGCGAGGCGCGTGTGCGTGAGTTCGATATTGTCTGCGCAGGCCTCGGGAAGGTCCTCGTCGTTGAGGTCAAGTCCTCCCCGACGATTGAGGCGGCTCAGGCGTTTCCCTCGAAACTGGAGTCATTCTTTGACTTCTATCCGGAGTATGAAGGGCACGAGCTTATCGGTATCGTGGCCAGTTGGTCTTTGCCGGAAGAGGTCCGGGTCGCTGCGAGCGGTTGTGGCTTGTACGGGATGGCCATGGGCGACGAGACAATGGACATCGTCGCGCGTCCGGCTTGACACCCGGCGATTGGCTTTTTTGTCACTCGACAGTTGGAAAAGAGCGCATTGGCTCTAGGATGATTGTCTGTTTGATTGAATGACCGCCGAAGAACAAGAACTGCTCGCGCAACGGAGTGTGCGGATTGCCCGGACAAAGCGCCTCCTGCGCTGGCTTCCGCGCAAGGCCAACCTGCACCGCTACCCCGTGGTTAAGTGGTTTGCGGCGGCGGCGCGTCAGCGCGGCTACCTGTGGTCATTTCGCGTGCGGCCGGTCGTGGCTTCGCTGTACGCGGGGAGCATCCTGTCGTTCATGCCCCTTTATGGGATCCAGGCGCTGGCCGCCGTTTTGCTTTCATTCGCTCTGCGCGCCAATCTGGCTGTGATGGTGGGTCTCCAGCTAATCACAAACCCGTTTACGGTGGTACCGGCTTATTATGCGGGCTACCAGGTTGGCCGGGTGATGCTTTCGCTGGTTGGCGTGGAGGTGAACAACCTGAACCGCGCTCAGTTGGAGATCCTTCTGAACAACATGTTCTCCGGAAAGTGGGGAAGCAACGTGAGCTATTTCTTCGGTGTCTGGGGCGTGACTATGTTGGGCGGCTTCATGATCGGGCTCTTCGTGGCGACGATTTGCAGTTGGATCTATCGTTTCGCGGCCATGGAGTTCGCCCGGAATTATGAGCGCCTGCGTGAAATCCAGCGGCACCGGATGGCGGGGCGGGAAACGACATCGGGATCGGCGCAACGCAAGATGAGCGAGGGCCCGAATCAGGCCGCTGGGGAAGCTTATGATACGCGCACCGCTTCGGGCGGGGACGGCGCGGGGACCCAGTCGTCTTCCACCGAATCGTCCAAAGCCGGGTAGGGGAAGGTTTCCAGCTCGCCGGGCAAAACCGGATCGCCGATGCGTTTGCGGAAGTCTTCGTAGGCGATCACCTCGAAACGCCCGTCGAGGTGCTCGATGAGGGCCGTATTCGACTCCACCCAGTCGCCTGAGTTGAGATAGTGCACATCGCCGATCATCTTGTCGTCGGGTGTGTGGATGTGTCCGGTGATGAAGCCCACGCAGCCTTCTTTGCGCGTGAGTAACTTCGCCTGCTCCTCGAAGCGGCTGATATAGCTCACAACGGTCTTCGTCTTTGCTTTGATGGCCTTGCTCAGCGAGAAGTATTCCTTGCCGCGCCAACGGCGGTAGCGGTTGTAGAGACGGTTGATCTTCAAAAGGGTTTGGTAGCCGATGTCGCCGGCGACAGCGATGAGCTTGCTGTTTTGCGTGACGGCGTCGAAGACATCCCCGTGCACCACGAGGTAAGGACCGTGCGGCGTCTGGTGGATGTGTTTATCGACGATGCGCAGACCGCCAAAAGTGAGCGGGAGGAAGCGGTCGAGGATATCGTCGTGATTCCCGCGCAGGTAGATGACCTCCGTGCCTTTTTTTTCAATACGCTTGAGGATGAGGCGAATGAAACGCGTGTGTTCGCGCGTCCAGCCTCCGCGGCGACCGAGGGACCAGCCGTCAATGATGTCGCCGTTGAGGATGATCTTGCTGCACTTGGTGTGCTTGAGGACGTAGTTGACCTTGTCGATCTGGCAGTCCGGCGCACCGAGGTGGACATCCGAGAGGATGAGGGTGCGGCAGCGAAGGGCGGGTTTGTTGGCCTTTGGGTTCATGGTAGGGAGGCGGTGATGGGCGAAGAAGTGATTTCCAGGAGTTCTTTCTCAAAGTCTCGAAGCACACCTTCCCATGAGACCGAGAGGACGGCTTCGCGGGCGGAGCGGCGAATTGCCGGCCAGGCCTCGCGGGCGCAAGCAATTTCGGCGCCCGCCGAGATGTAAGCCGCCTCGTCTCCGAAGGGGGCGAGCCAACCGGTCTCTCCCGGGCGGATGAAGCGGTGGGGCGCGGCGTAATCAAAAGCTAAAACTCCCAGTCCGCTGGCCATGGCCTCCGTCACGACGTTGCCAAAGGTCTCGGTCGTGCTGGCGAAGAGAAAGATGTCGCCGCTGGCGTAATGCCGCGCGAGGTCTGCTCCTTTGCGCGTGCCCGCGAAAACGATCTCGGGGTGGGTCTGGGCGAGCTTTGCCCGCAGGGGGCCATCGCCTACCATGACCAGTTTGAGATTCGGAAGCGTCTCCCGCATCGTCTGCCACGCCAAGATCGTGAGCGGGAGATTTTTTTCGGCGGCGAGCCGCCCAACATAGACGGCCACGGGGGTGTCTTCGTCCGCCCCCCAGGAGGCACGGAGGGTTTCGTCGCGTCCTGCGGGTGTGAAGAGGGCGGTGTCGACCCCGCGGCCAAGGATGCGCAAATGGGCAAAACCTTCCGCTTGAAGATGGGTGCGCAACTCTTCGGAGGGAACAAATGTGCGGTGAGCGTGCCGGTGAATGTAGCGCAGCCAGCGAAAGACACCCCGCGTCATAAACCGGTAGCCGTAGTGTTGCCCGTAGCTGTGGAAATTTGTGTGGAAGCTCGTCACGAGGGGCACGCCGAGCTGGCGCGCTGCGCGCACCGCACTCCAACCGAGCGGACCTTCCGTGGCCACATGCACAAGATCGGGCCGGCGTTCCCGCCAGAGCCGGAGGATGCGGCGCTTCGCCGGAAATCCAAACCGCAGATCCGGATACCGCGGAATCGGTGCCGAGGGAACCTGATGAAGGGTGAATGTGCCCGAGGGGCAGGGTTTGCGGTCGGCCCTGCTCGGGGCGATGACAGACATTTCGTGACCGAGGCGGTGAAGCCCCTCCACCACCCGCCCAAGGGTCATGGCTACCCCGTTGACTTCCGGGGGAAAGGTCTCCGTAACTAAGGTGATGTTCAAGATCGGGGAAACGGGTAATTCCGCCCGTCCCGTAGGACCGGCGTATGTGGGAACAACTTGTGAATAACTCGCACGGTCGGGAGTCTATACGGGCTTCCTGTCTGCCTGCCGCCAATCTGGTTACGTTTCCGTGAATTTGTCTGAGAAAGGCCAATCCCCCCTCTTTTTTCTCGTCGGGCCGACTGCTGTGGGAAAGACGGCCCTCGCCCTCGATTGGGCCGAGGCGCACGGCGCGGAGATCCTCAGTTGCGATGCGTTCTGCGTCTACAGCGGGATGGACGTGGGCACGGCCAAGCCCACGGCCGAGGAACAGAAGCGGGTGCGGCATCACGGAATCGATGTTGTCAGCGCGGATACGCCCTACTCGGTGGCCGGCTACACGCAGCTTGCGCTTGCGGTGGCAAAGGATGTGTTGTCACGGGGACGTCACCTCCTGGTGGCGGGCGGGAGCGGCTTTTACCTGAAAAGTTTTTTTTCCGCCGTTGTGGACAAAGTGGCCGTGAGCGCGGAAATCCGCGAACGGGTGGGCTATCTTTTGGAAACGGAGGGCCTGGCAGGGGCGGTGGAGGAGTTACATCGGCTCAATCCCTCCGGTCTGGGCAGTCTCGATATCCGCAACCCCCGGCGGGTGGCCCGCGCCCTCGAGCGTTGCCTCGCCAGCGGCCGCACCCTGGGCGAGCTTGAAGGCGCGTTCGCGCGGGAAGAAAGTGCCTTTGCCGGTTGGGCGAAAGACGTCACCCTCTTGGAGCGCCCGCGGGCGGAACTGCACGAGCGCATCGCCCGGCGGACACGTGAGATGCTCGACGCGGGCCTGATCGAAGAAGTGCGCGCCCTTATCGACGAGGGCATCCGCGAGAACCCCACCGCCTCCCGGGCCATCGGCTACCGCGAAACCCTCGCATATCTCGACGGCACCCTCGACCGTGCCGACTTGGAGGAAACCATCAACCGCAACACCCGCCGCCTTCTGCGCAAGCAGGAGACGTGGTTCCGCACCCAGATTCCGGTGGACCGGCGCCTCTTCCCCGCGCCCGGCGCGAATCCCTTTCCTTCCGCCTAAGCTTTTGGGCGAGGTAAATTTTTGTTATCGCAAGCCAGAAAAGTCTCCCGCAGGCTGAATTTGAATGAAAGAACTGCGGCATCCTTTGGCAGAAGTATTTGGGCATCTCCCCTCGGACATGTCAGCGAAAGCACAGCGTTTCCGAAAAAATCGACTTTGCCCCTTCAATAATAAAGTCCCGAGCTGCACAAAAGACAAAGCGAAGGATCCTCTGGGTGTTTGCAGCGTTATGCACAGGAATAGGCCCGTGATCACCTGCCCGGTGAGATTCCGGGAAAATTGGCTTATCGCAGATGATGCTGCAGATTTCTTTTTCGGGGAGAATGCGACATGGACATCGTTAACCGAAGTAAGGCTTACAGACTATGATGGCAAATCAGCAGGGAATATTGACGTTGTTCTGGTCGCATACGATGAAAGAGGGCAGGTTTACGACTTTGGATCGCTCGAAATTCAAGCTGTCTACATTTCGGGTAATGTTCGAGATCCTTTTGCGCACTATATGGCGGATTGCCGAAACAACGCACATATGGACTGGACCGAGAAACCAAACTACCCAAGACCGGATTTTCTTTCATCGTCTCGCAAACGTCTCGCACCTCAGCTCATGTTTAAGGGTGGAATCTTAAATGCGTGGCGGAAAAAGATGGCAGTAGCACTTGACGTTGCATTTTTTGAGACCCTTCCGGCGCTGGAGCGAGTTTCTAAGGAGGATGCAGACATGTCGTGGTTGGTTTACGATTTGAATGATCGTGGAGGCGAATCCTATGAACTGAAAAGGATTGAGACAGTATACACCAAGTTTTCTGATGCACTGAATACTCTTGCTCTACCTAGGGTTGGAAAGGTTGAGAGATTTATGGAAATACTCCAATCGAAGGTTGATGAGAAGTTGGAAAATCCCCCCGAACATAAAACGATTGATTCACCCTTTGAATACTGACTCATGCAAAAGCTATTATTCAGTGATGAGGTTGAGATGCCGAAGGCGGTAAATGTGGCTTCAGTACCGCAGTTAAGTCCATTTCGTTATCCAGGTGGTAAGACGTGGTTCGTTCCACGACTACGAGAGTGGCTATCGAGCCAACCTCGAAAACCCAAGAAGTTGATCGAACCCTTTGCGGGTGGGGGAATCGTATCTCTTACATCCGTTTCTGAGAACCTTGTTGAGGCCGCTCATTTGGTAGAAATTGACCGTGAGATTGCTGCCGTATGGGAAACGTTGGTTGGTGGAAATGCTGAATGGCTCGCATCTCGGATTTTGAGTTTCGATATGACAAAAGATAATGCAATAGAAGCTCTTTCCTTAAAAAGGAAGTCTTCCCGAGAAGTTGCCTTTCAGACAATTATTAAGAATCGAACATTCCACGGCGGAATTCTAGCCGCTGGATCAGGGTTCTTAAAAAATGGTGAAGCAGGCAAAGGCATATTGTCTAGATGGTATCCGACCACATTGGCGAGGCGAATTCGAAATATTGATCTGATTCGAGCACGTTTATCTTTCGAATGTAGGGATGCTTTTGAGGTCCTCAAAGAGCATAAGAATGATGAGGATTCGGTCTTTTTTATTGATCCTCCATATACAGCAGGAGGGAAGAAAGCTGGCAGTAGACTTTACACGCACTTTCAGCTGAATCATGAAAGGCTATTTTCTATATGCTCCGAGCTAGCTGGTGACTTTATTATGACCTACGATAATGCTAGTGAAGTGAAAGATTTAGCAAGAGATTATGGTTTCCAAGCCAAGCCTATTCCGATGAAAAATACTCATCATGCTGCAATGACAGAGTTAGTCATTGGGCGAGATTTGGAATGGATGAAAGGAATAAATCGAGTCCTCGAAGAACAAGTTACTTACCCCGCCAAGTGCAGGGAAAAGGGAAAGAAAACTAGGCCCATCAAGGCGGTAAATTCGAGGCATAAGGGCTCGGTTCACATCCAAGGTTCCCTGCCCTCGAAATGATTAAAGTCGGTGGCTGATTCCGGGCTGCTTGCGAGTGCTGCCCAGCGCCGCTGGGTCTAGAGCGCCCGCTCCTCCATGCGGCCGTCCTGCACCTCCGCGCAATCGACTTCGCCGGACCAGTGATGGGCGTCTTCCGGGCGGCACCGGAGGGAGCAGGCACGGAGTTCGAGGCCCACCACGTGGCGGGCTGTGAGCATGGCGAGGGGAGCTTCATCGAGCCCCCCGTGCTCGGCGGATTTGTAGGGTCGCAGGTCGTGGAAGGCAATGGGCCAGCGGGTGGTTTTCGCCAAGTCCACCTGCACGTGATCGAAGCGGATGTTTTCGAGGGGCGTTTCCGGTGTGCCGTGAAGAAAGATCCCATTCTCGCCGCGGCAGGTCAGGTGGCTGCAGAGCACATTACGGATGCGCCCGACGCGGGTCTCGGCATGGCGCGGCACCGCCGTGAGATAGACGGCTTCGGCATTGCCCCACCATTTTGGGTGAAACTGCCGGGTCTCCACAATGCAGTTGCTGAAGTGGACGTTTTCCACGTTGCCGCCGTCGCGCAATTGGATGGCGAGGCCGCGGTGGGAGCGGCGGATGACGCAGTTGGTCACGGTGATGTCGCGGATGTCGGAATGCGATTCCGTGCCGATCTTGATCGCGGCAGAGGTGCTGACGATGGTGCATCCGCTCACGGTGATATTTTCCGAAGGTCCGTATTCGGTGTATTCGCGGGTGGTTTTGATGACGATGCCGTCGTCCCCGGCTTCAATGTGGCAATCGCTGATGCGCACGTTTTGGCAATGGTCGGGGTCGATGCCGTCGCAGTTGGGCACGTCGAGTCCGTTGAGGATGGTGATGCCGTGGATAACCACATCGCGGCAACCCGTGAGGTGACAGCTCCACTGGGGGGCGTCGCGCACGGTGAAGTGGTGAAGGCGCACGTTTTGGCAGCCGAAGAGCCCGATGACACGCGGACGGAAAGCCTTCGGGCGGCGAATGTAGGGGCCATCATCCGTCCACCAGCCATCGAGGAAGGCTTCGGCGAATCCATCGATCACGCCCTGGCCGGAAATCGCGATGCCGTTGGCCTTCTCCGCATGGATAAGAAAAGCCCCTGTGCTGCCGCCGTATTCGCCCGCGATGGGCTGTTCGCGGTAGTCGGCGGGGTGGGCGCTTGCCCGCAGGACAGCGCCGTTGGCAAGGTGAAGCTCCACGCGCGGACGCAGCTCAATGGTGCCCGAGACAAACGCGCGTTTGGCCGGGGGAACGATGACTTGCCCGCCGCCAGCGGCGGCGCACGCATCCACGGCGGCCTGGATGGCGGCGGCGTTGTTCGTCGTGCCGTCGGCAACGGCACCAAAATCGACAATCGGATAGGTGTACATAGGGTTTTTTGCAAATCAGGGCACCCGCGCCGGGGCACCTTCGGCCCGGCTCACTGCCGGATTTCTTCAACTTCGACAGCGTAATCGTTGCCCTCGATTTGCAGGGCAAAGCGTTTCACGGGTCCCCCTCCGGCACGCGGCGCGGCGGGTGGGGGAGGCGCGGCTGGTGCCGGGGTGGCCACGACGGTTTCCTTGGGCTCGGCGGCTTTCTTTTTGGCCTCGTAGTATTGGCGAAGCTCCTGGGGGAACATCGCGTGGATCACGCAATGCTCATCGTCGTCGGGGAATTCTTGTTTGCGCAGCTCCTCCCGCAACGCGTCCATGCGCGGTTTGAGAAGATCCGCCGGGCGCACATCGATGGGATCTTTTTTGCTGATTTTGGCGGCGAGGGCGCGCACCTCTTTATCGACCGGCGCGGGCGTTTGCCCGTAGTAGCCGAGGGCGATGTCCATGGCCTGCGGGGCGAAGTTTTTCCATCGCCCGAACTTCACATTGAGCATGGCCTGCACGCCCACGATCTGGGAGGTGGGGGTGACGAGCGGGATCCATCCGAGGGCCTCGCGGACCACCGGGATTTCACGGAACACCTCCTCGAAGCGATCTTCCATCTTCTGGTCTTTCAACTGGTTGCGGAAGTTGGAGAGCATCCCGCCGGGCACTTGATAGGTGAGGGCGTCGGAATCCACGACCTCGTTGGTCACGGAAGTGAAGTTCGACAGCTCCTTGTAGACAGTGGTTAAGTGCTCGCGGATGCGCTGGAGAGTGGGGCGGTCATAGGAGGGGCAGCGCGGATGGTCCTCCAGGAGGCTGAGCATGCGCACCGTGTCCGGTTGCCCGGTGCCGTTGGCAAAAGGCACGATCGACGTATCCACCTGGTCGACCCCCGCTTCGATGGCAGCATAATAAGTGGGCGCACCGAGGCCGGCCGTTTCGTGCGTGTGCACGATCACGGGGATCTTCACCCGCTCCTTCAAGCCCTTGACGATGCGGAAAGCCACGTAGGGCGGGACCAATCCTGCCATATCCTTCAGGCAGATCGAATCACACCCGATCGCTTCCAGCTCCACACCCATTTCGAGGAATTTTTCCACCGTGTGGAAGGGGCTCGCCGTGTAGCAGATGACGCCTTGCGCGTGCTTGCCCGCCGCTTTGGCCGCGCGCACCGCCGTCTCGATGTTGCGCACGTCGTTGAGGGCATCAAAAATCCGGAATATATCCATTCCGTGCTTCGCCGACATGTGAACGAAGGCTTCCACCACATCATCCGGAAAATTCGAATACTGCACGATATTCTGCCCCCGCAGGAGCATCATGTGCGGCGTTTTCGGGGTGCCCTTCTTGAGCGCATCCAGCCGGTCGAAAGGAAACTCCTTGAGGAAGCGCAAACCCGCGTCGATCGTGGCGCCCCCCCAGGTTTCGAGTGCGCCAAAGCCGAGGGAGTCGAGATCGCTGAGAATCGGCAGCATCTGCTCCGTGCGCATACGCGTGGCCGCGAGGGACTGGTGACCGTCGCGGAGGACGGTGTTGTTAAAGATGACCTTATTTGAGACGTTAGCCTTCATTAGCGGGCATCCTAGGAGGGCGTTTCTTTTTGCCAAGCGCGAAGACACCGGCTCTCCGCTTTTGTTGGAGCGCCAGGATGCCGCCACCCCCATCAATGGCCCCACTCGCCCGAATGCCGACGCCGCGAGGGATGGGCGGTGGCGCAATCTTCGCTACCGAGCCGGTTGTCCACCGCTCGGGGAGAGTCACACCGGGTTGGCCAGGGGGAGGCGAACGCGCAGGTGGATCTTGGCTCCGGGATGGGGCCAGGGAATCCAGCCGTGGGGCACGCGCTCGCCGTCGTGGTAAACTTCGATGGCGGTGACGCCTTCGGCCCGCTCGATGGAGACCTGAAAGGTGCTTCCGCGAATGCGGCGCGTCACGCGGGCATGCGACCAGTCGCCCGGCAGTTGGGGCGTGATGCGCAGGCCCTTGAGGTCTGGACGAAAACCGAAGAGGCCCTCGCTCACAGTGCGGAGATACCAGGCGCTGGTGCCGGTGTTGGGTGAATGGCTGCTCTGCCCCGCGACCTCGGGGAACTGGGAGCCCCGGTAGAAATTGGGGATGTAGAGCGGCAACTGTCCGGCTGTTTCAACGGGGTGGCCGCCGGAGCCGCCGGGGAGGAGACGGCGGAGGTTGCGCCAGGCTTCGTCGCTTTCGCCGTATTCGTAGAGACCGTAGGCCCAGAAGACGACGGCGTGGCAATAGACCGAACCATTTTCGCCTGTGCCGGGTGTTTTCAAGGTGATCTTGCCCACGTCGGTGCGCATGCCCGGGAAGGCGGGGGCCAGGAGTTCGGGGCCTGCGGGGGTCTCCAGGTGGGTCGCCACGCTGGCCCGCATTTTCCGGAGTTGCTCGGCGGAAGCGGTTCGGCTGATTAGCGCCCAACTCTGGGCGTTGAGGAAGATTCGGCCTTCGGGGCAATCCGCCGAACCGAGCCAGCGGCCCGCATCGGTGGTGGCGCGCCGGAACCAGGCACCGTCCCAGGCGAGTTCGCGGATCGCGGCGCGGCAGGCTTCCGCCTCGCGTTGGCAAATCGCCGCCCAGGTGGAGTCTCCCCGGTGATTGGCCACTTCGGCCCATTCGTCGAGGGAGTGGGCGAGGGCTTCGGTGAGCCAGATCGATTCGCCTTTCTCCCCGGGGCCGGCCATGTTCAGGGGATCGTTCCAATCGCCCTGGCCGATCCGGGAGAGGCCCCGCCCGGTGCGGTCGTTGAGGAGCCAGCCGAGGGCGCGGTTCACGTGCTCATAGACACTGGCCTGCTCGCCGTCGGCAAAGGGGCGCACTTCGTCGAGGATGGAAAAGTCGCCCGTTTCATGGAGGTAGCAAAGGATGGCGGGAGCCGCCCACACGCCGCTGTCTTTGTGCGGAATCTTTGTGATGGGCATGATTTCGGCCTCCGGATACATCGGCAGGCCGTGCGGGAGAAAGCCGTCCGGACGTTGGTGTTCCCACAGCTGCACAAACCATTTGCGGGAGCTGACGGGGTCCATGAGCGAGGCCGCCATGGCATCTTGCAGGGCATTGCGCGCTTGCGGCGAGGGATTGAAGCGCAGGGTCCGCCCGACGCGCAGGACGCGGTCGGGCAACCAGTGGTTGATGTAGGCATCAAAGGCGGGGTCCGGGGTCTCGATCTCCAGAGGGGCCGGGTAGTCAGCTTTCCAGACCTTCCTTTCCTCGCGCAGGGCTGGACCGGCGGCGGGCTGGAGGAAGCGCTCGCGCGCCGATCGGATCTCGGCGTCGTCGGCCGCCGGACCGCAAAGAAGGGTGAGGGTGAAGGCTTCGTTTGGAGCGACGGTGGGGTGGTAGTCAAAGGCGGCAATGCCCTCGGCGTAGCGGAGGGGCGTGCAATTGAGTTGCGGACGGCGGAGTTGCTCCGGCTGGCTCCAGTCTCCGAAGCCAAGGAACGAGCTTTGAGCGGCACACCAGCTTTCAGGCTCCCGATCCACAAGGACATACGATATATTCCGGCGACGCGCGAGCTTGGCGTAGTCATCAATGGCCACGTAGTAGGGGAAGAAGCGGGAGATGATGCCACCGAACTCGGGCTCGTAGCGGGCCTGTTGGTCGAGGAGACCGAAGAATCCCATGGGAAAGGCGGGGGTCACGCGCAGTTTGCGCGCGGTTGTGGCCCTGTTGCGGATTTCCAGTTCCCAGCGCTCGGCGAGGCCCTCGCGGGGCAATTCCACCCGCAAGGTGGCCTCCCATGCGTTTTGTGTGACCCGCCAGACCAGGTGATCAGGAGCGACTTCAAAGGCGAACTTCTCCGGATCGGTGTGGACTGGCCCGAAAGGCAGGCTCCACAATGGGCGGCCTTCTTCCTGGATATAGAACCAGCGCCCGTTGCCGGCGTAGGGAGTGGGGTTCGGTTGCTGGAAAAAGCCGCTACCGCGACCCCGGTGATCGAGGTGCAGGCACATGCGGTCGTTCCACAGGTCGTAGTCTGCGCGTTCAAACAGGCGCGGATTCGTGAGGGTCAACGCGTCGCCCTTGGGCGAAAAAGTGAGATCGGACGGGGGATTCATAAGATGTGGGGATTTCGACCGTATCGCTGTCGCCTAGCGGCGGAAGGGGGGACCTTGGATCCGTCAGACCTTTCGGGCAGACTTCTTGGCGGCCGCTTTTTTAGCAGGGCGCGGGGGGAAATCGAAGCCAATCCCGCCGTCGGGCTTGAGGAGGAGGTAGGCGTCGAAGAGGCGGTTTGTTCGCTTCGAGCGGAAGCCTTTGATGAGGCCGGTTTTGCCTTTTTCGAGAAGGTTGCTGATTTCCTCCGGCGGCAGGACCTTTTCGAGCATGGTGCGGCTCATGCGAAAGGCTTTGGCTTTATCTTTTTCGCCGTCGAGGGATTTGTCGCAGGCGTAGGCGTTGGGGGTCTCGTAGACCTTTGCGCCGGTGGGCGGGAAGGTGCCGACGACGCGCAGTTGCGAGCGGTCGAGGGTGGAGCCGTCTTCGCCGGTATCGTCGCCCTCCTTGTCGCCAAAATCGAAGCTCACCTTGTTCATGGCGTCGAGGCGCAGGATGGCCGAATAGGGCTTGCCCGCCTTGGAGCGGAATCCGTCGAGGGGACCAATCATGCGCTCGTTGAGGAGAGTCTGGACCTCTTCTTCGGAGAGCTTCCGGTTGCCAATGGTCTTGTAGATGGTGAAGACCTCATCCTGCGACTTGTAGGCGCGGAGCATTTCCACGAGCGGTTTGCCGTCGGAGGGGGAAATGATGCCCGTCTCCGTGGCCTCCTCCATCGACTCCTCGAAGTTGCGCGTCTTCTCCACGAACTCCTGGGTGAGTTTGCGGATGTCCTTCATGAAGGAGTCGCGGTCGAGGCGGCCTTTTTCCATGAGGAGGAGTTTGTGTTCCCATTCGCCCGTGAGGCTGGGGCTGGTGAGATCATCGACCTTGATGGCCCCGAGAAATTCGAAGAGGCTCTCGGCCTTGGTCGTGGGGAGGAGGGATTTGCCGTCGCGCTCCATGTATTTCTCGCGCAGGAGGTGCTCGATGGTGGCGGCGCGGGTGGCGGGGGTGCCGAGTCCTTTTTCTTTCATGGCCTCGGCGAGGTCTTCGTCGTCGAGGAGCTTGCCCGCGCCTTCCATGGCGGAGAGGAGGGTGGCTTCGGTGTAGCGCGCGGGTGGCTTGGTCTCCTCGGCGGAGAGGGAGAGGTCAAGGGGGAGGGCGAGGTGGCTTTTCGAGGGGTTTTCGCCCTTGAGCCACTTGGGCGAACGGTCTTCATCGCAGAGGGCGGGGAGTTCCTTGTCGATCTGCGCCCTGCCGTAGACGGCGAGGTAACCCGGCTCGACGAGGACCTTGCCGACGGTCTTGAAGGCGTGGCCGGCGACCGTCGTGGTGCGCGTCGTCTCATCAAACTCGGCCGGCGGATAGAAGATGGCGATGAACCGCCGGGTGACCATGTCGTAGATCTTCTCCTCATCGGCTGTGAGCTTGGAGGACGTCTGGCCCGTGGGGATGATGGCGAAGTGATCGCTCACCTGGGCGTTGTTGAAGATGCGTTTGTTGGGACGCACCCACTTGTTCCAAATGACGGGGGCGGCCTTCTCTTTGTATTCGCCGGAAAGGTTGCCGAGGGTCTCGATGACGGTGGGGATGTAGTCCTCGGGAAGGGCGCGGGAGTCGGTTCGCGGGTAGGTGAGGACCTTGTGCTTTTCGTAGAGTGACTGGGCGATCTGGAGGGTGCGGTTGGCGGGGAGGCCGTAGCGCCCGTTGGCCTCGCGCTGGAGGGAGGTGAGGTCGTAGAGGCGGCCGGAGGATTGGGTGGTGCGCTTCTTCACGTCTTCCACCGTCCCGAAGCCGGGTTTTTCCACTTCCGCGAGAAGCGCTTTGGCTTCGGCCTCATCCCAGATGCGGTCGGCTTTGTCTTCCTCGACCTTTCGCTTGCCGGCGAGGGGGTGTTGGAAGGTGCCCTCGTAATCCCCCTTGGTCACGTGAAACTCGCCGAGCAGACGCCAGTAGGAGCGGGGCACGAAATTGCGGATCTCCAGTTCGCGCTGGAGCACGATGGAGAGGGTGGGGGTCTGCACGCGGCCCACCGTGGCCACCTGCTTGCCGCGCCCGAACATGCGCTTGGTGATGGCGCGGGTGCCGTTGATGCCGATGAGCCAGTCCGCTTCGGAACGGCTCCGGGCGGCGTCCTGCAAGCCCTTCATCTGCTCCTGGGTGCGCGGGCGTTCAAAGGCGGTCTGGATGGCCTGCTTCGTCATCGACTGCATCCAGAGGCGCTCAACGGGCTTTTTGCACTTCGCCAGCTCGTAGATGTAGGTGAAAATGAGTTCGCCTTCGCGCCCGGCGTCACAGGCGTTGAGGATCTTGTCCACATCCTTGCGGTTGAAGAGTTTTTTGAGGCTGTCGAAGCGTTCTTTGGCGCGCTTCTCATCGAGCACCTTGACCTCAAACTTCTCCGGCATGATGGGCAGTTCGCTCAGCCGCCAGAAACCGTAGCGCTTCTTGTCGATGTCTTCCGGCATCTGCAAGCCGGCGAGGTGCCCGGCGGCGGCGGCAATGACATACTCCTCATTCTCAAAATGGTCGCCCTCCCGCTTCGTACGGCCGAGGACACGCGCGATGTCCTGGGCGACGCTGGGTTTTTCGGCAATAACAAGTGTTTTCATAATTTAACGGGGGCCGGCTGTGAATCGCGGGGCCAGTGGATGGAGGGGAAGGGAGAACGCTCCCGTTTTCAAGATTTGGCCGCAAAAAAGCTCATGCGCCCGTCCCCAAATCCGCCAGAACGCGATCGATCTGTTCGAGGAGGGTGCGGATGGATTCTTCGGTTTCATCGCCCATATTGGATATGCGGAAGGTCTTCCCCTTGAGCTTTCCATAGCCGCCATCGATGACGCAGTTGTAGCGCTGCTTGAGCCCGGCATTGAGAGCGGCGACATCGATACCGCGGTTGTTCTTCACGCAGGTGAGGGTTTTGGAGGCGAAGGCGCGGGGCGGCAGAAGTTCGAAGCCGGCGCGCTCAACCCAGGCGTGGACAAGGGCATTGAGGGCGCTGTGGCGGGTATACCGGTTTTCCAGCCCCTCCGCGAAAATGTCTTCGAGCTTCGAGCGGAGAGCGAAAATGAGCGGAATGACTGGCGTGGACGGAGTCATGCCTTTCTCGTGGTTGCTCAGAAACTCGATGAAATCGAAGTAGTAGCCCCGGTCCGGCAATTCGCGGGCGCGATCGAGGGCGCGCTGCGAGACGCTGAAGAGGGCCATCCCCGGGGGCAGTGCGAGCGCCTTTTGCGAGCCGCAGAGGAGCACGTCGATGCCCAGCTCATCCTTCGGCAGAGGCACGGCGCTGAAGGAGCTGACGCAATCGACAATCGAAACCACCTCGGGGAAATCGCGGATGACGTCCATGATTTCGCGGATCGGGTTCATCGTGCCCGTGGAGGTCTCGTTGTGAATGAGGGTGATGGCATCGAAGTCGCCCGTGGCCAGTTTGGCGCGGATATCCGCCGGATCAACCGGGGTGCCCCACTCGTAGGAGAGGGCCTCCGCTTCCTTGCCGCAGCGCTTCGAGACATCAAACCACTTGTCCGAAAAAGCGCCGCTGCAGCAGTTGAGCACCTTCTTGCGCACGAGGTTGCGGACCGCGCCCTCCATCACTCCCCAGGCCGAACTGGTCGAAATGAAGACGGGGTCTTTCGTGCCGAAGAGGGCTTGCAAGCCGGGTTGCACGGAGTTGTAAAGCTCGACAAAGTCTTTGCTGCGATGGCCGAAAACCGGCGTTGTCATGGCGGCATAGGTCTTGGCCGACACCTCCACGGGGCCGGGGATGAATAGTTTGTAGCTCATAATAAAGGGAGAGAGGGACAGGTTTTTCGCAGGCGGCTTTGCCTTTTGCGGGAAACGGCATCCCCATCTCCGCCTAACAAAGAAGGCCCGTTCACGCCGTCAAGGACGTTTCCGCCGGAAGCGCCAAGGGGGGAACGATTACGAAGTTTGGTCCCCGGGATGGTTTCGAGCCTCCCGCGAGCAGCTTCTCCAGGTGCGCTTGTTCGTTTCAGAGGTTTTGGAGGCGCAGCCAGTAGGTGAAGCTTTGTGGTCCGGGGAGGATTTTGTATGTGTCGAGCGTATCCGGACCGCAGCTCGCCGTGCCGAGACCCCGGTGAAGGTGATCGAAGTTCCAGTGAGTCTTGGTGGATGGCGGGAGTTTGTGCGGATGGGATGCGGCCAGGATTTCGGCGGACGACCATGGGATGGCTGAACCGGCGAAGAGGCTGGGAGCGGTGAGAAAAAAGGCCCGGCCCGCTGCGGGATCACTGATCTGCATCCAACGCAGGTCGCAGCGCAGGCCGCTTTCCTGGGGAACGATGTAAGGGAAAAAGGAATCTTCCACCGTTGCCTGAAAACGGCCGATCCATCCACCCGCCTTGCGATCCGGGTAGGTTTCCACCGGACCCCGGCCAAACCAGGCAAACCGGTTAAATGACTTGGGCAGAGCGAAGGCGACGCCGATGCGGGCCAACTCGGGGAGGTCCTCATCCATTTCCACGCTGTTCCCCACCCGCAGCCAGTTGTCGGCAAAGGCCGTGAAGGTTTGGCGGTGGAGAAATGCCTTCGGGTGTGCCGTCGAGGCATGGAGGTGCAGGGTGATCCAAGCCGCCTCACCGTCCGCGCTTTGTCCGGGTCCGGCTTCCAGTTGCTTTACTTCGAGTGCATCCAGTCCGGCTTTATGGACTCTGCTGAGGAGTTTTTCCGGTCGTTTCCAGTGGTCCGGATTCATCTTCACGCCATCGTTGTCGGTGAAGCCGCGGATGACGTGAAGAGTGGGGAGGGTAAGGCCATTTTCCGCAAAGAGGGCCAGCCGGGCTTGGGTGTCTTCGCCTTTACCGGATGAAATCGCGGGCACGGGAAAGGCGGGCGGGGAAAGGGCAAACTGTTCCCAAGCCACCTCGTGGCCAGCGTCTCCCCACAGGGTGTCCTCCCGTAGACGGGCGCTCAGACGAAGGTGGGTCTCCCGATTCTTCGCAACGGGCAATGGCGGGAGCGCAAGGGGAACTCTCCGCGTCGTTTTTGGGGGCAACGGGATCGCCTCGAGGCGTCCGTCCGCAATGGCCTCGCCGTCCGTTTCGAGGGACCAGAAAATTTCGAGGTGATCGGCTGCCTGGAAAAAGTCGCGGTTGGTGAGCGAGAGTTGGCCGTCGAGAAATTCCCCGAAGTGAATGGGCTGGAAAAGTTTCCGGCACTCCTCCATCGCCGGCTTGGGGTGGCGGTCGGGCATCACGAGGCCATTGCAGTTGAAGTTTACATCGTTGGGCACGTCGCCGTAATCCCCGCCGTAGGCCCAGAATTCCCGACCATCGGGCGCATGGGCACGGAGCCCTTGTTCGACCCAGTCCCAGATGAAACCGCCCTGGAGGGTGGGGTAGGTGTAGACAGCATCCCAGAATTCCTTGAGGCAGCCGTTGCTGTTACCCATGGCGTGGGAGTATTCGCAGGGGATCATGGGGCGGGCATCCGTCGGGTTCTTGCCAAAGGCTTCGATCTCGGCGATCAGCGGATACATAGGCGCGGTGAAGTCGTTGCTCAACTCACCACCGGGGGTATACGAATTGTGCGCCTGAACCCATCCGACGCGCACCGCCGGCTCGTTGAGCAGGAGTCGGGAGTCGTCGAGGGCACGCACCGCACGGGCGGCGGCATCGTGGTTGCGCCCATAGCCGGTCTCATTGCCGAGCGACCACGCAAAGACGCAGGCGTGGTTGCGATCGCGCAGAACCATGCGCGCCGCCCGCTCCACGAAAGTGCGCTCCCAGCGGGGATCATGCGCCAGGGTGTCGTAGTTGGCGTGCGCCTCCTGGTTGGCTTCGTCGATCACGTAGATTCCGAACTCATCGCAAAGGTCGAGCCAAAGCGGATCGTTGGGGTAGTGGGCGGTGCGGACGGCGTTGAAGTTGTGGCGTTTGAGGAGACGGAGATCCTCGATCATGCGCTCGCGGGAGACGTATTTGCCCGTGTCGGGGTCGTGATCGTGGCGGTTGACCCCTTTGAGAAGGATGGGTTGGCCGTTGAAGAGCAACTGGCCGCCTTCGATACGGACGCTGCGGAAGCCGATGCGGTGCGCCTGGTGCTCGATGGATGATCCGTCTTCCGCGTCGACCAGCTCGACATGAAGGGTGTAGAGGCTCGGCGTTTCCGCGCTCCAGGGCAGGATCTTTCGAAATGTGGTGTCGATGGTCGCGGAGAAGCCGTCGTTACGGTAGCCGGTGCCATCAATACTGCGAATCTCCGGCTTTTCCCAAACCGGGGTGCCAGTCGGATCGAGGAGTTGGCAGCGCATTTCCACGCGACGCCCGGGTTTTCCGCAGAAGCCGGCGCGGGCTTCAATGTGGAGTTGGCCTTCGCCATTTTCAGGGGTGTATCCGGTTTGCGCGAAGACGTCTTCGATCCATGCATCTGCCGTTGAGATGAGTTCCACCGAGCGGTGCAGGCCCGCCATCCACCAGTGATCCTGGTCTTCGACGTAGGAAAACGCGGAATAGCGAATGACGAGGAGGGCGAGCCGGTAAGTGCCGGGTCCCTTCAGAAAAGGAGTGAGGTCAAACTCAGCGGGCAAGCGGCTGTCGCTGGAAAGCCCAATAAAGTTTCCATCGAGATAGACCGCCACGAGGCTCTCGACACCATTGAGGCGGAGGCGCGTGCGCCGACCTTCCCAATCCGCCGGGATCTCGATCTCGCGCCGGTAGAGCCCGGTGGGGTTTTCCCGGGGCACCGCGGGGGGGCGGTTTTCAAAGGGCATCTGGATGTTGGTGTAGTGGGGCTTGTCCCAACCTTGGAGCATCCAGTTGCCCGGCACGCGGATCGTGTCTCCGGCACCCGCTGCCGCGCCGCAAAGTTCTGCGCCGAACGCTTCGGGGTCGGATGCGTAGTCGAAACGCCATTCACCGTCGAGATTCCGCACCCAGGGCGATTGCGCCGGGTCGCAGTCACAAGCTTGGCCGGCGCTGGCAAACGGGTAGGCAAAGGCGCGTGCGGGCAGGCGGTTGATTGCGGTTAATTCGGGGATTTCCCAGAAACGGGAGAGAGGAGGGATTGTCATAAAAGGGAGGGAGGATGGCATCATGGGGACGAAATCAAAGCACAAAAAAACCCGTGCCTCAGAATTCCGGGGCACGGGTCGGTAGTAATCGAATTAGATTATGATTCTCGCTCGCTGGAAACGATTAGAAGCCGGCGGAGATCGAAACACCTGCGTAGAGGCGGGCCTTCTTGTCGTTGAACATTTGGCGCTCGGAGGACCAAGCATAGCCAAGATAGGCGCTCGCGGAAACGAAGTCGTTGATCGCGTATGTGAAGCCGCCCGTTGCACCGAGGTACCAGTAGTTGTCGGCGTCCTTGATGTTCACACGACCGCCGTAAATACCGAGGTCAAAGGTCGTGTCGGGAGCAACTTCCCAGCTTTCGCCACCGGAAACTTCAAACGTCCATGCCTTCAGGTCGAAGTCATAGAAGATGTAGGCGGCCGGAGCGAAGTCCACTTCGAAGGTGAGACCGGCATAGATTTCGAAGGTGTTCACATCGCCGTCGAAGAACTTGCGGGCATCATCCGGGAACGTGTAGTAAGTGAAGCCCACGTCGGCTCCGACCATTTCGGACAATTCCCAGCCGTAACCGGCGTAGAAATCGACCTCATTGGCGTCCGCATGGTCAATGGGCATGGCTGCCCAGATACCGGCGTAGAAGCCGCCAAACTCAAGATCCACGGAGGAGTTGATAAACTGTTCGCCAAGCTGAACCCCACGGAATACGTAGTGGGAAACGAACTCGACGGACGTCGTGACGGAGAGTTCTTCCTGAGCGTAAAGGCCGGAAAAGCCCACCAGGGAAGCAGCGAGAATTGCTGTCGTCTTTTTCATTTTCTTATTTGTTGTAGTTGTATGGTTGAATGCACGTTTGTGCGTACACAAACAGAGCCGACGCTGCATAAACCGTTGATGATGTCAAGCATTGCCTCGGGTGCTTCGTTGTCATTTGATCAAAAACTCATGAAATCCTTTTCCAAACCGTCACTGACGCGTCACCTGCGCGTTGCCTTTATGGGTTCCGACCCGATTGCTTTGCCGTTCCTGCGCGCGGCGCAGGCGCAAATGAGCGGACAAATGCAGTGGGTTCTGGTTTTCACGCAGCCCGACCGGCGGACCGGGCGGGGCTTGAAAACCCAACCAAACGAAATCAAAGTCTGGGCGCAGGAGGCGGGGATTCCTGTGCGTCAGCCGGAAAAGTGTGGAGATGCCGATGTCGATGCGCTCCGCAAGGCGAGGGTGGATGTTGTCATCGTCATGGCCTACGGTCAGATCCTCCGGCGCGCGCTCCTTGAGTCGGTGCCCCTCGGGGTTCTGAACTTTCACGGTTCGCTCCTGCCCCAACTGCGTGGAGCCTCGCCCATTCAAACGGCCCTCGCCGAAGGGTTTACGGAGACCGGCATTTCCCTGATGCGGCTGGTGCCCAAGATGGATGCCGGGCCGGTGGCCGACCGGGAAATTGTGCCGATCACGGCGGAAACGGATCATTTCTCCCTGCGTGAGGCGCTCGGCGGCGCGTGTGTTGCCCTCTGGGCTCGCGCAATCCAAGCTTTGTGCGGTCCCGGGTTACGTTTCCTTGAGCAAGATCAGACAGCCGTGACGTATTGCCGCCGGTTGCGGAAGGAAGACGCTTACCTGGATTTTCGTCTGCCGGCGACGGTTCTTGAGCGGCGTATCCGCGCTTTCCGGCCCTGGCCCGGTGCCCTGGTCCGGCATCAAGGGCTTGATCTGCGCGTGGGGGGGGCGCGGGTTCTCGATGGCGATGGCGGCCAATCTCCCGGTGAGCCGGGAACCGTCGAAATCACCGGGGGGGCACCGACCATCGCCTGTTCACGGGGATGGCTGCGCCTGGAATCCTTACAGCGTCCGGGCGGCCGCCTGTTACCAGCTGCGGATTTTCTTCGGGGCTACCCCATCGAAGAGGGCTCCCGTCTGGAAATGCTGGAAGCCATGCCCCTCGTCGGCAAGGAGCCCTTCGGGTGGACGGCATGAAACGGGACCGGCTAACCGCCTCGACTGAGTTCGCCAATGTCCGGAACTCCAACAAAATCCCCGCACTTTTGATCACGCTTGTTCCTCCAATCTTACACTGATATAGATCCTTCGTGAGGGGTCGGCCCAGTTACGGCTTTCCGGGCAAAACCGATTCGGTGGTCCGTTGGGTGGAATCGAGAGCAGACCCATTGGCCAACGATGTCCCCTTCAAAGATTTGTAGCGGATGCCATCCCGCCAAATGAAGCCACGTTTTGGGACGGAAGATCAATGATCCACACGGATTGCAAAGTCTTGAGACTGGAGCTGATCCTCCCCGGTCATGAATCTTTCCGTCTCGCTAAAATCAATTGACCACTATGAAATTTCGTTCCGCACTTCTGTTTACCGCCACATTTGCCGCCAGTAGCTGGCAGCAGGCATCCGCTCTGGTCTTAATCGAAATCGATTTTTCCAACCTGAATGCGGTGGCGTTTTCCACCACGGATGGTTTCGCCTCGGTGTCTGACGATTCCGTCGGTTTTGACCAGGGTATCACCCTTCTGGGTCTGGTGGCCTCCGCCCCCGGCGAGTTCCTCGGTCAGTTTCAAGGTTCAAACATATCCCCCTCGCTCAATGACGCGGGGAATTCGAGTGAAACTTACACCTTGGTTTCGACTGCCGGTATCGACGGGCTCAACCTCTACTCATTCTTTTTATCCCTTGATCCGGAGTTCACTGCGCCGAACCAGATTTTTTCGACCGATTCCACCGCCTTTGTGGGATCGTCCATCGTCGACCTTGCCGGCTTCAGCTTAAATCCCGGAACCGGAGACATCGTTTTGGGCAACGGCTTTGGCGGCGAGTTCGGGCCAGTGATCGGGCAATGGCAGGCGATCCCTGAGCCGGGACACTTCGGGCTGCTCTTCGGGCTGGGGAGTCTCGCGTGGGTTATTCGCCGCCGCACGCGGGGTTGAGTCAATTGATCTTTCACGGGTAGCGACCGTCCCCGTGTTTTTTGGCAGCAGAATGCAGCCCCTCCTTGGGGTTGGAACCGCTTGACCACAACACTCAATCCCTTGGCGGTCCCGTTTCATTTCGGAATCCTCACCACCCGGTAGAATCGCATGGTTGCCGATGCCGTGTCCTCCACCACGCGGATCTCTCCCGGGGGATACGCTTGGAAATCCGTGAGGTCTTGAAATGCGCTCTCCTCCAGCGTGTCGGCCCACTGCACCTTGTAGAGGTAGCCGGGGATGCTTCGCCAGGTGATCTGGACGGTTGTGCCGTTGTGGAAAATTCCGGCGGCGAAGTCTTGCCGCACCGAGCCATCGAGGTAGGCCATGGCCTCGCGGAACGCGGCTCTCCCGACTTTCCCTCCGATGACCCGCCCCGGCCCGTCGTCGGCCGCCGGGTGGATGCCTCCGTAGATCCGCGAGAGTCCGGCTTGATCGGCAGCATCGTAGTAGGTCGCCCATTGCAATTCCACCGTGGCGGACGGGCCGAACTCGAATTCCAGCGAGCCGGGTGCCACCGTGTGAGTGCCGAGGCCTCCGGGAAAATACGGACTTCCGGTAAATGCGGTGAGCACCTCGGGGGCCGCGCGGCTGAAGGTGCTGTGCCCGGAAATATAACCCGAGATCGCAGGTGAGACAAAGGTGCTGCGCTGGTAGGGCAGCCAGTTCACCCCACGGATCCAACCGACACCACCGGCCTCGCTTGGCGAGCCCGGCTCACCCAGCCACGACAGAACGGCAATCGATCGGGGAAACAAGCCCTCATGCCGCTGCCCGGCGGCGGCGGTCTCGGTGGTCACCAGTTCGATCAATCCGGGGATCAGGGGTAGCCCGTTGGGATGGTAGGGCCGAAGCCCCGGATCGGACGACTGCCCCAGGCCGGCCATGTGGCGGATGCTCGTGATCGGACGGGCGGTATCGTATTTGCGCTTGATGCCCCAAGCCGCAACGGCGGCGTCGTGCAGCGCGGCGTTCAGCGTGAGATAGAGTTTCACGTCCCATTCGAGATCGGCCATGATGGGACCGTGACCTTGAAGTCTTTTTTCGAATCCCGGCGTGTTTCGGGCTACCGGCTCCATACGGAACACCGTCCATAACCGGATTTACCGCCACAACACTCACCCAATTCCGCGACCGGAACGACAGGCAAACCTGTGCAATCCGTCCATATCCTTGATCATTCATCCACCAAGGAGGGGCTGCATTCTGCTGCCCAGCAACCAAACCCCAAGGAGGGGCTGCATCCTGCTGCCCAACAATCACGTGGCAGCAGAATGCCCCTCCTTGTTCAGCCACTCCTTGCCCTCATCCCAGCATCTTTTTCACCCGCTTCAATGATCACTCCGTAAATACGGGAATCGAATTCCCGTATTTACAAAATCCTCTTGACTGTGCGGGTCCGGGTGCGCATAAATCGAGTAATCATGATCGACCGCGAAATCACTGCAAAGCTGGGTAGCCTTGCCCGCGGGTTTCCGGTGCTTTCGCTGACGGGTCCCCGTCAATCCGGTAAAACGACCTTGGTGCGCGAGATTTTCCCGGACTTTGCCTACCTGAACCTCGAAAATCTCGATGTCATGGCGGCAGCGACAGAGGATCCCCGCCGCTTCCTGGAAGCGCACAAGGACACGGGAGCGATCATCGACGAAGCCCAGCGAGCACCCGAGCTTTTTTCCTACCTGCAAGGGATTGTGGACGACAGCGGGCGGATGGGGCGGTTTGTCCTGACCGGTTCGCAGAACTTTCTCCTTCTGGAAAAAATCTCCCAATCGTTGGCGGGGCGCACGGCGATTTCACACCTGCTGCCCTTTTCCTCTGCGGAGCTGAAATCCGCCGGCATCTTTGCCAGCGATCTGGACACGGTGCTATTCCAGGGGAGCTATCCCCCGGTTTTTGACCGGCCGGTCGCACCGGAGGACTTCTATCCTGCCTACATCGAAACTTATCTGGAGCGCGATTTGCGAACGCTCAAAAACATCGGCGACCTCTCGCTGTTTCGAAAATTCCTCATCCTCTGCGCCGGGAGAACCGGACAGCTCCTGAACACGGCCGCGCTGGGAAACGAAGTGGGGGTGGATCACAAAACCATCCGCTCATGGATCTCCGTCCTGGAAGCCTGCTTCATCGTTTTCCTCCTGCGCCCGTATCATCGTAACTGGAACAAGCGGGTGGTGAAGCAACCCAAGCTCTATTTCCACGACACCGGCTTGCTGTGTTCGCTCCTCGGCATCAAAAACGCGGATGGCCTGGCCGGACACTACCTCCGCGGATCGATCTTCGAAAACCATGTCATCACGGAACAAATCAAAGCACACTACAATCGGGGAGAGCGCCCCTCGGTCTTTTTCTGGCGCGACCATAGTGGACATGAAATCGACCTGATCATCGAGGATGGCCCGGCCATCAAGGCGGTCGAAATCAAGTCCGGAACCACCCTTCATCCCAGCTTTTTCGAAGGCCTGTCCTGGTTTTCCCGGCAGACCGGGCTGTCGGCCTCCGAGTGTGTTCTCGTTTACGGCGGCGATTCGCGCCAAAACCGGAAAGCGGGCGAGGTGCGCCCGTGGAATGATGCGGTTATCTAAACCCCAAGGAGGGGCTGCATCCTGCTGCCCGGCAACCACGTGGCAGCAGAATGCAGCCACTCCTTGTCCTCATCCCAGCATCTTCTTCACCCAATTCGCCTCATACAGGGTGAACTCGCCTTCACCCAGTTTGGCCTTCACCGGGTTTCTCCGGATATACCTCGCAACGCGGAACAGGTGATCCCAATCCCTCACCATCCTGTCGAAGTAATCCTTTTGCCACAGCGCCCCTGTCCTCTCCAAGAGCACGTTGATATCCTTCGCGGAGTATCCTTTCCATCCCCCCACCACTTTTTCCAGCTTCCTGCCTTTCGCCATCGAGAAAAGGGCATGCACATGGTTTGGCATCGCTACCCAGGAGTGCATCAGGAAACGCTCGCCATCGAACATGCCCAGCGATGCGGCAAGGATCTCCCGGCAAGCCTCCTGCCGGAGCACACACTCCCCGTAGCCCTCGTCCATCAACGCATCCATTCGTGTGGAAAACAGCGAATGATACTCCATCGTCTGTTCCTCCGTCCAGGGTTCCGGATGAAGCCGCACCCATTCCTCCCGATCCTGCCTCCACGACTCCATCAGCGCCTGCGGGATCGAGTCTTTCAAGCGCCAGGTCACGAAGTAGGTCGCCTCTTCCTGTTGCCAATGCGGGAGATGGTTCCGTGTCGTTACCGTCCGCGCCTGATCACTGAAAAAACGCATTCGGCAGATTTATCCATTTCCAATCAAGCGATTCAAGCCCCAAGGAAAACCCAAGGAGTGGCTGCATCCTGCTGCCCAATAATCACGCGCGGCAGCAGAATGCAGCCACTCCTTGTTATGCCCTCTGCGGTTGGATACAGGCGGCGAGGGTTGCCAAACCCAGCATAAGCAGCGCGAACCGGGGAAAAACATCGCCGATGCGTTGATAGAGCGTGCCGTGGGGTGAGATATCAATGCGGGCGACGGAGAAGCCCGAGACGCCGGCCTCGGCGCGGATTCGGCGAATCTCCACGGCCCGCTCGACAAGCTCCAAGGAGGGGCTGCACCCTGCTGCCCGGCAATCCGGATTTTCCGCAAAGGTGCGGGCGCGTTCCTGGAAGCGCTCGATGGCGGCTTGTTCCGCGAAGCCAAGGCCGGTGCGGTATTGGCCGTCGGCGTTGGTGACTTGGCCGTAGAGCGCACCGGTGGGCGCGACGAATCCGGAGATGCCCGTGTTGGCACTGCGGGCGATGGCGCTACGGGCTTCGATAGCGCGGAAAGGCTGGGACATGTAGGTAATGAGCTGGGCACGGTTGCGCAGGAAGCGGCCCTCGCTGGCGATGGTGACGTGAAAAGGCCGTTCCTCGCTGTAGTCGAATACGCCGGAACTTTTCGGGCATAATATTTGCGCGCAAATCGAGACAACGAAGGGCAGGTCCGGCGCGGTTGAGGGGGCGGCGGCGGGGGGATGGAGGAGGAAACGCTCACGCTCACTGCCGGGACGGATTTCGTGAATGGAGTCGAGATAATCGCTGAAGTGTGCCGATAAGCGGGCGAGAGGCTGGAATCGTTCACGTCCGCCGGGGACGTATTCACCTCCGGGAAAGATGCGGACCTTGTACTGGCGCTCCAGGAGGTCGTTGCCCGGCGGGCGGATGAGCCGGGCGGCGTTGTAGCGCTCGAAGACAGGTTGCCCCTCACCCGTGGAGGGCAGCCGCGTGTCCTGGCCGAACAACAATGGAATGCCGAGTTCCTGAACCCACATGCGCAGGGCGGCGTCTTCACTGCGCAGCCCGGCCCGCCGGGCATCCCAGAGGCGGATGAATTCCTCGCGGGGCAGGTCGATTCCCGCAGTGGCGATTTCCGGAAAAAGCGACTCGGCGAACGGCTGCTCGAAGTATTCCGGGTTGCGCAGCGGCCAGACATTCATGGCTTCGGACCAGACGATGAGCTGCGGAGGCGGGATGGCGAGGGCGGCTTCCTCGCTCATGGCTTTGAGTTCCCGGAGCAGTTGCCCCCCGTCGTAATCACCTTCCATGGCCCCGGTTAAGGGAACGTCGGGTTGGATAACGGCGATGACCGGTCCCGGCTGGAGGTTGCCTTCGACCTGATAGAGGCGGACCGGCCCGTAGCCAACGGTGAGCGCCAGCACCACCGCCACGGCCGCGATGGAGGGGCGCAGCGGCTTGCGGGCGAATCCGTTCCCGGGCCGATGGTTTTTCCAAAGATCGAGCAGGAGACCGCTGGCCATCGCGACGACCGCGCTGACGAGGTGAAGCCCACCGAGATCGGCGATTTGAATGAGCCAGAGTTGCTCGTAAACGGGGAGCGCGAGGGCGCAGAAGGGAAAGCCAATGGCCCCAGCATCCGCAGGTATTCACCGTCCACCCAGACCAGCGGGAAGAACCAGACCATGCGCAGGCCGCGTTGCCACCCCCAGCGCAGGCTCAGCGCCACCGGGATCAGGGTGATCGCCTGCCAGAACAGAAGCACATGAATGCCGTATTGCCCGTAAGCCGTGAGCGGATCCTGCAGCGGCCGCCACGCGATGAATCCGCCCAACAGCGTGGCCGGGACACAGGCCCAGCGGGTGCGCAGTTGGCAAAACGCCAACCCAACCCAAGCAACGCGCCCGCCGGAACGATGGCCGGCCACCAGGCATAATACCCCGTCCAAAAGAAAACCGAGGACAGACCGCTCAGCAAAAGCACACGCACGAAGCCCATTACCCGGGCGCTCCTGAATCACGATTCATTTTGTCATTAGCCTCGCGGACGCCCACCGCCGAGCCAAGGGGCGATGACTGACGATTTGTCCGGATCTTTGATCCTGCGTCCCAGCCGGGGAAAGAAATTCCGTGTGCATTTTGCACTTCAATCCCAAGGTGGGGCTGCATTCTGCTGCCCAGAAAACCGGATTCACCCGTGGCAGCAGAATGCAGCCACTCCTTGGTTGGCCATCCGCCAAGCTTCAACCGTTGGTTGACTCCGAACGGTATCGACCTACATCACTAGTTGTGGGCTTTCTCCCTCATTCACTCTTCACCACCGATGTGCTTCCGGAAAAGGACCGATTCGCGGCTTGGCGGGAGGATATGTCGACCATTTTCGACGTCGAAAAGTCGCCCTTGCCCGTCGAGAGACCGTATCATGCGACTTTCGAGTTGCATCACTTCGGGCAGTCAGTGCTGGGGGATTTGAGGGCCTCGACCGGGCGCTACCTCCGGACGCAGCGCAAGGCGGCGCGAGACGGGTTGGATGCGGTCCTGTTGCAGCTTTTCATCGAGGGCGGGGTGCAGTTCGGGGTCGGCCGGCGCACGACCTATGCCGAAGCCGGGGACATCGTGATCTTCGACCTGGCCCAGCCGGTGGACAACATCAACTCGAAGTTCCGGCACGTCACCTCCATGTGGCCGCGTGCGGCCATCGAGGTGGTTGTTCCCGAAATCGCCCGTTGGCACGGCCAAACGCTGCCCAGAGACAATCCCTCCGTGGATCTGTTGCGGCGGCACATGCTTTCCTGTCAAGAGCTGGCTCCCCGGTTCAGCATCAGTGAAGGTCAGCGGGTGGAAAGCGCGACCCTGGTTCTGGCCGGCGCGGCGATGGCGAGCGGCGAACTGCTCCCGGAATCAGAGGCGCAAGGCGCGATGATGGAGGTGCTGACCTATCAGATCAAACGCTACATTCGGGAGAACCTGGGGGCGTCCAATTTGTCGCCGGCGCAAATAGCCCGGAAGTTCGGCATTTCCCGCACCCAGCTTTACCAGTTGCTCGAGCCGCTTGGCGGGATTGCCCGCTATCAGAGGCATCTGCGGTTGCAGCGCTGCCTCGCGGCGCTGCAGGATCCCGTGCAAGCTCACCTGCAGATTGCCGAGATCGCCTACCGATGGGGCTTCAATCACCCGGCCACCTTTAACCGGAATTTTCGCAAGGCTTTCGATATCACCCCCGGCGAAGCCCGCGCGGAGGCAAACGGCGGGATCAGGCCGTTTGCACCAGCCTTGCCGCCGAGTTTCAAGCAACAGCAGATCCAGAGGGAGCATCATCAATGGTTCCACGCCATTGGGATTTGAAGACATCGCCTCAGAAGCCCATGGAAAATTGACGGTTAAATCAGCTCCATCGAAAGACGGCGCAAGGCCACCATCGATCAGCCGACCCAAGTCGATGGCGTCGGCCAGCCCTGAGAAATCCCGGACGTGAAGTCTTGCATCACCGAGTCGCCAAGGAAGGCCATGGCCTCGCGTGTCCAACCCACGCCGCCACCAAGGAGGGGCTGCATCCTGCTGCCCCGTAGCCACGGATTCGCGCGTGGCAGACGAATGCCGCCATTCCTTGCCCTCATCCCTGCATCGGCTGCCAGGATTTGGGCAAATACCTCGATAGTCCCACTCAGGGCGACAGGGCTGCCAGAGACCGGTGCGCTGTTCTGCCGAGCGGGTTCAAACTGGGCGGTGGCGGTGGCGCTGAGGCCGCCGGTGTCGGTCAGTATGAAAACGGAAGTCCAAGGATCGCGCTACGACTGTCCATTGCTAGTGAATTGGCCTCCTTGTTCGAATCGGAACTCAATCGGAGAACGGTGTGCGCCGTGCCCAATCAAATCACCCGCAGATGCGACCGCTCTGCCGACGGCGGCGCGACACCACCCACGCCGGACTGATCAGGCCAAAGAGCGCACCGTAGAATCGCGGCTCGGGAATCACCTGCCATTGGCCGATGATATCCGGTTCGCCGAAGCTGAAGTCCTCAGCCAAAAAGGAATCCGTCGAAATCGGGCCGATTGCCCCCGCAGACGGAAGCATATAGTCGGATAAGTCGAGGATCAGGCTGCCACTGAAAGCAGCAGAGGCCGGATCGAAGATTTGATACGCGCCGCCGAAGCGTCCTGCGTGAGCGATCTCCAGATCCGGACTTCCAGGAGTAATCAGGGCGATGTCGTAAGGGATGAAATCTCCACTGTCGTTGGTCGGACCCAAAGCTGAATTGGTTGCAAAAACTTCTTCTGTAAAGCCTTCGCCCTGATTCGAACCTGCCGGAAAGAAATCCTGCAGAATTACCCCCTGGAACAAACGCGTCGCCTCGTTCAACACCAGGGGCGCATTGCCGGTCGCCGTGAAGACGACCGCTTCGGGATTCGAGACGTCCACCTGGATCAGCACGACCCCGCGCAGTGGTGGTGAAGTCAGGGCACAGAGCCCGATGGCCAGAATCAAAAGGGCGAAGAGCGGGCGGGCGGCCTTTACGTGTTTCAAACGAGGGGAGGACGGCAAACGAGGTTGTTTTCGATCCGCAGTATCGCAACGGAGCCCCTCCGACTTCCCCGCCCCCCCCCACACACAATAAATGTCTCAGGTGAGACATTTATTGCGGGCGGATGGGCGAATTCGCCCCAGGAGGAGGTGCCATAATTGTCTCAGGTGAGACATCGATGCAACGTGGTCATGGGTCAAGGTGAGGTAAGGGAGGGATTGATGGAGGGGCGGAAGCAGGCGGGTTAGGGACATCGAGGTGAGGAGGCTGGGCAACCGAATATCGAGAATTCGTGGAGGTTGCGGTTCATTCGCGTTAAGATTAAGACATCTTTGCGTGGACGGAGTCGATTGTGGGCCTCGTTGCCCTGCGCCGCCGCCGCCGAGTGGGTTGAAACGCACCCTTGCGGCGCGCAACGCCGGTGGCGGCATCCCTCGGATGCGGAGCGTGGTCGGTGCCCCTGTTGCGCTCGGTCAAATAAAGGGTTCGGCCCCGCCGCTGGGCAGCGAGGCCTGACTTGGGTCGGAAGCCGCCCAAATCGAACCGCTTTCTCCCTCTTTTTCCACAACCTTAGGCGATCAGGCTTCCGGTTAGAAATGGGCCTCCAAGCGAATGAATACCGTCGGATCGTTCGGCAGCGATACCTCGACACGACGGAGGCCCTCTCCGAGACTTGACTCCCCGACAGTGGCCTCCGTTTCCAACAGCGTCCAAGGGTTCGGGCCCGTCGTGTGCGCGACCTCGGTCCATACGGCGAGGTCGGATGAGCGCATGAGGCGCAGGATCGTGTCACCCAGATCGGCCCTTCGCGTGAAGGCGAGGGCAACCCGGTTGTCAGCCACTTCCAGGCGGGGGGTGATCGATGCCGGGGACGCTCCCGGCTCCCCTCCGGATGCGAAGGCAAGGAGGTTGGGCACACCCGTGCCCATGGGGTCTGCGGCCGGGTCGGCTTTTCCGGCGTCGCGCTCTTGGGCGGAAAAGCGCAGGGCGGCCCACTCCTGATAGCGAAGGGGGTCCGGCGTCGCGCCAACAACAAAGACAAGCGTATCCACCGCACTTTCGCTCACCGTGCCATCTGCCAGAACGGTGGAGGCCCGCACATCGACCTCGTAGACGCCGGGCGCGCTGAAAGCCCAGGCCATGTGATTGTGCGATCCCGCCGCCATGAGATAACGGTTTCCGGCGGGGTGGGGGGCGGCGGTCGACCAAAAGACCAGGGGCGCGCCGCCGATATCGGTTACCCACATGGCGAGGTGACCCGTGCCCTCACCGGTGAAGCGAACCCCCACAAGGTCCACGGCAATCCAACGCGTGGCTTGCGCCGTGCGGCGGGGATCGCCCGCTTCCCAAGCTGCCAGGAGCGACAGATCGGTGTGTTCGGCGGCCATGCCCGGCCACACGATCCCATCCCGTTCGGAGGCCGGCAGAAACCAGAAGGGCTCACCCGCTGCCACACCGAGAAACGCCCACTGCCCGTCCTCCGGTCGCGTGATCCGCGAGCCCTCCGCCGGGAAAGCGCCGTCGCGGACAAAGATCAAGCCCTCCCCGAAGGAACGGATACCCTTGTCCTCATGGCGGTGCCGCAAGACCCAGCCCGCCTCCGCCGTGTAGTCGAAATCCATGTCAAGGTGGCCCTGCCCCATGACGAGGCGTCCCGCCACGTCGCCGCTGCTTTGCGTCGCCGTTACGAAGGTGAGAAATAAAAGAACGAAGGTCCATTTTTGATGATGCATAAAAAGAATTCCGCGCAGGGATCGGGGTTTCATCTGGTTCAGTGGAAACGCGGATCCGGACCGGGCCAACGCCGCCAGTCCGCACCGTGGTCGAGGAGGAGCACCTCGGGTATCCATCCGCGCATCGGGCGGGCACCGGTATCTCCCGAGCGCACACGCAGGGCGGCCCGGGCGATCTGCTCGCCCGACTGTATTAACTCGCCATCGGTGCCCAAGGCGGGGGCGGCGGTCTCTGCCAGCCCGGTGCGAAAATCGATCCATTCCCGACCGTAGAGATACGGGGCACCGCCGCCGATACGCCGGCGGGCGGCATCCAGCTCCAGGCGCATGTTGTCGAGGGTGTTGGGGGGAATGCCTTCGGACAAGGGGGGGCGCCCGAGGTAGAGCAGCGCCAGCCCCTCCGGGTGCCGAAGGACCGGGTCCGGGATGAACGAACGGGCCTCTGCGGTTCGCCGGCCCACCACATTCCAGTCCAGCAGTGCGCCCTCGCGCCATCCGGCGAGCGCGACCAAGGGCGTATGGGGCTCAAAGCCCGCCGTGAAGATGTCGTGCGGACCGAAAACCGCCCCGAAGGCGGCCCGGATGGTCTCAAACTGGTCTCGCGTGAGCTGGTGCATGGGCAACCACTGCACAAAGACGCCTCCGGGCCGCAGGGCCGCCCGGCAATGCGCAAAGTGCTCCACGGCGAAGAGCCGCCCTTCTCCGGGCCCCCAAGGCAGGAAAAGATCGCCCGTGAGGACGTCAAAGGCCTCCCGGTGCGCAGCGGCGAAAACGCGGCCATCCTCCAGCCAAAGGCGCACCCGCGGATCGGCGTGGAGACCTCCGTTGAACTCCGTAAACCACATCTCCGCCGCCCGTGTGACGCTCCTCGAAATCTCCGCCACGTCTATGCGCTCGACCGCCTCATGCCGGAGCGCGGCGGAAGGCGTGATCCCGGTGGCGAGTCCGATGTAGCCTACCCGCCGGGGTGACGGGTGGAGAAGGAGCGGCAAGTGGCCGAGCCGTTCCTGTTCATAGCGGGCGGCCGTGCTCCCGAGCATGTATTGGTTTTGCAGGAGCATCGCCCGGCCTGCCAACGGGCTTTCGATCACTGCCAGGCTACCCTCGCGTCCGGCCTCCGCGTGGAGGATGCGCACAGGCACGGCCGGATTGACAACAGGCAGGCCCGCGACCGGTGCAAAGGCCAGCACCACGGCGGCGGCGCAGGCGAGGGCAAAGCCCCCAGCGGCGTAGGTGCGCACCCGCACGGCAGCGGCGAGGGCGAGCGCGCCATATACGGCGGCGCAGGCCGCGACCGTGCCGTAGATGCCCAAAGCGGGAAGGAGGGCGCGATAGGCGAACTCCGCCCCGAGGAACCCGCCGAAACCGTTCACGGCGAGCAGCCAACCCCAACCCTGCCCGTGTTCGTTTCCGGCGCGCTCGCCATGGGCCGCAAAGACAGCGGGCAAGACCACCCCGGAGACGAGAAAAACCGGCCCCAGCACAAGGAGCGAGGTGGCCGCCAAGACGGCAAAAAACGCCCCGACCCCGCCGACATCGAAGAGATTCACGCCGAGAAGCGCCAAACCGTGGAAGAGAATCGGGGCCGCCAGCGTGGTCAGCGCCGACACGCCGAGGGCAAAAGGCAGCAGCCCGGCGGGTCCGCCCGCGAGCCGCAGGAGGCGCGGGGTCATGAGGGCGGCCAGACCGAGACACAAAATGACCGTCATCAGCATCCCCGCCGCCGCGTAAAGGGAGAGGGGCGCCGCGAGCAGAAGCATTTGGAGAAAAGCCAGTTCAGAGGCCAACACGAGAAAGCCCGAGGCGAAGGCCAAGGTCGCCACCCAAGCCGAAATTCCGCGCAGCGGCGACCCGCCCCCCGCCTCCCTGCCTTCACCCACCGCCCCAAAGCGCAGATGCGCGGCAAAACAACCCGCCGCCACCGCGCCATTCAAGAGCAGGGTGAACCCCATCGCCCCCATCGCCCCGAATACCGGCAGAGCCCAGAGCAAAACCACCGCCATGCCCGCCACGCCGCCCAGCGTGTTCAGCGCATAGAGCCAGAGGCCGTCCCGCCCGAGCCGCCGCCGCTCGCCAAAGACCGCACGGCCCGCCACGGGGAGAAAAACGCCCATCAGAATGGCGGGCGGCGTGAGCGTGAGGAGCGAAAGGCCCAGTTTCACCCAGACCCCGTGCCCGCTCTCCAGAAACGCCGGACCCAGCGCGGCCCATAACCCCGATGTCCACGCAGGCAGGAAAACCACCGGCAGACAAAGCACCGCCACACCGGCCTCCACCACGCCCAGCGTGAGCCACGGACGCCGCACCCGCCGCGCCATCCACGCGCCCAGGCCCGACCCCAGCGCCAGCCCGAGAAAGAAACACGCAAATACCCGTGCCGCCGATTCCGACCCCGCTCCGAGAAGGTCCACCGTCCGGCGCGTCCACAAAAGCTGGTGCGCCAGCGCTGCCGCCCCGCTGCCCACCGCCAGCGCGCAGGCCCAGGCAAACGCCCCCCTCGCCACCGGTTCTCCGTCGTGCCGCTCCATCTTCCCCAACGCAACCCCTTTGCCCTCCAAATGCAAGAAACTTGCAATTGGTCATTGACCCGTAACGCAAATTATTTGCAATAAGAGTGGTGAGGCTGGGTTGCCCGACAGCTGCCGGGCACCGGCCTCACCCACAACAATTAAACTCGAAATCCATCACTATGAAACAAGCGATTCTTCCCCGTGCGGGGGTTTATTCGGCGATGCTCGGCTTGGCGGCGGGTCTGGCCGGGCCGGTCAGCGCCCAGTCCATCGTCTTCACCGAAGGCGGGGCCGACCTCACCTTCTTTTACAACAGCGGATTGGGCAGTTGGGACACCATTTTCCGGACAAAGGGCAACACGGTGGCCACGAACCTCACTTCGCCCTACGGCACACCGCCGGGCGGCGTCGGGGGTTCGGCCAACGACTTCAACTTCACCGATCTCACGGTGCGGGTGACGACCGCTCCCTTTGTCGAAGTCAACGGCGTCCCGTATCTTGTGACTCCGGCATCGGGCACCGGCTACAACATTGAAACGCAGCCTGATTTCGGTTTCCGCACCCGATTGCGCGAGGATGATAACGGCACGGATGTGAACCAATTCGCAAACCTCCGGGTGACTCTCAACACGGGGGCCTCGGAGATGCCTGCGGGCGCGGAGTTCATCCTCTTCCGCGCGGGCGATCCGCTGGCCGGGGAACCACCGAATGTCATTCTCTACGAGACCGCTGCGGGCGACCTCGTTCACGACTGGCCGGCCTGGGGGCACACCCACTGGCACTGGGGGTTCTCGCAACCCGGGAACTATTCGTTTGTCTTTGATTTCCAGGGGATTGGCGGTCTTTACGGCCCTTCCTCCATCGACAGTGTGACAGTGAACTTCTCCGTGATCCCCGAGCCGCGCGCCTTCGCCGCCGCCTTCGGTCTCGTGGCCCTCGGCTTTGTGCTTCTCCTTCGCCGGCGCGCCCAAATTCGGGCCTAGCGCCTTTTTCGATTTCGCCCATCGTCTGTCTCTCTCAGTCGCCTCCCCCAAACCGGGGGAGGTTTTTTTGGGCCAATCGTCGCCAAGTGGCTCCGAAAGCAGGAGAATGGCCGCGGGGTCCAAACCGCTCGCCCTCATTCAACTTGCTCAAGGACCCAGCCATTTCCGGGAAAAAACCGATGTCGGGCATCCGGGCGGATCTCATAGACCCAACCGGCCTCCATATCAAAGGCCCAGGGATACCATGCTTGCGACCGGTAGATCCACTGTTGCCAGCGGGGATCGTAGACAAAGGCGGCCTCCCGCGATGCATCGGAAAACTTCCAGAATCCACGGTGCGGCCGGTAGTAAAGGTCGTCTCCGAGCGGATACATCCAGCCGGTTTCCGGTGTGAAGACCCAGCCGGATGCGAGGGTAAATTCGCGCGACCAATCCACCTCGGAATCGCTCACGTAAAAAATCCACGTGGCGCGGTGGGCCGTCTGCCCGCCACCGTGGGCATCCCGCAAGTCCCCGGAAAACTCCACCGTCACTTCGTAACGCCCCGGTTGCGTGAAGGCGGTGTTGTAGTGGCCGTGGAAGCCGGCGCGGAGACCTTCGAAACGGTCGCTCTCGCCGATCCCATCGCGCGTATTGAAAATCCAGATCACCCGGCCCAGACCCTCCGTATACCACATGGCAAAGTGGCCGCCGTTCGCGGGGCCGGAGCCTTCCACCGAGACCAGGCGCATGGTTTTCTCCCCGCGCCCGCCCGCTCCACCACGGAAAATCCCGGGTTGTTGCCGCTGGGTGCCCAGGCCGAGGTAGAGAAACTCATCCCAGGAAAGGTGCTCCGGGAGCGTTGCCGGGAGGACCCAAACGGCCTCTCCCACATTCGCCAACGGTGCCAGGATCGGCGAGTCGATTTCCCTCCAGTATGCGGGACCAACCCAAAGCAGGGTGCTCTCGGTCGCGAGCGCACGCTCCTCATCGAAGTCCCAAACGTAACTGTGCCAGCCCGTCTCCGGATCGAAATGCGCGCCGAGGTCGAAATGGCCCGCCCACAGCACCCGCTTGCCGGACGCGGGGCTCGCCCACGTCAGCGCCAGAACGACCGCCGCGAGGCCAAACGATTGCTGCATTGACACCCGGAACATCGAAAACGAGCTTGGGACCGAATTTCCTTTTCGCAAGTGATTTGCAATAAAACACCCGTGCGCGCACGCCCCGCCTCTTGCCAAACGGCCCTTGCCCGGTTCCTCCGGGGGCTCGTTGGCTGCCTGCTGTTGGCCCTCGCCGGGACCCTCGGGGCGCTCGCCGATGAGATGCCCGGCGACGACATCCACGAGCTGGACCCGCTGGAAGCCCGAGCCCGTGCGGATGCGGCCCCGCGCCCGGTATTGGCCCTCGGTCTCACCCGCGATATCGAGGGCACCGAACTCGCCGAACGGCTCGCTCCCTCGCTGGCCGATCTCCTCGCCTGGGAGCCGGGTGTGACGGCCAGCTTTTACTCTCCGGCTGCCAGCCGGCCCGTTATCCGCGGTCTCGACGGCTATCGGGTGGGCGTTTTTGAAAACCGCCTCGGCACGGGGGATGTCTCCGACACCAGTCCGGATCACGCGGTCGCTCTCGATCCGGTTTTCCTCCGTCGGGTCACTGTCTACAAAGGCACCCCCGCGCTGCGCTTTGGCGGTGCGGCGATCGGGGGGGCGGTCGATGTCGACGGCGGCTTGATTCCCCAGCCGGGCGAGGAAGGGCAGACCCGTTTGCTCACGCAAGGGGAGACCGTGAACAACGGGCGCCTCGCCGCCCTCGAACACACGGCAAGCGCCGGGTCCGTGCTGGTGCGCGCGCAGACGCTCCACCGGGCCGCCGGTGACTACAGAATCCCCGGGCGGGCGCGCACGGAGAGCTACGATGCCGCCCATCGCGTCCGTCTTCCGCCGACTGTGCCCGCGCCCGCGCCCAATCCCGGCGGCCGTGTGCCCAACACCGATCTGCGCACCCGTTCCGCCAGCCTGGGCACCCTCATCCCGGGGCGCACCTGGGAGTTTGGTGCGGCCGTCAACGCCTACTTCTCCGAATACGGTGTGCCGCCGGATGGCCATGCCCATGGGAACCCCTTTTCCCAGCCAGGGGT
The DNA here is from genome assembly GCA_020831585.1 of Opitutales bacterium. GTDB lineage: Bacteria > Verrucomicrobiota > Verrucomicrobiia > Opitutales > Oceanipulchritudinaceae > JAFIGE01. The sequence continues at coordinate 18,001 of JAFIGE010000007.1, read as the reverse complement.
GAACGCCCCGAGCCCTTTCGATCCCGTCCGCATCGACCTCGAAAACTTCCGTTTGCTTGCCACCGCCCGCCGCCCCGCGCTGGGCGATGAACCAACCCTGGATACCCGCGCGCGCTTTTCCCGCTTCCGCCAGGACGAACGCGAGGGGGCCTTTCTCACCAACAGCTTCCGCCGCACGGAGGCCGAGGTCCGCAGCGAGGTCCTGCACACCGCGCCGACCGGGGCGCTGATCTCCGGCGGGCTCACCGCCTTTCGCACCGATTACCGCAACCGCAACACGAGTTTTTTTCTCGGTCGTCCCTTCGAAGACATCCTCACCAGCCGGGACCATGGCGGCGCGCTCTTTGCCCTCGCCGAGCAACCGATCGCGGACCGCTGGACCGCTGAGGCGGGGACGCACCTCGGCCTGCGCCATGCCCGGCGGCGCGATCCGCCCGAAGGATTTCCCGAGGACCTGCGCTCGCGCCGGTTTGCCACCCTGAGCACAGCCGCTGGCCTGCGTTTTCAGCTGACCCCCGCGCTCGAAGCCAGCCTCCATCTCGGCGAAGCGCGCCGAAGCCCCGCCAGCGAGGAACTTTTTATTGAAGCTCCCCACGAGGCCACCGGGATCTTTCGCATTCCCGATCCCACTCTGCGCCCCGAGCGCGTGCGCAGCGCGGAAGTCCTTGTCCGCTACGAGAGCGAGCGCCTGCTCCTCCAAGGCAATGCCTTTGTGCGCGATTTCGACGGCTTCATTTATCTGCGCAACCAGGGTTTTGAAATTGAGGGCCTCGTTGCCTACCGCCACGTGCAGAGCCCCGCCCGTTTCCATGGGCTGGAGGGCACGGTCCGCTATGTTCTCTGGCGCGAGGCGGAGCGAACGGTCTTTCTCCAGACCGATGCCGACCTCCTGCGCGGTCAGGATCGGGAGCGCGACCAACCGCTGCCCCGCATACCGCCCCTGCGCGCCTCCCTTCGCCTCGCCGCCGACCTCGACCGCTTCGCCACCCACCTTGAAGTCCGCCGCGCCTTCGCGCAAAACCGCGTGCCCGATTCGGTCTTTGGCACCCTTGCTTACCAGGCGCCGACCCCCGCTTACACCTTCGTCAACGCCGGGCTGCGTGTCCCCTTTGTCGTCGGCCGTATCCGCCACCAAATCACCCTGCGGGCCGAAAACCTCCTCAACCGCGAAGCCCGCCATCACCCCTCCTTCCTCAAAGACATCGCCCCGCTTCCGGGCCGGAGCTTGCGGGTGGGATGGGAGGTTACCTTCTGAAGCGCACCCCGCCGTCCGGTGCACGGTAAACGCAGGCATGGGATCCCGGGCCTCGCCGGGGACTTCCTCCAAGTGGTTGCCTGGGGAACCATGTTTGTCCAAACATCCGCAGGTTTGATTCAGCGAAAGTCTGCCCGATATTTTAGCGAAGCCGACACAAAGACGACTCTCCATTTTCCAAAAACAGCGGCTTCGGGCGTTTCGGACGTTTGGGAAAATACCGCTCTTTATTCTGGGCTGCCCACTCCTCGATAAAGACTTTCGAGCCGATGATGGCTCCCCGCGTCATGTAGCGCAGTCGACAAAGCAGCGATTCGCCCCGGGTCATCGCTCCCTTCTGACGGAGCGCGCGCTCCATCGCCTCCTTCGAAACCGTGCCCCCCTTGCCTGGGTTGCTCCCGGAAACAAAGAGACGCCGACGATACAATGCGGCGATTTGCCCGATCGGCTCCGCGTGCTCCGCCGCCAGCCTTTCAAACAGAGGGAAGCGGCTGAATCCCCGTCGCGTGCCCGCTGCCTCTCCATAGCCACTGAAGCGATAATCCTTGGGGTCTTGCACGATCCCTGCCCGCACCGCATTCAGATCGATGTAGGCCGCCACGGACATAAGCGCCGCCACCGAATCCTCCACCAAGACACTATGGAAACGATCCTCCCAGAGCGTACCCAAGCGGTCATGCTTGCGGTTGTGGATGATCGAAAAGCGTTGTTTGAGGATCTTCACGAACATCGGAAGCGATCCCATGCGTCCGATCAGCAGCGCCCTCATACGCTCCCGGGTTTCACCCCCGGCAGCCAAGGCACGGTCGATGCGGAAGAAGGAAAGCGGTTGCCCCTTTCGCTCCTTGCCATAGAGCAGCCGCGCCCTTCGGCGAAGCTCTTCATCATCCGGCTCGCCCGGCGAAGCCGGCACCTCCACCAGAAGGTGAAAGTGGTTGTCCAGCACCGCATAGGTGAGCACCCGCACCCCGCAAAACGCCACCACCCGCCCAAGCAATCCGCGAAACACCTCCTTATCCACATCAGCAAGACGAAACGATCGGTCAACAACTCGGCTAACCACATGATAATAGGCACGGGCACCCTTCACTAGAATCCGGGGTGCGCGGCGAGACTTTGGCGGGATCAGTTGCATCATCCTAACTACACAGACTGCATCCAAACTCCAAGGAATCAAGAAAAAATATACCTGGGATATTAAATGGGGGCAGCATGAAGGAAAGAAGGCGACCAGGGCAGCCCGCAGCCATGGTCGTACAGCCGGAGCCACGGTGGGGAAACACCGTGGAGGCGGGCAGGTTATTCGTTGTCGGGATAGCGTATGCGGGGCAGGGTGGTGGCGGTCCAGGCAGCCACTCCGCCGATCCAGATCAGTGCCGCCCAGGCATAGGCTTCGAATCGTCCGGTGTTGAGATAATCCGCTCTGACGCGCAGAGCGAGGCTGAGCACCGTGCAGAGGCTGAGCACACGCACACCGGGCAGGCGTGCGGTGAAACGGCCCGATTGGCCCGAGTGGCCGAGCAAGACCCGGGTCGCCACAATGAAGGTGATCAGCCCGAATCCGGTGAGGTAGAAGACATGCATCCAACCCAGGTGGGCACCCGCGAAGGAACTCGCTAAAACCAGACCCAGGGGCAGTGCGATGAGCGCGATGCGCAAGCCGAGGGCGAGATCTCCCCGCGCCTCGTGTGCCTTGTGTAAGGGGATTTCACGTAGCAGATAAATGGATAAGCCGAGGGCGCGCAGGAGATGTCCGGCAACGGCGTGCCCATATGCTTCAAGAGAAAAGCCTATGAGGATGAGGCTACCGCAGGCGCTGGCGAAACCTGCCCGGCGCAGCCAGGCCGGGGACGGTAGGAGCTGCTCGGGGAAGGCGTGCTTGCTCGGCATGCCGAAGAAGCGCGGGAGCAGAAAAGCTCCGATACCCAGAACGGGGAAGAGGAGGAATGCTTGCCAGGCAAGGAGACGGGCGAGCGTGTAGAGGGTCGGCCCGAGCCCCGTGCCGACGGCATCCATGAAGAGCAGGAGGGAGCCTGTCCACCCGCAGAGCAGCCCCAGGGCGACGAGGACAAATCCCGGAGGGGGGATATCGCGGTTCTCCCGGAAGCGGCTTCCGAGAAGAAGGAGGAACCCCGTGAGCCAAACAAGGAAAAGGCCGAAACCGAGCGCTGCCGCCTCGGCCAAGTGAGCGATGGACAGGGCAAGCGGACCGGCTCCGAGCAAGAGAGTCGTGCGCAAGCCCAGTTTAGGCGCATCGAGCAAACGCGGAAGGGCTGTGCCGAGAAAGCCGAAAACATAGCTCGCGAGGAACCCATGGATCATGATGGGCGCATGCGCCGCCGCCGGGTAGACCGGCCAGAGCCCCCAGGCAAAGGCTGGCCAGAGGGCCACACCGAGGATGCCGAGCATCGTCCCCAGGGGAAAGAGCAGGCGAAAGGGTTCCCCGGCAGCGGTCAGGCGAAGGGCGGATGGCGGTGGATGGGTCAATGCCATGCGGACCCCTCAGTGTGTGCAGATGTTTGCGCGGTTCAGGTGAAAACGGCCGCCGTGGAGGACGATCTTTTCCTTCTGGAGGAGGAAGGCGAGGAGGGCCTCGGGGGACATGCCGGTGGCGGAGCACGCATGAAAGCGGGCCTCGGCACCGAAGGCGGAACGGATGGCGTCGGGGAGTGTCTGGGCGTCGTAGCGTCCGGCGTTTGTATCGATGAAGGCGAGGGCTTCGTGGGCGTGAACGGAGGTGTTTTTGTGATAGGTCATAAAGGGGAAGGTTGTGGTCATCAGGCTTCGCAACGCATTGCCGAGCGAGACCGGATCACGGGATCACGATCATGATGCCGACCATGCGTGCCTGCGTGTGGCCGGGGAAGGAGCAGACGAAGGGATACTCGCCGGGCGTGGCTGGGGCGATGAAGGTGATCGTTTCCTGTTCGCCGGGGCCGAGGACGGTGGTCGCGGCGATGACACGGTTTTCAAACTGCGGGGCGATATATTCATTTTGAGGAAAGCCGACGGAGGCGGCGGCGAAGGCGTTGGGGGCCACGCCTTGATCAAGGATGACGAGATTGTGCCCCATGGATTCCTTGGGCATGCGTCCGATGTTATCGAGCGTGAGCGTGATGCGGTGGCCGGCCCGCACAGTGAAGCGGGTGGGGGCAAAGCGCATACGGTCATCTCCGGTGATGGTGATCTCCGTGACCGGTGTATCGGTTTCGGCCATCGCGGCATCACCGTTTTTTCCGCAACCCGTGTTCAGGGAGAGGGAAATACAGAGGAAGAGGGTGAAGAGGGAGAGGAGGGTTTTCATGGTAAGTATCGGATATTTCATTACATTAACCTCTCCGTCGAAAGGCGAGGGAGGCGGTGGAGAGGATGAGGCATACGCCGATGAGCGGGAGGACCCATCCGCCGAGGCTCACACGCGCGCTTCCAGCTTCCCCGAGGGCATACTCGGGTTCAGCCACGATGACGCGCCCGAGCATGTAGGGGTGGGGCGTGCAAATGTAATCGTAGGTCCACTCGGTGTCGTCGAAGACATGGCTCCAGGATTCGCCGTGGGCGAGGAGGGGAGAGACGAACCCATCGCTATCCTCCGGTGCGGAGATAGCAGCGGCATTGTGGATACCGGAGTATTCACCGGCCAAATACGTGAAGGCGTCTTCGTTGGTCCAGGTGACCTTGGTCCCGGGGGCGATTTGGATAACTTTCGGATAAAAGGCGTTTCCGATAATGGCGACGTGCACCTCCTTGGTTTCGGGACCGAAGATGACGGGACGGTCCTTTGGGTGCGTGCCAATGCCGAAGGGCGAGATCGTGCGGGTGGCCCCGGAGATGTAGCGATCCATCTCCGATTCCGTGAAGGCGGGGCCATCGGCAAGGATTTTCCGGTGAGCGGGCACGTTGGCGTCGCGGTCCGCCACAAGGAGGCCGATGGCACCCCGGTTGGTTGAGCCCACGGCGTGCGAGAGCATCGTGTAGGCCCCTTCATCGGGTGGAATACGGAATTCGATGACGAAGGAGTCGGAGGGTCCGGCGGTAACGGTTTGGCCTCCGGGCAGCATGGCCTCTGGATGGCCCTGCCAGTAGATGTAATCCCAGATGATGCCGACGATATGGAAGGTGGAGAGAAGGTTGGGGCCAACGTTGAGGAAGTTGATGCGCACATAGTCGCCCGGCTTCACCAGGATGGGTTCTTCAACGTAGCGGAAGAGACGACCGTTGAAGAGGGTGTATTCGGCCTCCCCGAAGATGGAGTCGCGTCCGGTGGCGTAGAGTTCGTGTTGGATGAGAAAGAGTTCAAGGTTGGGTTCATGGCCGAGCTCCTGTTCGAGGCGAAAGCTGCCGGGCTTTGGGCGCACCACCATCATGCCGTATTGGCCGCCGATGACGTGCATGCCGATGGCGTGGCCGCCGGGGGCGCAGTGATACATGTAGACACCGGGCGTCATGGCGCGGAAGCGCACGGACTTGGAGGTCATGGGGCCGATGCTGCCGACATATTTGGAGGTCTGCGTGTAGGCGGAGTGAATGGAGGCACCGTGGGGGATGTTGCCTTTGTTCTCGAAGATCATTTCCACGACATCGCCTTCATCAACGATGATGGTCTGCCCGGGGACTTTGCCGTCCATGAGGAAGCCTTCATAGACGACGCCGTTGCCGATGTAGGTCGTTCCTTCGTGGAGAGTGATGGTGAAGGTTTTGTCGTGGGGGGTGTCTTGCGGGACAAAAGAAGTCGGGCGCGTGGCGAGGGCGTAGTCACGTTCGATGATCTCGATGAAGTCGGCCGCCTCCATGTAGGCAGGAAGGGGGCGACCGTCGGTTGGAGTGGAAGTCGCAGATGGACGGATGCTGGCGGGGGCGGCGTTTGCGGTGCGTTCGGCAACGGATGGAGGGGAACTGGAGGCAAGCTGCGCCGGAGGGGTTTCCCCGGCGTCGAGCTTGGCCAGTTGGGCCTGGATGAGCGCGGTGTCGCCAAAGCCGTCGAAGTTGACGGCGCGCTGGTTTTCCATGGCGCGGCGCAGATCGGCAGCCATGATGGACTCGGCGCGTTCGCCAGTGGTGACTTCATCGGCGAAGGTGAGGTTGCAGGCGGCGCAGGCGTGCACCAGCGGCGTGGCGGCGAGGGCGAGGCCGACAAGGGCCGCGGCGGCGACCGCGCGGGTAGCGAGAAGACGGGGGGGGTGAGGGGTCGTGTTCATGATGGAAAGATTACCAGGGTTTGCGGTGGGGTGGATTGATCCGGGTCAAGAAATCGACCGAATTGGTTTGGCGGGCGGGGCGGCGGGGATAGCTGTGTCCGCCGGTTTGGGCGGTTGCGGGCCGAGCACGAAAAGGCTTACGGCCGGGGCGATGGCATGGGCGAACCAGCCCGCGCCCACGAGCAAACAGAGCACGCCCAGTTGAGTGCCCGCCGGGTGCTCCGCCATTTGTCCGGCCAGGAGGTAACCCGCTCCCGTGAGAAGGCAGACGGCCACGGGCAGGCGGCTACCGGGGCGTTCGAGTTCGGCAGGTGTGGGCACCCCCTGTTGCCCCATCCATGGGGCGCAGCGAATGCGCCAGACGAGGAAGGGTAAGAGACGCAACCCCAGTCCGAGAGCGACCAGGGTGACCGTGGCGAAAATCATCCAGACAGTGGCCACCCGGGCGGTTTCCAGGACGATGGCCGCCTCCGCGCCGCTAAGGTGGGGCTGTCCGAGGGTGAACCAGAGGAGGAGCGCGAGCCCGGCGACGATCCCTGCAAGGGCGGTCATGAGTCCGGCATCGGCGCGTTTGCGGGCGGTGGCGAGGAGGCGGGCGAGGTCGGCGAAGTAGCCCAGGCTGCCGAGGAAAACACCGGCGGCCACGAGGCCGAGAGGCGGAGCGAAGTAGCTCGCTATCAAAGGCACGAGGGCGAAGAAGACCCCGTTGATGAAAACAAGACCGGTCCACGAGAGGGCACCGGGGGCGCGGTCGCCCACGGCAAACATGGAGACCAATTTAAGGACGGCACCGAGGAGCCCGAGCCAGAGAAAACCGGCCAACCCGAGAAGGATGAAACCCTCCATTTGTGCGCGGAGCTGTGCCGGTAACCACGCGAGGTGCGGCTCCAGCACGCGGGCGAGGGCGGCCCCGCCGGCGAGCAAGAGCCAGAAAAGCGAGGCGACGACAGTGAGCTGCGCGGGTTCCCAGCGATTGTGGCGCGCGGCCGTGAGCATGAGGTTGACGACCAGCATGGCCACACCCGCGAGAATGATGCCGCCCCCGATGGCGATGCCGAGATAGGGTTGCTCGAAAAAGGGCATGCCCCCGTAGGCGGCGACCAGCCAGCCCATGCCGAGGGCGTGTGTGGCAAGGTGCAGGAGAGCCAGCGGCCGGCTCCAGAGGCCGCTTCCGGATAGGAGAGAGGCGACAGCGTAGAAAGTGCCGAAGACAAAGGAGGCGACGAAGCCCGGAACGGCGAGAGCGGCCAATGCCAGCACTTCCGTGCGCAGGGGATCGCCCGCGAGGACCTCGGGGAAGCCCAAAAGGATACCGAGGCAGGTGACAAGGCAGACTCCGCTGATGCCAAGGAAGCCAAGGGCGGTCACGGCGGAGGTCTGTCCGCGATCGCGGAGGAAGGGGGTGGAGGTTTTGTTCACGGCGGGAGGGCGGTTGGTGGGTTAGAGGGTGCTGCTGGCAACACGCCAGATGTGTGTGACCCAGTGCATGGGGGCGGTTTCCTCGGTCTCAAAATCGAAATCGCCAGCGCCCAGCTCCTCGAAGAGGTGCACAGGGCGGAAGCGCGTGTGCAGGACGAGGGTCTCACCCCGCGCCAGCCGGGCCGCCGCCGCGAGGCCCTTGTGCAAGGGACCCGGTGGATCGAGTTCGCGCAGGTCGAGTTCGCGCAGGGCGGAGGCGATGGACTGATCGGCGGCGGGTGAAAAGACGATGTGCCACTCGGATGGCTTCACCAGGCTGGTCTCGACGGTGAAACCTTCCGCCTGAAAGTGTGCCAGGAGGGGGATAGGTTCGAAGGGAGCGATGAGGTGCAGAGCCTGGCCGACCTCCAAATCCGCCTTGGCCCCCATAATGAGAGCGAAGAGATTTTCCCCGCGCGCCAAAGCGGGGCGCACGTCGAGCAAACGGGGTTCGGGCGAGGGCGTGGTTGACATGGCCCCACCTTAACCGAAGGCGGGCTCTGGTTTCTTGACCCCGGTCAACCATTCGAGCACTTTTCGGTCTGCCCATTCTGTTTCAGATTTCCCCCGACAATTGTGTAATGACTGACTCCCGCCTCTCCGTTGAACGCGCTGATTCACGGCGCATTATGCTGGCGCACACCCTTCGCAAGGCCCCCATTTTCTCCGGCATCCGCGCGGACGCCTTGGAGACGCTTGCGCTCGGTTGCTCCCTACGCCAGGTGGATAAAGGCGGATACCTCTTTCATGCGGGCACGGCAGCCGACGGTTTTTTTGTCGTGCACGCGGGAGCGATCAATGTCCACCGTGTCACCGAAGATGGACGCGAACAGGTGATCCGCGTCTTTTATCCCGGCGAGAGCCTCGGAGAGGTGGTTATTGCGGGCAACCACGCCTATCCGGCATCCGCCAAAGCGACTGAGAACAGCCAGGTCATTCTCGTGCCAACGGAGTTTTTCCGCGCCCGCATCAAGGCCGACCCCGATCTTGCCCTTTGCATTCTCGCTTCCATGAGCCAACATCTGCGCTTCCTGGTTGAGACCATTGAGGATCTCAAACTCAAGCAGGCTGAGTCGCGCGTGGCGCAGTGGCTCCTGCGCCAACTGCGGTCCGCCGGACAGGATCCGGACGGGGTGTCTGCCTTCGATTTGCCGCTCGCCAAGCACCTTCTCGCGAGCCAACTCGGTATCACGAGTGAAACACTCTCCCGGGTCTTTGCCCGCTTGCGGGCAGCGGAGCTGTTGGCAGTCGAGGGCAAGCACCTGCGCTTTCCGGATACCGCAGGCTTGCAGGCGTTTTTGGAAAGGGCGGAGGCTTAGGGCCGCCCGGACTTTCCTCATTCCCGTCCAAAAAATGTCTCAGGTGAGACATTTTTGGACGGGAGGGACCGGGGTGGGGTGGGGTTGCCAAGGCCGGTGGCCGGGCGGTGAAATGAGGGCTATTCCTTCGTTTTGGGGGCGGCGGCGCGGGTGAGGGGGGCGGTGCCGGTGAGGAAAGCCTGGCCGCTTGCCTTGATCGTGGCGGAGTCCAAGCGCTCGGAGGCGAGGTGGACTTCCTCCAGGAGATCGGCGAGGCGGGCGTGCTCACGGGCGATGGTTTCGAAGGCGTTTTCGAGCGTATAGCTGATCTCGTGAATATCGACCATGGCTTGCGCCGTGAGGGTTTCCCCGCTGATCAAATCGGCCAGCTTGGCGTTGTAGGTGGCGAGGTTCGCGAGGGCGACTTCGAGCGTGGGGGCCGGTTTGCCCTTGAAGTGGTCGACCCGCTCATCGGGTGCGGCATTGATGGAGAGCGCGGCGAGTCCGAACCCGGCGAGAAGGATGAGTTGCTTAATGGGTGTGTTCATGATTTCGCCGTCTGTGATGCGGCGTTTTTCCGGTCGAGGCAACCATGGATTCCGGGGAGACGGCGGGGAAGGGGGAGGCCCGCGTCTGCCAAGAGCCGTCATGTGTCTGCGCTCACTCAATAATTGAAATTCAACTCCAGCGTGAACATGGACTTTTTGCCCTGGCCGATACCGACGGCATGGGAGTCGGGCCGATAGCGCCCGTATTTGGCGACAAGGGAGAAGTATTTGTTGAAGGCGTAGCTGCCGGTGAAGTTGAGTTCCCGTCCGTAGCGCCCAGGCCCCTGTTCGGGGCGGAACCAGTGGTGGGCCACACGCAGGGGAATGCCCGCGCCCACGGGGAGGCGGTAGCTCGCGTAGAGGTAGCGGTCGTCGAGACCAAGGGGGAACCCGGCCACGGGAAGGAATTTATCGGCATGTCCGTTGAAGGCGTGGACGGTGGCGAGGGGAGTGCGGAAACCTTCGGTTCCGTCGCCCTCAAGGAACTCGAATCCAGCTCCGAGGGTGACCCCGTGGAACGTGGCCGCGAGGTCCCCGGCCCAGTAGTCGAGGGAAAAGTCGCGGGGGCCGCTGCCGCTGTTGTCCGTCTGGCGGGCGTAGGAGAGGGCGTAGGCGAGGGTGAGGTCGGAGGCGGCTGTTCGTCCGGTGAGGCGCAGGCCGATCGTGTCGTTGGACCAGGCGGCCATGCGGTCGAAGTCGAGACGGTAGGCGAAGGCAGTGACCGCGAGGGAGGGGGCGACGGTGTAGCGGAGGTTGAGGCCGAGCCCGGTCAAGTCCTGTCCGGAGCCATCAACGCGCTTTACGCGGTCGAGGTAGAAGGCGTTGACGGCGAGGTTCTCCACGCCGGTGAAGGCGGCTGTGAGGGCGTCGAATGTCTGGATGTTTTGTCGCCAGCCGACGTGGCCGATGAAGCGTTGGTCATCGAGCGTGTAGATTTGGCGACCCAGGGTGATGCGCCCGAGGGCGGGGTCCGCGTAATGCAGGCGCAACTGGTTGAGTTCCGTGCCGGAGCCGGCTTGGTCGAGAGGGTGGATGCGGTGGCTGCCGTTGAGCGCAAAGAGCGTTTCCCCTTCGATGTAGGCCCCGAATCCTTCAAAGTCGGGAGTGGCGTATCCGTAGCGGAAGCGTTGAGAGAAGCCGCGGCGGTCGACCGCAGGGGTGGCAAAGCGCTCATAGCGCGTGCGGCTGTTGAGGGAGAACTTACCGGGGACAGCTTCTTCGATGGAGGCAAAGAAATCGTCGAGGGCCGCCTCGAGAGGATCGGCCGCCAGAGACGGGCTTAGGGCACAGAGCGCAGCGGCGAGGGCTGTGCCGGCGGAGAGACGTAAGGTGGTGCGGAAAGACATGATAGGTGTGGGAGGGTGTGGTTGTTTTCGAATGGTTGGAGGAGGCATATTATCGGTGGGCGCCTTCCGGGAGCGCCCGGCCCGTTCTCCGCCGGTTGGGGAGAGCGGGCCGGTGCCCCGGAGGAGGGCACTCACCAGCGTTTGTAGGGGAGGAACTTCCCGCTCAGACGGATGTTCACGCGGTCACCGGCGGGGTTGGGTTCCTTGTCGATGTGCATGGAAAAGTCGATGGCGCTCATGATGCCATCACCCAGTTTTTCATGGATGACGGCCTTGATGGAAGGACCGTAGACATACACGATCTCCTGGAGGCGATAGATGACGGGGTCTTGCAGGAGGGCCGGGTCCATTCCCTTGGTGGGGAACTCCTGCAAGGCGGCGGACACCGCCGGTGCCAGGTCGAGTGCCTCGCAAAGCTTGTCGGCGTGTTCCGCAGGCAGGCTGTTCTGGCCAAGGCAAGCGGAGACGAGGAAGACATCCGTCAAGCCCACGGATTCGGCAAGGGCTTGCCACGTGGCCTTTTTCTTCGCTTTGGCGGCAAGGATGATTTCAGTCATTTCAATCTTTTTCATAATGATTTCTTGTTTTCGGTATTAGGTGAACAGAAGGGTTTGAGGAAAAAAACGGATGATTGCGGGAAGCGCTCTGTCGACGGTTCAGCGGGTGACGGTTTCGCTCAGAGCAAGGGGATCGACATCGGGCGGGAAGAGGAGTTCACCCTTGGCATTGTGGACGGGGACGGGTGTGGCACCGTGGCGCCCGCCGGAGAGTTCCCGCGAGCGGGAGACGAGGAAATCCACGAGGTGGTTGCGGATGGTGTAGTAGCCGGGGTGGTGCACGATTTCGGCGCGGTCGCGGGGCCGGGGGAGGTTGATGGAGACGGCTTCGGCGACATGGGCGCGGGGGCCGTTGGTCATGAGAAAGATGCGGTCGGAGAGGAGGATGGCCTCATCGACATCGTGGGTGATCATAAAAACGGTCTGACCGGTGGCGGCACAGATTTTAACGAGTTCCTCCTGAATGGAGCCGCGGGTGAGGGCGTCGAGGGCACCGAAGGGTTCATCCATGAGGAGGAGTCGGCTGCGGATGGCAAAGGCGCGGGCGATCCCGACGCGCTGGCACATGCCCCCGGAAAGCTGGTGGGGCTTGCGGTCAAAGGCATCTTTGAGGCCGACCATCTCGATGTATTCGAGGGCATGTGCCCGCACTTGGGCTTTGGTCCATTCGGGCCAGCGGGCGCGGACGGCGAAGGTTACGTTTTCGAGGGCGGTGAGCCAAGGCAGGAGGCTGTGCCCCTGGAAGACGACGGCACGGTCGAGCCCGGGCCGCGTGATTTCTTTGCCGTCGAGGAAGACGTAGCCTTTGCTCGGGGACTGTAAGCCCGCGAGGATGTTGAGGATAGTCGATTTGCCGCAGCCTGAGTGCCCGATGCAGGTGACGAATTCCCCTTCGCGGATACGGAAGTTGACGTTTTCAAAAACGACCAGTTCGGGCTCTCCCCTGTTCTCAGAGGGATAGGCTTTGGTGAGGGTCTCGGAAAGGACGAGCTGCTTTTTCATGATACGATGGGCGGCTGTATGTTTTGCCGGGGTATAAAGAGGCGGTTTAAGCTTTGTAGGAGAAGCGGCGCAGAAGGGTGCCAAGGGCCGCATCGAGGGCGAATCCGACAAGGCCGATGACGAGGATGGCGAGGATCATGGAATCGATGTTGAGACCGTTCCATTCATTCCAAACGAAGTAGCCGATACCGGTGCCGCCGATGAGCATTTCCGCAGCGACGATGACCAGCCAGGCAATGCCGATGGATATGCGCATGCCCGTGAAAATGGTGGGTGCGGCGGCGGGCAGGATGATCCGCCAGGCGAGGTTGAAGCGGCCCAGTTCGAGCGTGCGGCCGAGGTTGATCCAGTCACTCTTCACGGCGGCAACGCCAAAGGTGGTGTTGATGAGCATGGGCCAGATGGAGCAAATGAAGATGACGAAGATGGACGACAGCTCCGCATCCTTGATCGTGTAGAGCGCAAGGGGCATCCAGGCCAGTGGAGAGATGGGCTTGAGTATTTGCACATAGGGATCGAGCGCGGTCTTAAAGACGGGCGACATGCCAAGAAGGAAGCCGAGGGGCAGGGCGACGAGGAGGGCCAGCCCAAAGCCGAGGGCGACGCGCCGCAGGGAGTAAAGAAGCTGGAGGAGGATGCCTTTGTCGTTGGGACCCCGGTTGTAAAACGGGTCGCTCAACTGGTTCACAATCTCTCTTCCCACCTGGCCCGGGCCGGGAAAGCCGGTGACCGCCGTTTCGGCGGCACCGCCTTCTCCGGTGGTGAAACCGAAGGCGCCAATCCCTCCGGCCATCTCCAGCTCTTCGAGGGTCAACCCGAGCCCGGCCAGTTGCTGCATTTGGGCAAAGCTCAGACCGGCGGCCGCGAGCGTTTCGATATCGCCGGTGGCCATCCCCATCTCTTCGAGAGCGGCGATCTGCGCGGGGGCGAGGTGAGTGCCCTCAGCCAGGTGCACCGTTTGCAGCGTGGCCACATGCCAAAGGGCGATGAAGACAAAGAAAATGATGGCTGAGAGAAGGTAGCCTTGGGCTCGCGTTGATTTCATGGCGAAGGGACGAAAACGGGTGGTCGGGCGGCCGCAGCAGCCCGGGCAGGTGAAAAGAAGGGAGCGCCTCCGCAGCGAGGGTTCAGCCTCGCTGCGGGGTGGCGCGGAATCAGATGTCGCGGCGGATTTCGAACTTGTTCAGATACCCGGCGACATCGGCCGGATCGAAGCGACGCCCATGAATGTTGAGGACGGGGTGCTCCTCCTCGGGGAGGTCTCTCCAGGCGATCTCGGGGTTTTTCCCGGAGAGCTTGCGCATGCGTTCTTCGGTGGAGGCGGAGAGGGTGATGCGGCGCGAGATTTCAGTGTAATCGATCTCCTCGCGTATGTAGCCCCAACGCTTCATTTGCGAGAGCACCCAGATGCTCATCGACTGCGAGGGGAAGGGCATGAAGGAGATGCGGTCGGGCACCCGACGGACGTTGCCGAGGCCGTCGGGGAAGATACCCGTGAGGATTTGCCGGAGGACCTCGACGGGCTGGTTCAGATAGTTTCGGGGTGCCATGACCTCGGCGAATTGGGCGCGATTTTGCGGAAGCTCGGCCATCGCCGTGGCTTCGAGGATCGCCATGCTCAAAGCCATGAAGGTGTTGGGGTTTTCGTCGATGAAGCGCTGGCTTGTGCTGAAGACGCAGCAGGGGTGCTGGTCCCACAGCTCCATGGTCAGCTTGTGGATGAAGCCCACGCCATCGAAGACCGCCCGTTGGCAGAAGGGATCGGGCGCGAGATAGCCATCGACATTGCCCGCCCGCAGATTGGCCACCATTTCCGGCGGAGGAACCACGCGGATCTGGATGTCGCGGTCGGGGTCGAGCCCCGCATCGGCCACCACCATGCGCAGGAGGAAGTTGTGCAGGGAATACTCGAAGGGCACGGCGAAGCGCATGCCCTTCCACTGTTTCGGGTCGCGTTTGTCGCGGTGCTCATTGGAGAGCACGATGGCCTGGCCGTTGGTGTTGACGTTGGAGACGATTCGCCAGGGGGCGCGGGTCGAACCGAGGCCGAGGCTCATCGCCTGGGGCATCGGAAAGAGCAGGTGGGAGCCGTCGTAGTTGCCGTTGAGGCAGTTGTCCCGCGAGACCGCCCACCCGGCCGTCTTGATGATCTCCACATCGAGGCCATACTTTTGGTAGAAACCGAGACCGTGGCCCGCGACGATGGGCGTGGCGCAGGTGATGGGCACGAAACCGATCCGGAGGCGCTTTTTTTCGAGGTTTTTCGCCGCATCAGAGGCCATCGCCTGGAGTGAACCGAAAGGGAAAAACTGAGCCACCAGGGCAGCCGCTGTGCCTACGCCCACGCGGCGCAGGAAGGTGCGGCGGTTGATGTCGTTACGGAAGATACCTTTCATGGCCGCGCTTTCGAGGGCGCGGGCGACGACTTCGTCGCGGTTGGCCGGATTGATCCGGCGCTTCTCAAGGAGGGCTTTCTCGTCCGGAGCCAGTCCCGCATGGGGATCGGCGGTCTGGCCGGCGGCGTTTTCGCCACACTCGCTCCAGACGTCGATGTTCGGGTTGAGAGGATCTTTGAAGTGCGTGCTCATGGTGTCGGTTTCGTTGATGTGTGGTTTTCGATGATGTGGTGAGTTTCCTGATACAGGCGGATTAGGAAAATGGGTTTGGGCCTTCGGCGGGCGGGACGGAGACCGGTTCGGCCGTGGCGGGAGGCGGGGGAAGAAAGCGGACCATGGCCGCCGCCTCCTCGAAGACATCCATGCGGAAACGGGCCGCGATGGCTGCCGTGGAGAGCGGTGCCATCCCGCGCGAGAGGCCATGGCGGGCAATCTCTTCAAGGACCCAGCGGGCCTTCTCCTCGGTGGGGGCATTGATTCCTTCTCCGGCAAAGCGGATGACATCATCCCCGGGCCGCTCGCGCTCGCAGCCCATGGGGTAGGGGCCCACCAGAGCGGGCCGCAAAATTTCTTCCGGCAGGTCGAGGAAGCCCGGTTGGGCGAGCACCTGCGCCACTCCACGGCGGTTGCGGGGCTCCTCGCAGAAGCGGGCCGCCGCCAACAAGGCCGTTAGCAAGGCCATGTGGTCGGACGGGCGGCGGCGGTGAAACTCATCGGTCACCAGAAACACCTTCTCCGGGTGTCCCGGATCGAAGTCCGCGCTCAGGTCCGGGCTCCAGCCCAGACCGGCGGCGATCACGGCAGACCCCCACGGCTCGGCCACGCAGAAGCCGTCCAAATGCCCTGCTTCAAGGCAGCGGCGCACCTGCGGAGGCGGCACCATGGCCAGATCCACATCCTGCTCGGGGCGCAGTCCCCCGCTGAGGAGCCACCGCCGCATAAGGTAATTTTGTGATGAATAATTCAATACACCGGCGAAAATGAAACGCCGCTTGCCCCGATGCGCCCGCACCACCCGCGCCAGCGAATGGGCGTCGCGCACGCCCAACTCCCAAAGTTCCATGGAGAGGACGAGGGCGTTGCCGTGGTGGGCCGTTACCAAGCCGGTGAAACAGGCCTCTGGCAGCACCCCGAGACCCTCGCTCAGCTCAAAGACCATGCTCGCGGGAGCCTGCGCACCGTCCAGCTCACCGAGGCGAATCTTTTCCCGCACGGAGGCCCAGCCCACCTCACGGACCAGTTCCACCTCCAGCCCCGCCCGTTCGAAAAAGCCGTGCGTTTGCGCGATGACCAAGGGAGCGCTGTCGATCAGCGGCACATAGCCGACACGCAACCGCCCGCCGGAGCGGGAAGCCCCGTCCGCGCCCGGGGCGGTTGTCGTCTGTGCGCTGATTCGCATGTCCCTCCAGCGTGCAACCTCAATGCCAAAACAGCCGCCCTCATTGATTAATCCGGCGAAATAAAATCATCTGTTTGTTGAAAACAATTCATTGAAAAACCAAACCGGCACGTTCGTTGCTTTTCCCCGGCGTGGCTAATGAACTGGAAACCAGACAGTTAAGGCTGTTTGTGGAACTTGCTGAGCGCGGTCACATGGGGCACGCGGCCAAAGCGTTGAGCCTTACGCCCTCCGCGCTCAGCCATGCCCTCAAGCGGTTGGAGGCGGATCTCGGTTGCACACTTTTTGACAGACGCGGGCGCGGGTTGCACCTCACTGTCGCCGGGAGGCTCTTTCAAACGGAGGCCAAGTCCCTTCTGGAAAATATTGAGCACACCGCCCAGCGCTTCCGCCAGCGCCTGGATTGGCGGCAAGGGCGCCTGCGGATCGGGTCGACCAGCGCGGGGTGCAACTTTCTCCTGCCTTCGGTGATCCGGGAGTTTAGGGACAGTTTTCCCCAAGTCAGTCTCCGCCTCACGGAAGGGACCCCCGAGGAACTCATCACCGCCCTCAATCGAGGCGAACTCGATTTTGCCGTTTGCGTTCAGGACCGCCAGACGCGGGACCTTGAGCAGACGCCCCTCGTGGAGGAGAAGCTCGTCTTTCTCGTGCATCCCTTGCACCCGTGGGCGACCTCGGGGCGCGTGGTGCGGGCCGAGATCACCGCCCAGCGATTTATCCTCTCCGAGACCGACTCCGATGCCTTTCGCTTGATCGAAGCCTATTTCCGCTCCGAGCGAATCCAGATTGAACCCTTCATCGAAGTGCGGGGGGAGATGCTCATCAAAAAGCTCGTCGATCTCGATCTCGGGGTAGCCCTCCTGCCGGAATGGATTGCCCGCGAGGAAATCCGCGATGGGCGCCTCCGGGCCTTTCCTCCCGGGCGTCGTGCGCTCCGGCGCAACTGGGTGCTGCTCCGTCCCCGGGGCCGCCCGGAAGCCTTTGCCGAGACCCTGTTTCTGGGCCTACTTGAAATGGTCGCCCGGCACCTGATTGCGTGAAGCGACGAAAGGGATAGCCCGGTGCGGAGGTGCTCCGAGGCCCGAAAGCGCGGACAAATCGGCAAAACAGAACGTTGGGGCCCCGCCGGAGAGGAGCTCAAGCCATCCGCTTGCGCCGCGCGAGGCAAAGCCCGAGCGCCCCCAGTCCAAATACGACCGCCGCGGCACCGGGTTCCGGAATGGCTACGAAGACCAGCCGTTCCCAATTCACAGCATCATTGAGAAAGGCTGTCTCACCCGCGCGCCAGCCGGGATTGAGAAATACAGGCTCGACACCATATTGAGTCGATTGGTCTGCGTTACGGGTGTGCCAACTGAGCCGCGTTGCTCCAAAGGCGTCGGTGGTGCCCCCGAATTGGCCTGAGCTGTTGAGATCGGCCTCGTTTTGAAAAATAACCTGACCTTCCGCAGCGAAACCGATTGAGCCCGCGTTGTAATACCATTCGACTCCGTTGGCCAGGGTGGTCTGGTGTCGATCCGTCACCGTCCGGACAACCGCCTCCGGTC
>JAFIGE010000140.1 GCA_020831585.1 Opitutales bacterium | reverse complement strand
CCGCTGCGAAAGCGGTGCACAGCACCGCACTCCACAGCCTGCGGCGCGAGGCAGGAAAAAAAAGCGCGGACCTTTCGGTCCGCGCTTTGCTTGAAAGAATCGCTTGGTCAGGAAGGACTCAGGCGCGGCGGCGGCGACGCCAGGCGACGAACCCAATCGCCAGCAAACCAAACAAGGCGGCGTAGGTCGAGGGCTCGGGGATGGGAACCAACTCGATGTTCAGGTCATTAAGGTGGAAGAAGGTGGTCGAGTTCCCACTGGCAAGGTAAATACGGAATTCAGCGCTGTCACCAGCAGGCAGGTCCAGACCGATATCGCTGTAGACAGGCTGCGCCCAAGCGTTTGCCCCAGTGCCAGGACCAAACTGGACGAGAGGATTATCCCAACCGCCCGCTCCAACTGAACTGGATGCGGATGTGGCGTCTGCGGTAAGTGAAGTTTCTGTGTTATCGATCACGATGGAAGAATACAGCCATGCAGCGGTTTGCACATTCCGCCCGACTCCAAAGCTGAATTCATCGATGGTCCAGGCCACCGTGTCATTGTTGGTGATCGTAAACGATAGGAAGTTACCCGATCCACCCGGCGCAGGCCCGGCGGGGGTTGCATCGACCTCAGAACGAAAGCGTCGATTGTCACCAAGGTTTGATCCGATGTCACCGTCTTGCCCAGAACCCCGGTTTCCCCAAGTGCCCGCCCCAGTCCAACGGTCAACGCCGGCTGAGACAGCGATATCCGTGCTACCGGTGACGGTCCACGTATCGTCCGTGCTGTTCCACGGATTGGCAATCGTGATAATCTGCCCCGAGGCCAGGGCCGTCGCCCCGAGGGCGAGGAGTGAATAGAATAGCGTTCGTTTCATCGTTTCTTGTTTTTGATAGAGGTGGTTATTCAAGGAGTTGAGTGCCCAGTATGGCACACTCTCCTCATCCTACCGCATCCGTCCGAAAGAAACTACCCAGAATCACGAATATCTTTACCCAAAATATGGACATTCTTACCTCTGCAGATTCTCGACAAAGGGGGCGGAATACGGTGGACTCGGCAAATGGATTCCTCCGGTCACGAGCCGCCGCACTTGCCCCTCTTCCTCAATACGCGGGAACACTGGGGGCGTTCGATTGCGCGTGGCGCGGTAAGGGCGGCACGGCTGGCGGTGGAGTGGACGCCCTTTCTCTGCGAAAGCGAAGCTTCTCTTGAGGCCAAGGTGAAAGCCCCGGCGGCGGAGGTGGCGTGGGCGGGGGTAATTGGCCAGTTCTACCCGCCGCACCATGAGCTCCTGGCGGGTTTGCGGGCGGCGGGGATTCCAGTGGTGAATATTTCAAGCGCACCCCCGCCACCGGGAGTGGGTTGGATCCATTGTGATGATTTCGCCTGTGGGGCCATGGCGGCACGGCATTTTCTTGAACGAGGCTATTGCCATTTCGCCTTTCTCGGCATCACAGGGGCCCACTTCTCGGACGAACGACAGCGGGGATTTGTCGAAACGCTGAGGGTCGAAGGTCGCACCGGGGCGCGCACGCTGGCGGGGCACTTTTCCGGAGACGCGGGGGCCTCTGCAAAACTTGCCGACGAGCTTCGCGCCCTGCCCGCGCCCTGCGCGGTCTTTGCGGCCAACGATGTGCGTGCCCGGCACTGCCTGCACGCCGCCCTGGGGGCGGGCATCGCCGTCCCGGAGTCCCTCTCCATCCTCGGCGTCGACGACGACGATCTCCAGTGCAATATGGCCCGCGTGGCCCTCTCCAGTGTATGCGCGGACTGGACACGCATCGGCGAGCGGGCTGTGGAGCACCTTGTGCGCACGAGCCGCACGGGGCGAGGGCGCAGCCGGCAGGAGGTGGTGGCTCCGCTTGGTGTAACCGTGCGCCAATCGACAGACCAGCTTGCCGTGGAGGATGCTCTCGCCGCCCGTGCGCTGCGCCGCATCCATTCATGGGGACAAACGAAGCTTTCGCCGGAAAACCTCGCTGCCGAACTGGGGGTTTCCCGGCGCACTCTGGAGCGTCACCTTGTGCACGCGGTTGGCCGTTCCGTTCACGCCGCCATCTTTGAAGCGCGCTTGCAGCGGGCCTACCGCATGGTGGTGGAAACCAGTCTCCCCGTAGGCGAAATCGCCGCGCGCACCGGCTTCAGCAAGCACAGCCATCTCAACGCCGCCTTCAAAAAACGCTTTTCCGCAACCCCGATGTCTCTGCGCCGCGCAGAGGCTCTGGGGAAATGACCTGTTCGGGGAAAGCGTCCCGGGATTGGACACCCGCAAAAGTTCACCCGGGGTTTATCCGTGCGCAGTCCCCCTCAGGGCGGCTCAGTCCACCGCCAAGCGCTCACGCCAGGCCCGCGCGGTGGAGCGGAGGTTTTCGCGTTCGATGAAATAGAGGGGGTCGGCGACACGATTGCTCGTTTCAGCAGGATCATTTTTCAGATCGAAGAGCACTTCCGGCAGGAGGCCCCGCTCGCTGTGCTCATAGTGTTGGTATTTCAAGTGACCCTTTTTCACCATGATGTGGCGGAAGCCTTGCTGGAGAAAGAAGGAGAAGACCTCGTCGGACCAGGCGACGTCGTCACCACGGGCAAGCGGAACAAGGGAGCGGCTGTCGAGCCCATCCGGGGCGGGAATCCCGGAGAGTTCACAGAGCGTGGCAAAAATGTCGACGAGGCTGACATTCCGGGACACGGCGACGCCGCGCGGGAGGTATTTGGGGGCGCGGATGATGAGGGGCACGCGGGCGGAGCCCTCGAAGAATTTCTGTTTTTCCCAGACGCCGTGCTCCCCGAGTTGATCGCCATGATCGGAGAGGTAGACGATGATCCATTCGTCCAAATCCTCGCCGGCATCGCGGAGGGATTGGAGGACCGTGCCAAAGTGGCGGTCCATCGTTTCGACCTTTCCGTAGTAGGCGGCACGGGCGCGCATGACATCGCGTTCGGCAAGGTGCACCCCCGCCTGGAGCGTCTCCGGCGGCCAGGGACTGAGCCCGAGGAAGGGGTGGTCCAAGGGCTCCTCATGAGTGAACGACCGCATCCGAGGCAGGTAATGACGGAAAAGCTCCGGATCACACTGGTAGGGATAGTGCGGATCGTGCAAACCCACTTGGATGAGCTGGGCGCGGTCGCCGCTATGGCGGTCATAGCGGTCGCCGACAAAGGTTTCGCGAATCCAGCCAACGGCGCCTTCGATGCTGTGGACATCGTGGGGATTGTCCGGCCCCGGTCCGGCGCGCTCGATCTCCTTACGGTCCGACCATTTGTTCATGCCCGGAACATTGCGGGAGTCCTCCGGAAAGGTGCTCTTCCAGGGCTCGATCACCGGCTGGTTTTGCCCAAAGTTCACATCGCCCACCGGACGGCTCTGGAAGCCCCCGGATTGATCCGGCCCGATCATGTGCAATTTGCCGAAGGCCGCCGTGCGGTAGCCGTATTGACCGAGGCGGGAGGCATACGTGAGGTGCCCCGGAGGCAAGCCCACCCAGCCCTCGCAACCACAGGTCGGCGGGTATTGCCCGGCGAGGGTGCATTGCCGCGCGGGCACACAGATGGGACTGGGCGTGTAGGCGTTGTTGAAAACGACGCCGTCGCGCGCAAGAGCGTCGAGCGTGGGTGTGCGCGCCACCGGATCACCCGCAAAACCCGCCACATCGGCGCGGTGCTCGTCGGACATGAGAATGAGGATGTGCGGGCGGCTTTTCATGGGAAGGGGGGAGGCGATGGCGGGGAGAGTTGGGGGGGTTGGGGGTGGCGGGGTGAAGGTTTGACATTCGATTGTGAAGGGGTCAAGTTAGTCACAATGAAGGTCAAAGTTGGTCAGCTTAAAGCGCGTTTATCGCAATATCTTCGGCAAATCGAGGAAACCGGAGAGACCTTGGAAGTCTGTGTCCGGGAGACGGCGGTGGCGTATCTGAAACCCATTGCCGTGGCGTCCTCTGCAAACAAAGGTCCGGCTCCCGAAATCCTGCAATCCGTTGCCGAATCGGGCGTGCGCTTGGTCCAGTGGGGCGAAAAGGATAATTTTGTCCCCACTCCCCGCCCGGCTGGCGATGGAAAAAACCCGCGCAACAGCGTCGTCGCCATGCGCGAGGAGAAGGACTGGTGAACAGCCCCGGGTTGTTTTGGGATGCCTGTGCCTTGGTGCCCCTCCTGATCAAGGAAGTTCATTCTGAGGAAGTTCAAAAGGTCTGGAGGGAGACGGGTGATGCTTATGCATGGGAGTGGGTTCTGGTCGAGGTCGAAGCTTGCTTGATCCGCCGCAAAGCCTCCCCGGAAATCTGGCGGGACTGGCGGAAAATGCAAAGGAAGCTGCGCCTGTTTGCGCTTCAACCGGAGGACACGGGGAGCTTGCGCCTGATGAATCGCAGTCTCGGCCTTCGTGCTGCGGATGCGGGACACCTCTTTATCTTCAACTCCCTGATACACGTTTTCCAGGACCTGCAACTCATTAGCTTTGATCAGGAAATGGTTCAGGCCGCGCAACGTTTGGGTTTGCCCATTCATTCCGCCTGTATCCACGCCTGAGTCTCCCCGTGTCCACGGGCGAGGGGGGAATCGACGAACGAAGTGGTGTGGCGAAACCAACCGGCGGCAAAGCCGTGTGCCCCACCCGCTTCCGGCCAGCGGATGTTGAGGTTGTGCACTTGCAGGCGCTCAACCCCGTCGGCCACAAGGGCGGCCTTGGCCAGCTGGGCCTCCGGGCTGTGGTTTGAAAACTGGGCGCTGCGGGTGAGGGAAAAGACCGCTCCGGGATCTTCAACCGAGTCGTAGGCCAGGGTCACATCACGCAAAAGGATGTCTTCCATGCGCCCGCCGTCGGCGTTGGTCAGGAGGATGCGCCCGCGCGTGCGCGCAACAACATTCTGGATCTGCACGCGGCGGATGATGCCGGCATGGCCGGTGGGGCTCACCCCGCCCCAGCCGCGCTCTGTCTCGTGCCGTAAATCAAGGTGGATGGGGCGGTTGAGGTGGAGTTCATTCTCGTCGTCGCAAACCAGATTGCTGATCAAAATGTCCTCGAAGGTGGCCCCTTTGAAATTGTAGATGCCGACAGCGCGCGAGGAATTGTAGACGACATTGTTGCTGAAGGTAATCTGGCGCATGTCGCCGTGCGACTCGAAACAGCCCAGCTTGAGCCCGACGCAATTCGTGCGCATGGTGCAGTTGGTGATGGTGATGCGCTCGGCACTTCGGGTGTGGGGCATCGTCTTTACGCAAAAGGCGTCGTCACCGCAGACAATGTGGCAGTTGGTGATCATGACATCGCGGCAGCCGCAGATGTCGAAGGCGTCGGTATTGGGCCCCCAGAAATGGTTCTGCACGCGCACCCCGTTGGCGAAGACGCGGTCACAATTGAGCAACTCGAAGGTCCAGCCGGGGGAGTGGCGCACGGTGAAGCCTTCGAAGCGCAGGTCTTCGCACTCAACAAAGGACATCATGGGGCACGGGCGCTGCCAGTTGCGGTGCGTCCACCAGTGCTTGTACATGGGCCCGTTGGGGTTGCTGCCGGGCGGATTCCAGAAGGCCTCGCCATTTCCGTCGATCACCCCGGGGCCACGGATGGTGACCCCGTGCGCCCGGTGCAGGAGCAAGAGATGCCGGTCCTGCATGGCCGGGTTTTTAAAGGGATCGCGCGCCGACTGGGGCACTGGGCCGTTGAAAATGTAGTCATTGAGGTCGCCCGATCCCTGCAAGACCGACCCCGGCATGAGCCACAGCTCGGTGTGGCTATGGACAACCAGCGAGCCCGTCACGAAGGTGCCCGGCGGGACCACCACACAACCACCACCGCTGGCCTTGACCGCATCGAAGGCGGATTGGATGGCCGCCGTATTGACCGTCTTTCCATCGGACACGGCCCCGAAATCGAGAATATTGAAAACGGGAGAGAAGGCGGATGGGGGTGCGGACGGGCTCATACGGCCTTGCGCAGGGCGAGATCGCCCTCGATTTGCTCCAGCTGGCGGTTGTTCAAGCGGTAAACAAAGACCATGCTGGCGAATAGAATGATGAGACCGGCGGGGAAGAGCGTCATGAGCAGTCGAATCATGCCGAGGGTATCCGCCTCCTGGGCTTCGTTGGCAACAAAGCCGCTCGCCCCGAGGAGCCAACCGGGAATGGCCCCGCCCAGGGTGAGGCCGAGCTTGATGGCAAAAAGCGAGGAGGAAAAGACCAGCGCGGTGGAGCGACGGTAAAACTTCCATTCGCCGTAATCCGCACAGTCTCCATACATTGACCAAAGGATCACCCCGATCGGACCGAAGGCGAGCGACCCAACGATGTTCAGGGTGTGAAGGAGCGTGCTGTTGGCCGGATCGACGAAATAGATCCCACCATAGCAGAGGGCCGCGAGGTAACCGTAGGCCATAAGGAGGGTGCGTTTATCGACCAACCGCATGATGAAAATGTTCGCCACAATCCCCGTGATAATCGCGATCTTTGCCCACATGAGAAAAATCGAGGCCCCGCCCTCATTGCCCACGACATATTTGAAATAGAAGATCACGCTCGATTCGCGCATGACGATCGTGATGAGCTGAACAATCGTGATGAGCGAGACCACGATCCAAGGTCCGTTGCGGAGGAGTTCGCGCACGTCCGCGCGG
The DNA here is from genome assembly GCA_020831585.1 of Opitutales bacterium. Taxonomy (GTDB): domain Bacteria; phylum Verrucomicrobiota; class Verrucomicrobiia; order Opitutales; family Oceanipulchritudinaceae; genus JAFIGE01. The sequence goes on along the minus strand of JAFIGE010000140.1, from coordinate 8,188 downwards.
AGGTTGCTTACCTGGTCGGGTGGCGGGGAGACCCGTTCGCGGGTGGCGAAGAAGGTAACCATGAACATGAGCGCGGACGCCACCCCGAAGATGCCCATCGTCAGGCGCACGCCGAGGAGTTCATCGCCGCCCCCAAGGTAGTCCTTCATGGGAATGAAGGACCGCGCCACAATGATGCCGGCGAGAAAAGCAAAAATGAAACGAAAGGACGAGAGGATCGATCGTTCCCGTATCGACGGTGTCATGACGCCCATAAGCGACGAATAGGGCACGTTCACCGCCGTGTAGGCGAGCATCATGGCCGTGTAAGTGAGGTAGGCGTAGATGAGGCGGCCGGTCGTGTTAAAGTCCGGACCGATGAACATGAAGAACCCAATCAGTCCGTAGGGAATGGCTCCGATAAGGAGGTAAATTCGGAACTTGCCCCAACGGGTATTCGTGCGATCGGCGATGGCTCCCATGATCGGGTCGGTGAACGTATCGAAGATTCGTGTGACGAGGAACATTGTCCCCACGGCGGCGGCAGGCAGGCCAACAATATCCGTGTAGTAATACAGCAGAAAAATAGCAAAGGTCTGAAAGAAGAGATTCGAGGCGGCATCGCCCAGGGCGTAGCCGACTTTTTCGCCAAAGCTGAGGTAGGTCTTGTTTTTCATAGGAGCGGGGGAAAGCCATGAGGGCCGCCCAACCAGAGATCTGAGAGAAGCGGAAGAAACGCACAATTGACTTGGCCCGATCCTGCCTCGGCCGATCACCGGAAGACGCGGGCAAATCGAAGTGTTTAACCGTTAGACTAGCCGATTCTCCAACAAGGCGCTATGGCACTTTGCGCGCGAAAACCCATACATAATGCGCACGATTGGCGAAGGCTGCAGCGGGGACCGACCAGGTCGGGAGTTATGCAAAAGGGCCTACCCGGTCTCCACAGGATCAGGACTCTTTAATCCGTTGAAGTCATCCTGACACTGTTTGGATACGTAACGCCTTTCCCTCTTTCGATGCTTGAAGTGCATCTTCCGTAGCAGGGTGGCCATTTTGGCCCCCTGCTCCGTGGCGTGCGAAAGGCGGAGGTCGCGGAACTTCACGCACCGCCTCGGAAAGCCGCAGGCGCAACGGGTGAGCAGGTCGCGAGATGAAGGGACCGCGTCGGACTTAGCTTCAGAAGGCGGAGCGCCAGCGCATGATCGAGTTCAATCGCAAATCACTTACAAAGAGCGTCTCCGGGAACATTTTCAAAAGACGAATTAAACCTTACCGGCGTCGGTGATCTCCCGCTGGTCAACCGTGTTGTCGAAGGACTGAAACAAGAGGCTCCGCGCGGAGAGGCCACTGGCCGCCAGGGATAAACCGGTGGGAAGAAGGCTGGTGTTTTTCATGGGATACTTGGGAAGTTGGAAGAGTTAACTCGATTTGCTGGCACCATCTCCGCTTCGCTCCGCCGATACCGGGCGAAGGCTTCTCCGAGTGCCATGGGGATAAGGCACGCTCTGCCGAGCGCACAAAAAAAGATCCCCCCGCCGAAGCGGGGGGATCTTCCCCTGTAAGAACCCGTATATATGATCGAAAAATCAATCCTTCAGGGGCCAGTGCCAGGGAGGTCGACCCTCAGTTGAGAACCTTCACGCGGTAGAACAACTCCGGCGATTCGGTGTCGGGCATGAGCAGATTGGTGAAGCTCTGCGTGGACCCGTCGCCGCTAAGGACAGCACCGGGGACATCTTCCCAATCGCCCAGATCGGTCGAGATCTGCAACTGGTAGGTCAGACCGCTCACCGTGGGCAGGGAGAGCACACCCATACCGCCGGCAGCGGGCGAGAAGACCACGTCGGCCACAGGAGCCACCGGAACGACCGGCGGGACATCGTCGGTGGCAACACGGACAGCCATGGCGTTGATGGAGGCCACCCAGTTGTTCACTGTGCTGTGGAGGCGGAAGGTGTAGGTGTCCGCACCCGAGATCGTGTAGGAGACGTATTGAGTCACGCCCGAATCTTCATTGTTCAGGAGGATTTCCTGATCAGCCTCACCCGGATTGTAGGTCAGGGTGATGCGGCGTCCGGTCGCTCCCCGGCGGATGATCATTTCGAAGGTCACTTCATCATCGGGGGCAAAGCCCGAGAAGGTGTAGGTGAAGTTGGCTCCGTTCTGATTGAAGGCAAAGACCTCGCGCTGCGGCTCCGTGGGGGTGAACCAGTCAAACGGATTGTTCACAAACCAGGAGGCCTGTACGGCTTCGCTGTTCTGATAACCCACCGTGGTGATCGTGGAGCTCACACCCAGGCGGATGTTGCGCGAGGTATCGCCGGTGACGGTCTGTAAGAGCGCATTGCTGATCGGGCGAAAGGGCGTGTCCGCACCTTCCGTCTGGCGCAGGCGGATGGTTTGCCAGCGGTTGCCAGCGGGATCCATCGCGTAGCTCTCGTCATCGGCAAAGTTGATGAGGAAGAGCTGCGGACCCTGACCAGTGGTGACCATGACCGGTGCCGTGGCGGCGCTCGGTCCGGCGGCGTTGAAGGCGCTCACGCGGAACTGATAGGTTGTGAGCGGATCGAGACCGCTGAAGGTCGCGCTCGTCACACCGGCACCGACAACGCGCGCCTCGACCCAGGCAGAGCCGGTCCACTGTTCGATGATGAAGCCGTCTTCATTGCCGCTGTTGTCGACCCAGGTCAGCGTGATCGCAACCTGATCCACAGAGGCGGCGAGGCCGCTGGGTGCGGTCGGAGCGAAGAGCTGGGTGAGGGTGGCCACATCGCTCTCGGCATCCGGCTCGAGGCCGTTGGAGACAATGACGGAGTAGTCGCCGATCATGCTCACATCGAAGTCGGTGAGGGTGAGGCTGGCTTCCGTTGCTCCGGGAATCTCCGCACCATTGAAGTACCACTGGAAAGTAGGCGGAGGGTTGGCGGTGGCCGAGACGGTCAGTGTGTGCGTGCCGCCCAAGGGCACCGCTGCTGACTGCGGGCTCGTGAAGATAAGGGGCGGACCTTCCGCACCAAAGCCAACGGTAACGCTCACACCCGTGGAGTCATCGTCATTCGCATTGAAGGCCACCACGCGGTAGTCCGGACCCATCGCGGCATTGGCCATGAAGTCGGTCCAGCGCTGGGGGTTCAGCTCGGCCCCGGAGAGATTGGCGGTGTAGGGGCTGGTTTTGTTGGCGATGGCCCCCATGCTCTGCGCCGGACGGTAAGCGATGACGTGCCAATCGGTGTCGGCAAAACGGCGCTCCACGCGGAAGCCCAGTTCGTTATCGGCCGTGTCTTCCCACTGAATGACGATACCGCGGCCATCCGGCAACTCGGTTGCACTCAGATTGGTCGGCGGGCTCACCGGATCGGTATGCATCGGCTGGTAGTCGGCGTATTGCACAGCCGGGGTGACGCCATCATTGCGGAAGACAGGAGCGCGCGTGGCCCCCACCGGGTTGAGGTTGGGCCCGATCGTTGTATCGAGAATCCAATTACTGTTCAAGGCCGCGAGGAGAAAGCCGCTTTCGGGAGAGTAGTCGTTCCAGGAAAGGAAGCCGACCGCGTGCATATCATAGATGCCGCTCCAGGTGCCCGCCTTGCCGGGCGTGCCGGGCTCGGTTGCGCGCACTTCCACCCGGTTGTTGGTGAAGGCCCAGGAGAAGGTCTCGATGTTGTTGTGGCGCTGCGCCATGACACCCTCGCCGTCGTTGCCGATGGACCCGGGGTTGAGGGCGGAGTTGCGGTGCGCCCAGACGTTGCGACCGCCGATGTCGTAGCCGCGTGACATGTAGTCGGAAGCGGTGGTCTGCGTCTGCCAGCGCCAGCCGTCGAAAGAGGTACCCTGCAGGTTTAGACCCGTGCCGAGCGCGGTTTCGAGGACCAACCCGTTGTTGATGTAATACTGCGGGTTGGTGATGTAGTTGAAGGGCACAACTACTCGCGGCGTCGTGTGGCCACCGATCGGCAAACGTTCATTGTGATTGTTATAGAGCACGAGATACTGTCCGGCAATATCCATGCCCTTGTTGCCGCGGTTGAAAATCCAGTTGTCGCGCACAATGACATTCGGGAAGTGATAACCGGTGTTCGGGCCGACCACGGTCTCGTTGTTCTGCCGGGCACCAAAGTTACTCTTGTTCACGTCCACACCAATGTGGTTGCTGTAGTCGAAGAGAACGACGGCATTCTGGCGCACGCCTCCGGCATTATCCCAACGCTGGAGCATGCTGTGGACAAAGTTTTTCGTCGGGCGGGCGAGGACGTTGTTACCGATAAAAATATCCGTGCCATGCGCCGTGAAGCGGCCGGTGTAACGATACGAGTGGAAGCCGTCGACGGGCCATTCAGTCGTGGCGGAGGGGCGGAAATCCATGTTGGACATGTCATCCCAAGGGGCCCCGTTAATGGAGTAGACGCCAAAGATCAGGCGACCGGAGCCCGCCTCGATGGTCGTGTGCCAATCTTCCGCGCCGTTGATGGCGTCCATGTAGTGGGTGCCATCGGGGAAGCGTTTGGCCCAGGAATCTTCCTCCGGAGGATCGCCGAAGACCTGGGGCCAGTTGGTCTTCCAGCCTTGCATCCAGCGCCCGGTGTCGAGCGTGGCCGCACGCGGCATGTGGAAGCCCCAGAAAATGAAACCGCCGTCGAGCTTCACATTGACGACGCCGATGTTCTGCACTTGGCCAATGTGGTCTTCGCCCTCGCCGGGCACCATGCCGATGAAGTTCCAGTCGCGGGGCACTTCGCCGGCGCTGTTGGGGTTGAGGGTCACCGGATCGGTTCCGCGAATTTGAGTCTGGAAGCGGAAGACCGTCTGCGGAGCGAGGTTGTAAGTCACCGTGTTGAAGCCGGGGGTAGTGCTGTCCTCCGATTCACGGATGATGGCCTGGTTGGCACCGGGAGCGAGGTCGGCCCCGCGGATGACGACACCGCTCTTGAGCATGAGGCCACGGCTCTTCGGGCCGATGCCCGGACCGTAACCCATGTCGGGCATCTCAAATTCGTAAACGCCCGCCGGGTAGTAGAGCACGCCGCCGCCCAGCGCGTGCAGCTCGTCGCGGGCATTTTCAAAGCGCTCAAAATCGTTCGCGCCATTCGTGTAGGTGGACATGTCGATGACATTGTCCCATTGGATATCGTGGGTCCACAGGGCGTAACCGCCCGGACCGTAATGGGCCGCCACGGGATTATCTGTCGGCACCGCGGCCATGGACGCGGTGGCCCAGGCAAATAGCGAAGCACCGGCAAAAAGACGCCGGGCAACACGGAAATGAACAGGGGAAGGGTATTTCATAACTGGATCTTAGATGGGGGTAACTTAGGGGATGATAAACTGGCCATAACTATACTGGTTTTTCCTCCACAAAGAAACCCACTTTTGCGCAGAATGGCCCTGACTTTGCGCAAGGATAAACGGGGCGAATCGGCCAAAGAAAACTCAGGGATTTTCTCCGGCTCACTTCGGGGAGGAAGAAACCAAGGTTTCTGGACGCAAAAATCCGCCAAGCGCAGCAAGCGCGCAAGTGATCCTTTAGTTTACCTGTATATCCCGCACGACGGGGTGCCTCCCTTTACGCTTTCCCGGAGCCCGCCTTCCCGACTCCTTACTCCGGTTGAGCTCTTTTCGCCCCGGATGACCGCTTCCGTAGCAGGGTGGCCATCCTGGCCCCCTGCTCCGCGGCGCACGCATCAGCGAGGGCGCTTGACCTCTACGCGCCGCTCCGGACAACCGCACACCTCACGCGCTGACCCCAAATGGGGTCGCGCCACAGGGCACCCATTCCGCTCCGCCCCTCCCCTCCGCGCTTTGGCAGGCGCGGCTACGGCGATCCTCACGAAAAATAAAGAGAGACCTCACGCACTCCGCAGAGTCGACCCTTCCTGCCAGGTTCCGCCGAGAACGATTTTGTAATCCGTGGCAGTTGTGCCGCGCATATTCGTGCGGATGAGGAGATCGATGAGATTGGCCCCAGCCGCCCCGACGGCCGGCAGACCCTGCAGGATACCGCTCACCTGCGGCTGGTTATCCTGCACATCCAGGGAAACAAAGCCGATGTCTCTCGGTATATCCAGCGCGCCCGCGCGCAGGTAATGGAGAACCGTGCTGTCCGAGGAAAGGCAGACATCCGGCCGGTGGGCACGACAATAGCTCAAAAAAGACGCCTCACCGACTTTCACTGCCGGCGAGAGCAAAAGGGGTAAGCGATTCTCCTTCGGCAGCTCCCGCTGCAAGAACTGAAAGGCGGCCGAGTAGCGGTGCTCCACCCGCGCCTCCACCCGCTCCGGATGGATCAGCGCCGGGCGACGGTATCCCCGCGCCATCAGTTCGCCAAACACCATTCGCATCGCCCCAAAGTGATCATGCGTCACCGAAGGCACCGGAATATCCCGGTGCGTGCGCCCCAGGCGAACGACCGAAAACCGGCTCCAATCGATATCGAGGGGCAAGCGGTCCTCCTCCAACTGCGGCTCGGGAGCGAGCACGATGGAGCGAATGCCCCGCGCCAGCAAAATCCGCTCAAGGGCTTTGCCGGGCGCATCACCTGCCCAGAAGGGCACCACCCGATAGCCCAGTTGCCGCGCGCCCGCTTCCAGCCCCTCCTTGAAGCTCCGGATAAACAACAGCCGCTTCCACGGCTCCCGTTCCGACCAGTCGACAACAAACGCAATCACCTCCCCTTTGTCCGCCGTCTTCAGTTGCTGCCGGTGGGTGTTGAGCGCGCGCAGGGCCGGGTCGGGCACATAGCCCATCTCCTCGGCCAGTTGGCGAATGCGTGCCCGCGTCTCCTCTCGCAAACGCCCCTGCCCCCGCAAAGCCAGCGAGACCGCCATCTTCGTCACCCCCGCCCGCTCCGCAATGTCCTGCATCGTTACCCGCCGCATCAGCCAAATCCTCCTTGCATCCCCCCAGCCCAACCAGGCAAAGCCGACTGTCAAGGCTTGGTTTATGGGTAAACCGGCAAAATCTTTGCCTGCCGCGCTTTTTGGGCAAGAGTGGGGGTTGATTTTCACAAACGGGAATCACCTCCACCCACATATCCAATCAAACCTATGAATCAAAAAACACTCCTCTCCTCTCTCGGAGCCTTTCTCCTCGCCGGCGCAGTCGTGCAGGGGCAGGTTGTCCTAACTTCTGTTGGCTGGAGCCTGTTCGAGACAGGCACCGACGCTTACTCCCTCGGGCAAAGCGCCACGCTTGTCGCCGGGGTCGACAACACTGCATATTGGAACGACTTGAACGCACCGACGGGCAGCGTTGGTGCACCGACCCCCGACCCGGCCTGGACGGGCTTTGTTAACTCTGCGGGGACGAGTATCTCCGGGACGGCCCAAGTCACGGCGACCTCAGCAAACAACTTTACCGGCGTGGCAAATTGGGCTGGTATCAGCGAGTCAACGACTGGCCATGACAAAATGATGGGGGCCGGAGCCATGAACTGGCACAACAATGCCGCCGCCGCCTTCACCATTTCGGTAGCGGGTCTGCCGCAGGCTTTCGTCGATCACACAGGCGGTTTCATCGTCCGTGCTTACTGGGGCGGGGTTTCACAATCATCTGCAGACGATAGCCATATTGTTGAGACTGTTTACACGATCGGAACTGAAAGCGGTTCCCTTACCTTTGGTGGAGGCGCTGACGATAACAACTGGGAAGTCCGCGACAACTCCACTTACATCTTAGACGGCAACTATGTGGAATTGGAGCTGGCCAGCCTCAATGAATTTGCGGGCTTTGACCTCGTGATTTCACGAGGCGATGAAAATCGCCGCATCGGCATCAGCGGTTTCGAAATCGTGCCCATCCCCGAGCCCTCAACCTACGCCGCCCTCATCGGCCTGCTCGCTCTGGGTCTGGTGATCTATCGCCGGCGCAAGTAAGGATTTTTGCCAAACGACAAACGGCTTTCTTCAAGCCACCCGTGAGTCCTTGCGGGTGGCTTTTTTGTGGTCTTCGAAGACCCGCCCGCCCTTTGGAGTGCGGCGCTGCGCGCCGCTTTGGAACCGCCGAAAACCCGGCAGCCACCAGCCGCCGCATCCCTCCCTCAGCGCACAATCATCCGCAAAAGCGATCCTCGCGCGCCTCAGGCGACTGCGGAGGCACCCGCCGAAAGCGGTGCAGAGCCCCGCACTCCACAGCCTGCGGCGCAGACCCGCGCACCTGCGAAGACCCGCCCGCCCTTTGGAGTGCGGCGCTGCGCGCCGCTTTGGAACCGCCG
>JAFIGE010000139.1 GCA_020831585.1 Opitutales bacterium | reverse complement strand
TTTCGAGTGGACGAAAATTCGCGTCTCTCGGAAAACACCCGAAAGTAAATACGCGTATTTAATAAACTAAATACTAGGGGACTCCCTGAAGTATTCCGGGAAACGAACGATCTCCCAACTTCAGGGCACCGGAGCACACAAAAGGCCCCGAATACGTAAAGAAAGGCCCTTCCACAAAAATAATGAAAAAACCAAAACAGACTTGCCAATCTCCGAATATTCGGATATCCATATATTCGTTCAATCATGAAAACCCTTCGAGTCTATCGCTGCCTGTGCGACGAAACGCGCCTCCGTATCCTCAATCTCCTGCTGGAGGGGCCGCTGTGTGTTTGTCATTTGGCCGGGATTCTCGGGGTGGAACAGCCAAAGATATCCCGGCACCTCAAAGCCTTGAAAGAGACGCGTTCGGTGGAAACGGAGCGTTGCTTCAACTGGACCATCTGCCGCATCGCGGAGCGCCCCGGTCCCGTGCTGGAGGCAAATTTGAAATGCCTGCAGGATTTGCGAGCGGAGGAGCCTGTATTCTCCCGCGACCTCGAAATGCGGGCCTGCACCATCAAAAAGATCACTATGGAATGCTGTGATGACCTGCCCGCGCGTATCCGTGAGGTGTGCCAGGAAGCATCTGCCCCCAATCCAAGCCCCTTATGAAAACCATTCAAGTATACGATCCCCCCATGTGTTGTTCGACCGGCGTCTGCGGACCCGATATCGACCCGATTTTGCCCCGTGTGGCCGGGATGTTGCATCATCTCGCGGAAGCCGGGGTGCAGGTGGAGCGGCACAACCTCGCGCAACAACCGATGGCCTTTGCGCGCCACAGCGGTGTGCGGGGCCTGCTAGAAAAAGAAGGGACGGAGGCCCTTCCGCTCATCTTCATTGATGGGGAGCTGGAACTGAAGGGGCGCTATCCGGATGAGACGGAGCGGGCCGCCTGGGTGAAGCGTGCACGGGAGGCCAAATGACGACGGACAGCGCCTTCGCGCTCGATGCGCGACCCGTGGGGAGCCTGTTGGAGGAGGCCCGCCGCTACTTTTTCTTTACTGGCAAAGGGGGTGTGGGGAAGACCTCGCTGGCTTCGGCGACCGCGCTCGCCCTCGCCGGGTCCGGAAAGCGCACGCTCCTCGTGAGCACCGATCCGGCCTCGAATCTCGACGAGGTGCTGGGCGTGGCCCTGGAGCGCGAGGCGCGGCCAGTGCCGGGAGCGGAGAATCTCTTTGCCCTCAACATCAACCCGGAAGCCGCCGCCGCCGCCTACCGGGAAAAAGTGATCGGTCCCCTGCGCGGCCTGTTGCCGGAGGCGGCGCTGCGCGAGACGGAGGAACAGCTCTCGGGGGCCTGCACGATGGAGATCGCGGCCTTTGATGAGTTCACCGCCTTCCTCAGCGGCGATGGCGCGGAGACCTTTGCGCACATCGTCTTTGATACCGCACCGACCGGGCACACCCTCCGCCTCATGGCCCTCTCGCAGGCGTGGACGCATTTCTTCGATGGAAACACGAGCGGAAATTCCTGCCTGGGGCCTCTGGCCGGGCTCGAAAAGCAGCGCTCCCTCTATGCCAAGGCCGTGGAGGTGTTGAAAGATGCCGACCAGACCCGCGTCGTCCTCGTGAGCCGTGCACAACGGGCTGCCCTCAAGGAGGCGCAGCGCACCTACCGTGAGCTGGGGGATCTCGGCATCGGCAACCAGTGCCTCGCCCTCAACGGATGGCTGGACCCCGTTCATGCGAACGATCCGGTTTCGCGCCACTGGACGGAACGGCAGCTCGAAGCAGTGGAGCAGGCTGCCGACTTTCTCGCGTCCCTCCCACTCTACCGCGCGCCCCTTTTGCCGGGGAACCTCATCGGTCTGGACGTCCTGCGGGCCTTTTTCCGCCCGCCTGAGCCGGTAGTCGAAGCGCCCCCTGCGAAAGATTCGACTCTCTCCGCCCCCACCCTGCCCGGTCTCGGGGAACTGGCGGATCGCCTCGCTCCCCACGGGCGCGGGGTCATCCTCGCGATGGGCAAGGGCGGTGTGGGCAAAACCACCGTAGCCGCCGCGCTCGGTCTGGCTCTTGCGGAGCGCGGGGCGCGCGTGCGCCTCTCCACCACGGATCCCGCAGCCCACCTCGCCGATGCCTTCGGAGAAGGCAAAAGCGGCCTCGAAGTCGAGCGCATCGACCCCAAGGCCGAAACCGCCGCCTACGTCGAGGAAGTGCTCGCCCAACAGCCCGCCGACATGGACACGGAGAGCCGCGCCCTCCTCGAAGAAGATCTGCGATCACCCTGCACCGAGGAAATCGCCGTCTTCCGGGCCTTTGCCCGCATCGTGGCCAAGGGTGAGGACGGCTTTGTTGTTCTCGATACCGCGCCCACCGGGCACACGCTCCTCCTGCTCGACGCCACCCAATCGTATCACCGTGAACTCGGTCGGCAAAGCCGGACCACGCAGCCTTCCGAAGCCATTGCCCGGCTATTGCCGCGCCTCCGGGATCCCCACTTTACCCGCGTGCTCCTCATCACCCTCCCCGAAGCCACCCCGGTGCACGAGGCGGCCGCCCTGCAGGCCGACCTGCGCCGCGCGGAAATCGAACCGCATGCCTGGATCATCAACCAGAGCATGGCCGAAGTGGAGACGCGCGAGCCCGTCCTTGCGGCCCGCGCCCGCGGAGAAATCCGCTACATTCGCGAAGTTCTGGAAACCCACGCCGCCAGCCCCGTCTACCAGATACCCTGGAGCGCGGTTGAACCGGTGGGGACCGAAGGGTTGAAGAGGCTGCTGGGGGAAAATGGAAAGCGGAAACTTGAAACCTGAAACCGGAAACCGGAGACCTGAGACCGGAAAGCGGAGATTCTTGAAATGGGCCTGAAGCAATCTGAACAGAAAGCGGCATTTCGAAGGCGCTGGTTGAACCTCTTTGGACCGAGGCCGATGAGTTGATCCGCATCTTCGTGACCATGGCAAAAACACAAAAAACCCCCTGGTGCGGGTTCAAGACATGGGGGTGCGGGTTCAAGACATGGGTAACAAAAAAGGTTCAGCTCTCAGCCCTCAGCCCTCCTCCTCCCTTCTTTCACCAAATAACCAATCCATGACCACCTACGTCTACGAAACGATTCCCTCCGCTGAGGGCGAAGAACCGGAGCTCTTTGAGATCCGGCAAAACATGAGTGATGCCCCGCTGGAAAAGCATCCGGAGACGGGCCAGCCCATCCGGCGCGTCATCCTCGGGGGCTACGGCCTCCTCAAAAAGGGCGAATCCCCGCCGCCGTCCAGTTGCGGCTGCGGTCCGAGCGGGTGCTGCTAAATCAGGCAGGGAGGAGGGAGGTGTGGGGGTGTTGGGGTGTTGGAGTGTTGGAGTGTTGGGTGCACGGACTCTCCACAACTCCACAACTCCACAACTCCACCTCTCCACAACTCCACCTCTCCACAACTCCACCTCTCCACAACTCCACAACTCCACAACTCCACCTCTCCCGCACTCGACCCATCCATTTCCATCTCATGAAAAAACCATCCGTCCTTATTCTCTGCACGGGCAACTCGTGTCGCAGTCACATGGCCGAAGGGATTCTCCGTCACGCGGCGGGCGATCTTTTCGACGTTTTCAGCGCGGGGTCGAAACCGGCGGGCTACGTCCATCCCCTCTCCATCGAAGTGCTCAAGGAGATCGGAATCGATATCTCCGGCCACACCTCGAAGCACCTGAACGAATTCCTCGAACGGCGTATTGACACGGTCATTACGGTCTGTGGCAACGCCGATCAGACCTGCCCGGTGTTTCCCGGTCAGGTGAACCGCCACCACTGGGGGTTTGAAGATCCACCAAAGGCCATCCGTCCGGGCGAATCGGAGCTCGATGCCTTTCGCCGCATCCGCGACCAGATCCGCCTCGTCTTCGAGACCTACGGGTCGGGGTTTCGGGAGGGAGGGAGCCAGAGGGAGTAGTGGAGTAATGGAGTAACGGAGGGTTGGAGTATTGGAGTAACGGAGGGTTGGAGTATTGGAGTAACGGAGGGTTGGAGTATTGGAGAGGTATAGCCTATGAAAAATCGAAGAAACAGAAATCGGGGTTACCAGCAGTTGGTTGTCTGGCAGGATGCGGTGGAGTATTTTGGCATCACTTGTGAACCCTTCAAATCCGGTTCCTTCGAGTTTGGCAAGATACGTGCACAGCAGTTGGCGTCAGTGGATTCCGTGCATCGGAATATTGCCGAGGGTTACTGCCGTCGCTCTATCCGGGAATACCTCCAACACCTCAATATTGCCCTTGGCTCGCTCGGGGAGTCGGTTTCCGCCCAGTTCGCCTATCTTCGCTCCAACCACCTGACTCAAGAGTGTTTCGAGATCTTGGACGGATTATCCTACAAGCTCGAAAACGGCCTTCTTCGCCTCGTCGAAGCTCTTGAACGCAAGCGGGATGAAGGCAGTTGGACAGAAACACTCATCGTCGAAGAATCCAACGCCGTCTACGGCAACCGGGAGGACAGGGAGTAATGAAGTAACGGGGTGTTGGAGTTTTTGGGTAATGGGCGGACGCCCCCCTCCACTGTCCCACCCCACTTCTCCAACACTCCAACACTCCAACACTCCAACACTCCACTTCTCCAACACTCCACTTCTCCAACACCCCACTTCTCCCCCCCTCCACTTCTCCAACACTCCAACTGCATCCGCCCCCTTTTTCCCATGAACAATTCCATCTCCAAAAAATGTCTCTTCTGGACCGTTTCCTGACGGTCTGGATCTTTGTCGCTATGGCGATTGGGGTGGCGGTCGGCTACTTCTTGATTGCCGATCCCGAAGCTCTCTTTGCTCCCGTTACAGTGGGGACAACGAATCTCCTCATCGCCGCAGGGCTCATCCTCATGATGTATCCGCCGCTGGCGAAGGTGAAGTATGAGCAGATGCCCAAGGTTTTCTCGAACCTGAAGGTGCTCACGCTCTCGCTGGTGCAGAACTGGATCGTCGGCCCGGTGCTGATGTTCGTCCTCGCGGTCCTCTTCCTGCACAACCACCCGGAGTATATGGTCGGGTTGATCCTTGTGGGGATTGCGCGCTGCATTGCCATGGTGCTCGTGTGGAATCAACTGGCCAAGGGCAGCTCCGAGTATTGTGCCGGGCTGGTGGCCTTGAACAGCGTCTTTCAGATCGTCTTCTTCGGTCTTTATGCGTGGGTCTTCATCACCTGGCTGCCGGGTTTGATCGGGATTGATCTATCCGTCGTGCAGGGCCTCGGCGGAAAGACCTTGGCCGACGTGACCATCGGCGAGATTTTCGCAAGCGTCATGATTTACCTCGGTATCCCGTTTGCCGCCGGGATTCTCAGCCGGGTGATCCTCATTCCGTTGAAGGGCCACGATTGGTATGACAACTGGTTTGTGCCGCGGATCTCGCCCATCACGCTGATCGCGCTCCTCTTCACGATTGTCGTGATGTTCATGTTCAAGGGCGACGCCATCGTGAAGTTGCCTCTGGATGTCTTCCGCATCGCCCTCCCCCTGGCGATCTACTTTGTCCTCATGTTCCTCGTGAGCTTCTTTATGGGGCGGGCTGTGGGAGCGGATTACTCGCGCAGCGCGACCCTCGCCTTCACCGCCTCGGGGAACAACTTCGAGCTGGCCATCGCGGTGGCCATCGCCGTCTTTGGCATCGCCTCGAGCGTGGCCTTTGCCACCGTTGTCGGGCCGCTCATTGAAGTGCCGGTGCTTATCGGGCTGGTGCATGTGGCGCTGTGGCTGCGGCGAAAGTTTTTCCCACAGGCGGTCATTGACGAAGCCGAGCTGGCGGGGGTCGAGGCACTCACCGAGCGGGACCGCACCTTCTTTGAGAGCGAAACCTGCCGGGCTCTGCGCCAGGCACGGGCAGCGGTCACCCGCCAGGCGGGGGAAGGGCCGGGTTGAAGTCGAACAACCCGCGCGTATCCTCAAAAAGCTTTTACTCCCGTGAACAAGCGGAATCCCTTTTTCACCCCGTCTCCACTCCCACATGCGCCAAACACCGGGCGATCAATCGATTCAGCGATGTATTCACGGAAAGCTCGCCAAACTCGCCGGTGCTGGCGGCAGTCGGGGGAGACCTGATGACCGCTGCGGCGCTGTAGATGCGCTCCTGCACCATGCGTTCACAGAGAATGCGCATTCGCTCTTGATAAGATGCCGTCTTAAAAGCGGGGTCCGAGGCAAAGTGGACGGAGGGATTTCCGCGAAGCGGCACGGCACGCGACCTTTCATCGTCTTCGACCAAGATAACATAGCCGATAAACGGGTTGGCTCCCGCGCCGAACAAGCCTTCGCGCTGGGCCACAGAGAGATCGATCCCGGAACCAAGCGCTTCTTCGCAGCGGTTGTTCGCGTTGTTTCCGAACGACGGACCGCCAAGAGCCTTAAACTCCAGCGCCGCAATCAGTCGCCCCCCTTGGATCAACACGAGATCCCATTGCTTGCTTGGCCGGAAATGTCCGGGCAAAACAACATGCGTCTTGTTTGCGTGGATATCGAGCGCCGCTCCGCCGTGCTTTTTCCCAAGCTGCGCAAATAGCTTGCAGAAGCCGTCGAAATTTTTGCCCGCCGTCGCGCCACCGCGCTTTCCTTGATCCACCCGGGCACCGGACTGATTTCTCAAAAGAGCTTGTTCCTTGGATCGCCAGTAGGCTCGAACAGCTTTGCGAATTTCTTTGGAATAATCGTAAAGGACCATGGTCGCCGGTGCGGTTAATCATTGCTCAGGGCCAGCCAATCCGCTTCGTCAATCCCGTAAACACAGCGAACGGCCTGATCGATTCGCTCTGGATCATCGGATTCGCAAAGCGCACGCAAAAGATCCTGCTGATCGGGACTCACAGCAGACCATCGGGGCAGGCGAATGCGACGAAGGTATTGTGCCTGAAAGCGCAGAAAATCTCCCCGCATGCGCAGCGAGTAGGTGGCAACAAAGGCGCGGGCCAGGCGGCTGCGGAGGACGGTTTGGAGAGCTCGCAAGTCCCACTCCGTCGCAGTGACGAAGTAAAGGTTGTGGTGCGGATAATACTCTCCGCAATCGTAAGCTACCTGATGCGCCCCCTGAATATCAGGAATCACCAGCTTCGGGGTTCGGGTAAGCGCAGGGTAGATGCGGTCAATTGTTTTGAACCAGGCCGCCGGATTTTTCTTGGCCACATGCCGACGTTCAATCACTTCGCGATGGCGTAGGAGATACGCTTTAAACCTGGGGAAAGCGTCGATATCCACCATCCCGTTCCCCATGCCCTCCTCGGCGTAAGGATTGAGAATGAACTTCCCGGTCCATTCAATACGGTTGTTCCGGAGATCCCGGCGGGTCAGGATCGGCAGCTTTCGTGCGGGCTCAACGTCGAGATCAGCATCGCTGCCGATATATACCTTGTCCGCACCCGAGGCGACGCCGATGCCCACCCGGCAACCGGCCTCTTCCAAAGTCGGCAAGCGTTGTTCCAAGTCCTGAATCACCCGCAGACGCGAAGCATTGGAAAGCAGCCAGGGAGCGGCACCGGAGGCCACATTGTGAACCTTCCGAATCCGGTGATCGGATGTTCCGGAAAGGATGCGCTCGGCAAGAACTGGTAAAACATCGATTTTAACGTGTTCCTTTTCGATGACCTGCGTCGCGCTTCCGGGGGCGTTGGTGATGATCGTGACCGCCGGATACGCGATGACCTCGCCATGAAATGCGTCAACGCCAGTGAAGTCGACATAAGTCTCCATGTGGAAACCATCTGCAATCATTTCGCGGAGTGGGCCTCCGTATCGGTTCTTGATCCACCGGTTTGCACAGATGAAGCCCAACCGCCCTCCCCTGCCAAGCAAAGACAAGCCCTTTTCGAAGAAGGCGATATAGAGGTCCGCGCGATCATACATCGTACGGAAGAGATCCCGATAGCGGGCCATCAACGAACGCGGGAGGGATTCGATGCGCAGGTAAGGCGGATTGCCGACAACCTGAGTGAAAGAGCCGGAGAAGGGTTGGGTCAGAAAATCCGCCTGATGCAGCCAGGCAGCCATCAATCGCCGGGCTCCGGAATCGGCAAAGCCAGCTCCCGCGAGTTCGGCGCGCACACGCTCCCGGAGCGTTTCGAAGGCAGAGCGATTCACCTCTACCGCGCAGATACAGGGCATCAATGTCTCCACTGAAGCGCCGGGCGCGTCGGCAAGGAGGCGGCGCAGGGCGGGCAGGACGAAGTCGCCTGAACCGCAGGAGGGTTCCAGCAGACGTTTGGAAAGCAAATCACCCCCGACCTTCCAGCCGCTGAGGTCCAAGATAAACTCAGCCACTTCCGGCTTCGTAAATACCTCGCCACGACTCTCCGCATCGGACTCTGCCCAGAAATGCGTCGCATCCGGCCCCATACCCTCGGACAAGGGAATTGTCATTTGCGTCGCTCCAACCATAGCCAACAGGTGAACGCGCTTTCAGTGTTGATGCAAGAGGAATGTAGATTACCGAGTGCCCCTTTTCGAGCCAACCTTTCCTCCAGCCAAAAACCTCACTTCGGGCAGAGCGGGCAATCGACGGCGAGGGGATCGAGGGGATCGCCGGCGGAGAGGCGCCAAGCGACCATCAGGGCCATGCCGAGGGCCATACCGCGCTGCAGGCGGTCCATCCACTGAGGGGAGAGTTTTTGCCGGAGGCGACCGTATTGGGTATGGGCAAGGAAAAGGAGGGGCAGCGTGCCCACGCCGAAGGCGATGAGAAACTCCGCGCCCCGCGCCGGTGAACCCATCACGAGCGCCAGGCCGAAGACGAGATAAAGCGGCCCGCAGGGAAGAAAGGGCGTGCAGGCGCCGAGGAGCCCGCCGCTGGCCCAGTCGGGAGCTTTCTGGAATTTCACCCCCACCCGGAAAACCTGCCGCGTGATAAACTTGGGCTTGGGCAGGAGGCGGTCGAAGCGAAAGGCCAGGACGATGAAAAAGAGCACCAGAAACCACGGAAAATAGGCCGCCGCCGAGCCCGCAAAGGCATCGAGAACAACGTGACCGATGGCCCCGAGGAGCGCCCCGATGAGGCCGTAGGCGAGGATGCGCGCGGTGTGGTAGCTGATGATGCGCGTGAGGGCGCTGCCCCCGCTGCCGGGCTTGGGTTGGAGGACGCAGGCGAAGGGACCGCACATGCCCACACAATGCAGGCTCGTGATGAGGCCGGCGGCGAAAGCGGCCGTCACGCTCGTAATGGAGGCGGGGTCAATCATGGGGAGTGGACATCGGAGAAGCCGGTTCGCGCTTGTGCTCCAGTTCCACCGATCCGGGGAAGGTGCGGAAGGCAAAGTTCAACATGGTCGAAAGGCCAATGATCACGAGAACAAAGAGCACGAACACAAGCAACCAGGGCCGCCGCGTGAACCAGTTGCCGCTGCCGTCGTCCGGAATATCGATGGAATCGGGGGGAATGGGCATCAGGGGGCAAAGACTCTGGGGTCCGGTCCGAGGAACTCAAGCGTGCGCTCGCGCACCCCGCGTCCGTCTTCCGTCCGCACGCGGATCGTCACGGGGACCGGGCCGGTGTAGTGGGCACGTTCCTGCTGGAGAATGAGCGGGCGGCTCTCCTCCGCATAGGGGCCCAGCTCAACAGATGTTTCCCAGCCCACGAGTCGCATTCCGGCGGGCATACTCAGCGCCTCCACGTGGAAGCGCGCGGGCTCGCCCCGCTTGTTGCCGAGACGGATGAGGAACTGGTTGCGGATGTGATCGTCGGTAACGTAGGACGGCCGGCCCGGCATGCGCGAGATATTCGATTCAAAGGGCTGCAGCGAAGAGAAAGCCAGCGTCATCACCGTGAGGCCCAGCAAGAGAAAGACCATGTAAATGACGGTGCGGGCGCGCACATAGCGCGTTTTCCGGCCAGCGAGGGTTTCTTCGGAGGCGTAGCGGATAAGGCCGCGCGGGCGCTTCACCTTTTCCATGATTTCATCGCAGGCGTCGATACAGGCGGTGCAGGCGACACACTCCAACTGGAGGCCCTGGCGAATATCGATCCCCGTTGGGCAGACCTGCACGCAGCGGTTGCAGTCGATGCAATCCCCCGCGCCCTCGGTGCCCATCTTGCCGCGCGGTTCGCCCCGCCGCTCATCGTAGGCGACATTGATCGTGTGCTCATCGATCAAGGCCGACTGCAAGCGCCCGTAGGGACAAATGACGATGCAAAGCTGCTCGCGAAACCAGACAAAGTTGAAGTAGAGGATGCCCGTCGCGATGAGGATGAAGCCAAAGGCCCGCGCCTGATCCAGCGGGGATGCGCGCACCCACTCGTAGAGCTGCGGGATGGAGACAAAATAAGCCAGAAAGACATGCGCAATGAGGCCGGCAAAGACG
The DNA here is from genome assembly GCA_020831585.1 of Opitutales bacterium. Lineage (GTDB taxonomy): Bacteria > Verrucomicrobiota > Verrucomicrobiia > Opitutales > Oceanipulchritudinaceae > JAFIGE01. Next base: position 4,491 of record JAFIGE010000139.1, on the reverse strand, counting down.
ATGAAGATGCCGTGCTTGAGGACCCGTTTGAAGGCTTTTTCGGGAGACCAGGGAGCGGCATCGAGCCGCTTGCGCTGGGGAGCATCGCCCTCGATCCAGCGCTCCACACGCCGGAAAACGTGTTCGAGAAAGACCGTTTGCGGACAGGCCCACCCGCACCAAAGGCGCCCAAAGAGCGCCGTTGTGAAAAAGAGAAAGAAGGCGAGCCCCGTGATGAGAAAGAAGGTCAGCCAGATATCACCCGCGCCAAAGGTCAGGCCGAAGAGGTGAAAGCGCCGGTTGATGAAATCAAGAAAGACCGCCGGTTGCCCGCCGATTTGTATCCAGGGCAGCGATACATAGATGGCGATCAGGAGGACCGCCGCCACCCGCCGGGCGATGACCCACGGTCCGTGCGCATCCGCCGGGTGGAGAAAAAAGCGCGACCCGTCATCGTTGATCGTGGTAACGCTGTCGCGGTTGGGCCGCTTTGGGGGAGCTTTTGCCATAATGCGCCTCAGCGCTCACTGGCCCGGCCGGGCGAATCCGCCGCCGTGAACATGTTTCCGGGATCGTTGTGGCTCAGGACGTAGGCCACCACGGCCGCCACCTGGCGCGGACCCAATTGGCGACCCCACGCCTGCATACCTGCCATGGGATCGGGCGAACCGAGGTCGACGACGGAATGGATATCCATCGGATCGTGTCCCCAGCGCCATTCCCCGTCATTCAAGGCTTGGCCAATGCCCCCTTCGAGATTGGCACCGTGACACACCGCACAATTCACCGAATAGACCCGCGCCCCCTGCGCCAGGATCGTGTCGTTGCGGCTCATCTGCCAGAGGGTTTCCGCATCAACGGTGCCCATCTGCTCGAAACGGAGGGCCTCAATGCGCTGAATTTCGGCTGCGACGCGCTCGGAATCGGTCGGCAAAGCGCGGCTCGTGAAAAAGAGAAACCAATAACCGAAGGAAAAAATGATCGTGATGTAGAGCGTCCAGAGCCACCAGTTCGGCAGCCGCTGATCATACTCTTCGATGCCATCGTAGACATGCTCCCGCAAAACCGCGCCGGGGGGGATGTCATCGCGGCCCGCATGGGGGTGGGGCGAACCGGGCTCAGGCTTGTCGGGAGAATCGGATTTCATTGTCTTACTTGGAAGGTTTTTCGTTGGAAGGTTTATCGCTCACCTCGCGGCGGTCGTCGTCGCTCTGCAGCGGCAGGCCGGCCATGTAGTCGCGGTCTTTCTTCCGCATCGTCACCGCGCGGATGAGGATGAGAATGAATCCGGTGAGGATAAGAAAGAAGGCAATGGCCACGAAGGTGTTTTGCCAGTCTTCGAGGAGGAGGCGACGAAACATGGGCGGGTCCGGTTAATCAGGTTCGTTGGCGGCCATCGTGCGGCTTTCGCTCGCGCCGAGCTTTTGCAGGTAGGCAATGAGGGCGACCATCTGGCTGTCCGCCCGCGCATAGTGCCCGGCGGCTTCGAGGCGGGCGACAATCTCCTCCGCCTGTTCGAGGGCCATTTCACGGATCTCTTCCGGGCTCCATTCCGGATAGGGCACACCGAGGAAACGCTGCACGCGGATGCGGGCGGGAAGGGCATCGAGGGGGGCGGTCTTGGTCGCGAGCCAGGGATAGGCGGGCATATTGGAGCCCTCCGAGGTTGCCCGCGGGTCGATCATGTGAATGAAGTGCCAATCGTCGCCGCGGAGACCGCCCTCGCGGGCGAGATCGGGACCGGTGCGCTTGCTCCCCCATTGGAAGGGATAGTCATAAATGCTCTCGCCGAGGCGGGAATAATCACCGTAGCGGAGCACATCCGAAGTAAGCGTGCGGATCATCTGCGAATGGCAGGTGTAGCAACCCTCGGCGATGTAGATATCGCGCCCGGCCAATTCCAGCGGTGTGTAGGGCACCTGCACGCGATCCTCCAGATTCGTCGCCCGGTAAATGGTGACCGTGGGGATGATTTGGAAGGCCCCCCCGATGGCGGCGGCAATGAACGTGAGCGCGGTGAAGGGAATCCAGTTCCCGATCAACTGCTCATACCAATCGTTCCAGTGCGCCCCAGCGGCCTTGAAGTGCACCACCGCTCCCAGGACAATGAAGACCGAGCCGAGGAGGCCGAGAAGGCTGATCAGATCGCCCCCGAACATCCAGAGGCTGAGGGAAACAATCCCTGTCACGGTGTAGAGCACGGGCGCGTTGAGGAAGGTGCGGCGGGTATTGATCGTGCCCTCGATGGCGAGCGTATCCGAACGGTCGCGCTCATACACCTCCATCGTCCCGTTGACGGCGGGGGCTCCCTTGATCGTGCGATAAAGGTTGTAGCCCATGATGAGCCAACCGAGGAGGAAGAGCCCGCCTCCGATGACCCGCAGACCCATGGCCGGACGAATCGCCGTGAGCGTTTCGACAAACTGCGTGTAGGCGAGGACTGTACCCCCTTCCGCGCGGCTGTTGAGCATCACCCCCTGCGTGATCCCGCTCACCCACATCGCGGCGATGTAGAGAAGGATCCCCACGAGCGAGATCCAGAAGTGAATATTCGCCAACTGCACCGAGTAGAGCTTGGTCTTCCAGAGGCGCGGGGCCATCCAGTAAAACATACCGGCGGCCATGAGCGAATTCCAGCCCAGCGTGCCGCTGTGCACGTGCCCGATGATCCAGTCCGTGTAGTGCGCCAGGGCATTGACCGCACGGATGGAAAGGAGCGGCCCCTCAAAGGTCGCCATCCCGTAAAACGTCACCCCGGCGGCGAAAAACTTCAGCACGGGATCGTAGCGCAGCTTGTGCCACGCTCCGCGCAGGGTGAGCAGACCGTTGAGCATCCCCCCCCAGCTCGGTGCCCACAGCATGAGCGAAAAGAGCACCCCGAGCATCTGCAGCCAGTGCGGCAGAGCCGTGTTCAGAAGGTGGTGCGGGCCCGCCCAGATATAGATAAAAACCAGCGACCAGAAGTGCACCACGCTCAGCCGGTAACTGTAAACCGGGCGCCCCGCCGCCTTCGGCAGGAAGTAATACATGATCCCGAGAATTGGCGTGGTGAGGAAGAAGGCCACCGCGTTGTGCCCGTACCACCACTGCACGAGAGCGCCCTGCACCCCCGCAAAGATCGGGTAACTGTGCGTGAGACTCGTCGGTATCTGCAGGTGATTGACGATGTAGAGCATCGCCACCGTGACAATCGTCGCGATGTAGAACCACAAAGCCACGTAGAGCGTGGGCTCGTTGCGGACCGCCAGGGTCCAGAAAAAGTTGATCGCAAAGACCACCCAGATAAGAACAACGAGGATGTTGATCGGCCAGATCAGCTCGGCATACTCCATACCCCGCGAAAGTCCCAGGGGCAGCGTGATGGCGGCGAGCACAATGATCGTTTGCCAGCCCCAGAAGTGGATGCGCGAGAGGCGGTCGGAGGCGAGACGGCATTTGCACAGCCGCTGTGTCGAATAATAGATGCCCGCAAACATCATGTTGCCGACAAAGGCAAAGATCGATGCATTCGTGTGCAGCGGGCGCAGACGCCCGAAACTCAGCCACTCCAGGTTGAAATGCAGCTGGTGGAAGTTCATCATCGCCGCGATGATCACGCCCACGAGCATGCCCACGGCACCCCAGAAGACCGAAGCGAGCATAAACATGCGCACAATCGCGTCATCAAACTCTACAGTCGTTTTACCTTCAGTCATATTCGTCATCCGCATCGGAAAGGGGCTGGGTTAGTCTTGGATTTTTTTCCCGTCGGCCCGCCGCCGTCCCTCTCCCGCCAACGGCAAAAGGGCCGTTTGCTCCACCCCCGTGCGCTCGCGGCGTTTCCGCTCCACCAAAAAAAGGACGGTGAACAACGACGCCAGAAGCAGACTGCAAAAGATGGTTAAAAGAAGAACTTCCACGGGGCTGACCGGAAGGGTGAATCATTAAAACACGCGCACCCTATTCAACCGCCTAATGGCCCCGCAAACGCAAATGCAGGCAAACAAGACATATAAGTCCGAATAGTGGTCCACATTAGCATATCTGATTCCAAAGGCTTTCAGGCGCCGGTCTAACCCGTGACTTCGATCCTCCGGTTCGGAGCGTCCCGGTGCCCATCTCCCGCCAAAACCCATGCGCTCAGAGTGTAAAAAAGAGTCGAGCCCCAGGCCCAAGAGAAAGGCCAGGAAAAGCCGAATACTGAGCAAACAGACCCAACCCGAGGGTCACACCCTATTCGGCATCCCAGAAAGTCCCCGGCGGAGACAACTTTTTAAATGTTCAGATCATTTTTGCTTTGACAGAAACTGGGCAGGTGTTTGAGTAGCACCATCATGAGAAAGTATTGCAGGCGGCTACGGTATCCGCGACTGGCGTGCCACCACCTTATTTCGAGGGTGGTACAGAAAAGACGGCTGATGGATGAGGAGGCGATGCAGGCGATGCGCCATATTATGCGCTCGCAGGCGGTGTTTGCGGGAATGGAGGTGCTGACGTATTGCTTTATGGCGAATCACTTTCACATCTTCGTGC
>JAFIGE010000138.1 GCA_020831585.1 Opitutales bacterium | reverse complement strand
CGCATCCAAGCCCAGCGAAGCACACCGCGTCCCCCCATACAGCGCCCGAAACCGCCCCACCAGCCCCGCATCGTCCAAATTCTCCGTCTCCTTCGGATCCAGCCTTACGAAGATGTGAAAGTGATTCGCCATAAAGCAATACGTCAGCACCTCCATCCCCGCAAACGCCGCCTGCGAGCGCATAATATGGCGCATAGCTTCCATCGCCTCCTCATCCATCAATCGTCTTTTCTGCACCACCCTCGAAATAAGGTGGTGGCAAGCCAATCGTGGATAGCGTAGCCGCCTGCAAAAACTTCTGCTCATTATTCCACTCAAGCATCTGTCTAGCTTCTGTCAATGATGCAATGTTCAGAACATTAAAAAAAGTTCCCCGTGCCAATCGGTTGTGGGGCCGCAGCGCCTGACAAACTTCGTGATTACCATGCTCATGCTGCTCGCGCCTTCCCATAGCCCTGTCGTGGCGCTCGGATCGGGTTCGATTCAGATTCCGACCGAAGCCGGGAGTACCCTTGGCCGGGGAACCTTCACCGCTATCATAAACGAAGTATTGTCAGGCAATTTGAAGGATGAAGGCATGAGCACCGTCGATCAACACAGACAAGAGGGTCGCTCACCTGGGTGACGCAACCGTAGTCGTGAGCAGGCTTGACGGGATAGATCGCTTCAACGGAGTAAGGAGTGCTGAGGCTGGTGCGGGAGGGTCTGCCCGCGCGCCTTCGCCCAAGGGTCGACCGCTGAAGATAGGTCGATTGCGCGTGCAAATAGAATGAGACCATCGGAAGAAGTGGATGGCGGGCGGGCGGCGTCAGTCCAAAACTTTGATGGTGAGGCGGTAGAAGGCGGGGGAGGGGACTTCGGGGGCGAGGGTTAGGTTCACGGAGTCGCCGTTGCGCCCGATGGCTGAAACCGGTGCGCCGGGGGCGGTTGTGAAGGTGGTGCTCTGCCCGATTGCTTCCGCCATAGGTTCCCAAGTGGCGAGGTCTTCGGACATCTCCAGGAGGTAGTGCAGCTCGGGCCGATCAAGCCCGGCTGGGATGTGGAGCGTCACCATCCGCTGTCCGTCGGCCTCGACCAAGTCCATGAACACCCGGTGGGTGCCCGTGGCGGGAAGGGTGGGGTCCAAGCCAAGGGCAAACTTGAGGAGGTTGGGGAGGCCGTCGCCGGTGGGGTTGGCGAGGTCGGCGGCGTCACCTTCTCCAGCCGTGTCGCCGAAGTGAGTAAGCCGCCAGGCGGCGCGGGTGCCGGGGGCGGGGGCATCCCCGTCTCCCGTTTCTTCCACGAGGCGCATGGCGTTAATAGATACGCGGGAGATGGATTGGTTGGATGTCTTGAGATCAATCACCACCGTACCGGTTTCATCGGGTTGCACGCCTTCCCAGACCATCCAGCCCTCGACGCTATATTGATCTTCACCGCCATCGTTGGGGCCGATGGTGGTCCAAAAGACGCTGGTGCCGAGGGCGTCGCCGGTATGGGCGTTGAAACCCGGGACAAGGCCGTCGGCTCCAAGCACTTCAAGGATACCGTAGCGGGCACCGTTGCGGGGTGAATCCCAGGAGGAGGCGATTTCGATTGTGTAGGTGCGCGCCGGATTGAGGTTGCGCAGGGTGAGGGTGGCCGAGCTGCTGACAAAGAGGCGGTCGTTGAGGGCGTTGGCGTCGGCCCAAGGCGGCGAAACGGTACGGGTGCCCCAGGCTGTGGTGCCGGTGGAGTTTTGCAGGCTGCCGGAAACTTCAAGGAGGAGGCCGGGGATGGGGGCTCCCGAAAGAAAGTCGACCAGGTCCGTGAACTGGCTGCCCACGCCAATGGTGTTCCAATTGCCGAGCGGGTTGGGGAGGGCAGCCCCGAAGTCAAAGAGGGCCATGATGGTGGCATCGGAAGGCGGATCGATCACTTCAAGGACAGCGGGCTCACTCGCTGTCGTACCCACGGGATTGGTCGCTTCGAGCACATAGCTGCCGCTGTCGGCGAGAGCGAGGCCGGTGATCGTGAGGTGCGGTGTATCGGCTCCGGAGATACGATCATCATCAAAGAGCATGACGCCGTCTCGCAGCCACCGGTAGGCTTCCACGGGCGGCGAGGCGGCGGCGGTGGCGGAGAATTCGGCTGTGGTGCCGATGAGGGCGATCAGGCCGGTGGGCTGTTCCGTGAAGACGGGAACGCTTTCGAGGGCATCGCGGCGGCTCTCGATCAGGCGCATGGCATTGATGGATACGCGGGAGTTGTTGTTGGTCGTCGTGGAGAGGTAGAGAAGGATCTCGCCGTCCGCATCGGGTTGCACGCTGGGCCAGATGAGCCAGCCTTCGGCGGCACCGCTGCCGCCGCCGTCGTTGGGACCGCGGGAGGTCCAGTGAACCTGAGTTCCCAGTTCCTCGGCGGTGAGGGCGTTGAAGCCCAGAGCGGGCCCGACTCCGCCAACGAGTTCAAAGATGCCCGGTGCGGAGCCGGTGCTGCCGCTGCCGGAGAAGGAGGAGGCAATCTCGATGTCGTAGGTTCGCGAGGGCACAAGGTTGCGGAAACGGATGGTGGCGGTGTCGCCCCGGTTGACCCACATGCGGTCGTTGAGGGCGTTGAGATCGGCCCATTCGGGAGCGAACACGCGGGTGCCCCAGGCTTCGGTGTTGCCGGAGGGCTGGAGACCGGCACCGCCCGTATGAATGATCTCGATTTCGACGTCACTGGTGACTTGTCCGTTGATTGAGTTGATGAACGGACCAAATGAGGAACCGGCACCGATGGTGTTCCAGAAACCGGCAACCGGGGCTGGGCCGTTGGCTCCCACATCGAGGAGGATAGAGAGGTCGGGCACTTCTTCCACCGTGAGGAGGGCGGGTTGGGTGAAGGTGGTTCCCAGAGCATTGGTCGCCGCAAGGGTGTAGCTTCCCCAGTCGGCAAGGATGGCTTCGTGAAGGACGAGTTGGGGAGATTGTGCGCCGGAGATGCGCGGGCCATTGGTCACGGGTTCGCCGTCGCGGAACCACTGGTGACTATCGATTTGAGGGTTCCCGATGACGAGGGCGCTCAGCTCCACCCCAGTGCTCTCGAAGACGGTTTGGTTGGCGGGCTGTTGGAGCACAACGGGGGCCTGGGGTGTCGGCAGGACGGTGAGGCTACGGCTTTCCGCAGAGGTGAGGTCGCTGTCGTTGGTGGCGGTGAAGGTAATGGTGTGCACACCCATGGAGAGGGCGCTGGTGGCGAAGGATGCGCCCGAACCGAAAAGGCCGTCGATGTCGGAAGACCAGGAGAGGAAGGCATCGTCAAGCGGCTGGCCACCCTGCAAAGCGCTGCCGCTGAAGGTGACCTCGTCGCCCGCAATGACCGAATCACCCTCTGCGGGGGAGAGGATGGCCACGATCGGCGGGGCGTCGGCGGCACCGGTGCGGTCGACAATCTGAAAACCGTAGATGGCGGGGCGGTTGGATGCGGAGACGACTTCCAGCTCCATCGTCGATCCGCTGAGGTTGCGCCACAGGACGACGTTGTGGCCATCCACCACTTCACCCGGAGTCGTTGCCTCGCTCACCGACCAGGTGCCGTCGAAAGTGTATCCCTGTCTGCCGGCATACCGCCGCTCTCCGTTGACCTCGAATGCGGCGGGGTTGGCATTCTCCGCGCCCGCGTAATAGACGTAGACATTGTAGGTGGCGTAGGGCACCCCCTCGACAATCCAGCGCACCCCAACGGGGCTGCCGTAAGATCTCTGTGTGCGGGCGCGCTGCGTGAGGCGCTCATTCCCATCCATCGCCACGTGGAGGTTGTTCGAAACCGAAATCCGCTCCTGGGCCAGCTCGGAGGTGACCGTGAGGTCGACGGGGTTTCCACTCGAATCAAACCATCCGGGGAAAATGGGGAGGCTGGCAAAGCCGCGGTCGAGCAGGTTGTTCCAGTAAGCCACGGGCATGAGGCCGGCACCGACCGTATAACTCATGTGGCGTCGGCGTTCATTGAAGTTGAAGCTGAGGATTCCCCGTCCTCCGTTTGGCGGAAGGACTTCGATCGTCTGAAACGTGCTCGCGGAGAGCCCGCGTTCGTCCCGCGCGATGAGGACCACGTCAAACGATCCCGGTTTATCGAAAGTGTGGCTCACGTTCTCGCCCTGGGCGCGGCGCCCATCGCCAAACTCCCAGGAGAAGTCCATCGCGTCCCCGTCGGGATCGAACGATCCGGCGGCATCAAAATCAAGGCGCGTGCCGACAAGGACGGTCGTGACGGAGACGGAGAGGGCGGGCACGGGAACTTGATTGGCGGTGGGCGGATCGACCAGGATGGTGCGGGTGACTGTATCGGAGGCACCGTTGCCATCGTGCACCGTAAGGACCGCGTGATAGGTCCCCGGCTGGTAGTAGGTGTGGGCGAATGTGTCCTCGCCGAGGAGCAACGAGTGCACATGGCCATCGCCGAAATCCCAGGTGTAATAGAGCCAGTCGTTATCGGGATCGGTCGTTCCGCTGGCGTCGAATTGAATCGTGAGGGGCGCCTCGCCTGTATTGGCGGAGACCTGCAGGTCCGCCACGGGTGGCTGATTCCCAAAGACATCGGTTTGCGTGTCCAGGTAACTGAAGAGTTGCAATTCCGTTAGCTCGACGCGTCCGTCGATTCCGCCCGATTGGTTTTCCAGACGAAAGAGATAGTGCGCGAAGGCCTGTGTATTGGGAAGTGAATACACGGTGGGCATGATGCGGGCATAACCGGCTTGATCCGTCACGCTGTCGATAAGGGTCCACGCGGGATTGGCCGCGCCGGGTTCGAGGTCGAAGGGCTCGGGAGCGTTGGAGCCATAGATCCGCCAGTTCCTCGGGTCGCGATCAGCTGTCCATGGAAGACCACCGGCAGTGAGCGAGTATTCCGTGATGATGTAGGGTTTGTCGACGCCGTCCTTTTGGAAATGGAACCAGAGGTAATCGACGGGATTGCTTGATACCCAGCGCGTTTGGTAAGCTCCGTCGGCAGTCATGGCCGCACCCAGATCGGCGCGGAGTTGACTCGAAAAGTAGAGTTGGGTCCCCGGCTCAAGGGCGTGGTTGACCGCTTCCAGCAGATTACGCGGCGCGGTGCGGCGGTCGAAGTTGTTCGTAGTCGCCCCGATGGACGTGTGGTCCCGCATGACGAGATTGGCATAGCGGGAAACGGTTATCAGATCTCCCACGGTTTGGGAGGCACCCGTACTGTCGGTGATCGTGAGGACGGCGCTGTAGACGCGGTGGGCGAGATTGGAGGGCAGGTTGTAGGTGTGGGCGACGCTCCTTCCGGTGGCCGTATGGCCGTCGCCGAAGTCCCAGGCAAAGTGCAACGGTTCGCCGTCCGGGCTCAAGGTCGTGGCCTCGAATTGCACCGTGCCACCATCATAGACCACGCCCGGGGTTGCGCGGAAAGCCGGCTCAAGCAGATTGATGTTGGAAAAGAAGAGGCTGTCGGGAATCGGGCGGAACTGGTCGTTGCCCGGCGGGGACCAGGTCAGGTCGTTGAAATTCCATCGTTCGAAGGCGTCTTCCGGATTATAGGTCGTTTCGAAGCGAAAGGGGTGGTAACCGGCTTGGAGGGCAACCAGTTCCAGGTATTCCTGGGTGTGGGGTGCCCGCGTGGAGATGATAGTCTCGCCCGATATGGTGAGACGGCTCCCGTGCTGAACCCGCAGGCGGAAGGCGTAGGCACCGGTCTCGGGCACGTAGAGGTAACCCTCGTAGCGAATGGCGTAGAGGACATCCCGTTCGGCCACATGAAAGTCGAGATTGCCCACGCGCCCGCTGCCCCACGGGCGGAGGATATCGATGTTGGGAAGATTGGCATCGGCACTGGGATCGCCCACGAAGACGCGGTAGCTCAATCCCTGGGCAATGGTACCGGTTTCCGTGGTCGAGCCGATGATGGTTTCCGGTCCGAGGGCGGTGACGGTCTCCGTGCGGTTGTCTGATTTGCCGGCGGGATCGAAAACCGTGAGGCGCACATCGAAACTGCCCGGCGTTGTGAACTCATGGGAGATGAACGGTTCCGTTGTTTGCACGATGGGTGTGCCGTCGCGGAAATTCCATTCGTAGACAAGGGGCTCTCCTTCGGGATCCCAGGATTCGGAGGCGTCGAAATTTACCGTGAAGGGCACGAAGCCGCCCAGGGTATCAGCGCTGAAGCGTGCCCGCGGGGGCTGGTTCTCCACGCGGATGGACGTGCGGGCCACGTTCACATTGCCTGCCGGATCGGTCACGCGGAGTTCGATGGTGAACACATTCTCGATCGGCCAACTGGCCGTGACCACGGGGCCGGTGAGGGTGCGTCCGTCGCCGAGGGTCCATTCGTAGGTCAGGGGCAAACCTTCCGGATCGGTCGAGCCGGAGCCGTCGAGGGTGATCTCCACACCGGGTAGAACGATCGACTCGCTCAGGAAAATTTGGGCCGTGGGTTCGCGGTCGCCTACGAAAATGCGGCGGGTCGTGCGGTCGGAGCCGCCCGCGCCGTCGCGCACTTCCAGCATCACCATGTAGGTGCCTTCATCGGCATAAGTGTGGGCCGGGTTTTGTGCAGTCGAGGTGTGGCCGTCACCAAAGTCCCAGAAAAAGGAGAGCGTTTCACCGGAATCAGCGGTGGCGCTACCGCTGAACGCCACGGTCAAGGGTGCCAGACCAGCGGTCTTGTCGGCGCCGATGATCGGGTTGGTGGTGGAATTGAGGTCGGTGAGAGTGGAGGAGTGGATACGGCGGGTGTCCCCGTCAAAGGTAAGTTCGCTGGCTCCCAGGGTCACGGTGGCCCCGTTGCCAGTGCCTGAGATGGAGGCCACCGGAGGGGTGCCGAGGCCCGTCGCCATGACCGTCCACACATCGAGCTGGGCGGCGGGATCGAATTGGTAGGTGATGTGGTTGCTGCCGTTGGCGAAGCCCGCCCCCGGCGTGACAAACCAGATTTTCAGGAAAGCGCCCTCGTGCGTGAGGAGGGCATAGGGCACACCGTCCTCAGTCCCGGTGGTGAAGGCGCGCTCGGGGACGAAGGCATTCCAGGCGAAGGTTTTGGCTTCGGAAGCCACCAGCTCATCAAAAGTGGAAATGATGTCGAAACCGGTCGGCGAGAAATCCGTGAGGACATGACGGATGGCCGTATCCACCCCGAGGGCGGCGAACTTGGAACCCCCGTTCACCCGTGCATAGCCCCCGGTCGGGGAAACCTGATGGCCGAGGAGCCCGCCCGTTCCAGTGGTGTCGCGGGCAGAGCCATTGACGAGAATTTGCGAGAATGCGTTATCGAGACCGGTGGTTGCCGGGCCGGGGCCGGCGGTCCACTTCACACCATAGGACATGAGGCTGATTTGGCCCGCGTCCGACTGGCTCCAGGAGCGCCCGAAGTTTGTCGTATCGCCCCACAACCCGACGATGGAGTGATCGGTGCCGTCCCAGCCGGAGCGAAAGATGTAGCCCCCGCGGTTGTCATCCATGACCGTGGGATAACTCGATGAAGGATCGGCGGGGGTGACATCCTCCGGATAGAAGATCAGGCCATAAAGGGTGCCGCCCGCATGGTAGTCGTATTTGTTTGCCGGAGCGGCGGGATTGAGGATGCCGCGGGCGCGGTCGAAAAACCACTTGAAGGCAGGCACTTCACCCGGCGCGATGAGGTCGAAGAGGGCGCTCGTCAAGCCGGCATTGGGGATGGTGTCGCCGCCCACGCCCCAGGTAAGCGAATTTTGTCCCGCGTTGAACATGCTCGCATACATGATGATATGATGCGGGCGACGAGTGGCGAAGGTGGTCGCGGCGTGGGGATCGCCGATTTGCCGGAGGGCGGCCATGGCGGGAAAGACATACTCCATAGAGAGCCCGAAGTAATAATTGCCTTCCTGTGTCCAACCCCGGTTGCCGAAAGAGGCCGGGTGTACGCGCACGATCTCCCGGCTGCGCTGGAAGTCGCGCCGCCGCTCGCCCATGTGCTGGTCCATGGCGATGAGCGACATCACATGCGCGCCGGCGACAACGCCGTTCCAGTTGGAGTTGCTTTGCTGGTATTCGATGTTGGGGTGGCCGAGGGCGGTGCCGTAAGTGTCGAAACCCTCATTCACCCGGGCGAGGATCCAGTCGCGCTGGGCTTGGGTGAAGCCTTCGTAGCCCCAGTTGTAGGTCATGGCAAAACTCGCGAGGGTCTGCGCGCGGGCGAGACCGGTGCCCGAACTGGGAGTGCCTTCGCCAGCCGGCTGGCTCACCGTGAAGACTTCCTGCAGGCGCGTGAACGCCGTATCGAGGTAGGCGGTGTTGCCGGTGAGCAGATAGAGGAAAGTTGCTTCCCGGGCCATGTAGCCGCGCTGGTAGCTGCCTGTGCCGGGAATGTTGTTCGCTTCGACGCGCGCTTTCACCGCCTCAAACATCTCATAATGCGTCGTCCCCGGAACGGTCACGAGCGTCTGGATCTCGGCGAGCCGGTCCTCGTCGAGCAGGAAGAGGGGCGGGCGGGCCTGCGCAGTGAGGACGCTGAGGAGGATCGCTCCCAGCAGGCAGAAGACGGAACGGCAGCCCGGTAAGTTGGGGTTAAACAGGGGCGGAATTTTCATCGGGGTAGGGGAGGAGATTTCAGGGTTGGGGAGAACATCTCCCACTTTAACCGATACGGCCGCGGCATCTACCCCGGATAGATTGGATTATGGCTGATTTTGCGCAATCAGGGGCGCGCAGCCATGGGAAACCGCAAAAGGCTGGCGGCTCTATTCTGGACGCGTTCGGCGAACCGGGGTCTCTTTGGAGTACTGTGCTCGGCACCGCTGTGGAATGCGCCGGGAGGCAGCGGTGATCCGCCTGCGCCTCTCTCCGCCGTTTCCCACGGCCCAATGCGGGGGCATGATCACGGCGATCAACGCAAACTGCGAAACCAAGGAATTTGATTTCTCCACGGCGAATGCCTGGGGGCCACTCCTTTCTTCGAATAGCACCGATTCTTTTGATGGCTTGGTGGGCGCGGCAAGTGACGGTTTTTCACCTCTCAACGGCGCGACCATCACGACAGGGGTGCGCGTATCGTCGGTTTTTTCGCGCCATCGGCTTAGCCAAACATGCCCAACACCCGGCCCGCACGGTAATCCCTTGGCTCCCCGGCACGAGATTCGGGGTTCCGCAAGCGCGGCCCGGAATGCAAGGTGAAGCTCAAAAAATGCACAAATATGCAATTCGGCTTGATCTGTTTCCCCTTTGTTTGATTTTATCATCCATGTTTCACTCTGCGAGGTCTTCTCTCCGTAGCTCCGTGATGCATCCCGGAAGAGAACCGGTTCACGCCCCCCCCCGACATGCCGCTCCCTCTTCGTTTCTGCTTTCGCAAAACAGGAAAGGACCTCCGCTCGCGCATCCCGGCGGCCTTCCCGGTGCGGCCGCGGCCGTCTTCTATCGTTTTGGAATCTCGGATTAATCACGCCGCTACCTGTTTGCCTATGTTTGAAAAAAGGCAGGCCGGAGCGGTTTCAAAACACTAGATAATCAGCATACACATCACTATGAAAACACTCCTCACACTGCTCGGGATCGGTTGCGCAGCGACATCCGCGTCGCTCGGTGCTTCCATATTCCATATTTCCTTCGACACACCGGAATCCATCGAGGCTTGGAACGTCGCCGGTGATCCGTTTGGCGAGACCTCCAAAAGCTGGTTGCCAGCCGGTGGCAACCCCGGCGGTGCCCTTGAGTTTGGAGGGTATCACAATGGCGAAGGTGCCGGGCGCGGCTATGAACTCTTCTTCACCACAACCGATTTAAGTTTGGGGGGAGCGACGGATTTCAGCTTCGACGCCATTCTTACAGGACCCATCGACGGAACCAACATCCAGCTCCGCGTCCTCTTTGACGGTGTCCCTCTCTTCGGAACTCCGGGTGGATTCATCTCCCTCAACGCGCCCGGACCGCTGAACGGGGATTCGTGGACCAATTTCTCCTACGATCTTTCGTCCATTGATCCGGCCGCCACGAATATGACGATCACGTTCCTTGTTGCCGCCGGGGCTTTTGCAGGAGCCGGGGCAACCATGGCCATCGACAACGTGAGCGTGATCCCTGAGCCCTCCGCCTATGCGGCGCTCTTCGGTTTGATCGGATTGGCCTGCGTTGCCGCGCGCCGCCGTCGCCGACAGTCCTGATTTCTCATTCTCTTCTTCTGTTTGGCATTTGCGAGGGTCGGCATCCGCAGGGATGACCGGCCCTCTTTGCATGCGGTCTCCGGACGGGAGGGGTGAATTAAAAATTTCTCTTGCCAGCGGCCAGGAATGCATGATTATGCATTTCAAATGCTTCCCTGCCCCTTGCCCCGTGTGTCCTCGTATCTAACTGCGTCTGCCCGAATTTCGCGGGCAGGCCTCTTTCTGACCGCAGCGGTTGTGCCGGGGGTGTGTCTGGCTGGGCCGGCAGAAGAAGTATTGCGAACGGAGCGGGGCGTTCGTTTAAGCTGGCCTACGGAATCCGGGCGCACCTATCAGCTCCAGTGGGCACCGGATGCCGCCGGTCCCTGGACAAATCTGGGTGCGCAGCGACCCGGTGACGGCGGTGGGAGCATCCTCGACGATTTCCCGGGCGGTGGCGGGCATTACCGGGTCGTGGAGGAAATCCCTGGATCAACCGAGGGGATTTCGGTGGTGGTCAATGGAGGCTTTGAAGCGGGCGCGGGTGTGTCAGCCGATGCCTGGCAGCGTCTTGGCGGACAGGCACCGGAGCGCAGCGATCTTCAGGCACGATCCGGCGGGCACAGCATTCGCGCGCGGCTCTTCAACGCCACCGCTACGCCCAACGAGGGTCTGCTTGTGCAACGCCTCTCGGATGCGGGCGCGGCTGTCCAGGCCGGGCGTGTTTACGACTTTGTTTTTCATGCGAGGCAGGTCAGCGTGGGGGCGAGCTATCTGCAGCAATACGAGGTGCAGTGGCTGAGCTCCACCGGATTGGGTCTCGGCGGAACCGGGCTGATCAACTTCACCGCTTCCCAGGGCTCCTGGCAGGAGTTCCGCATTGCCAACCTCACCGCTCCGGCAAATGCGGCGGACGCCATTATCCGATTCCGCTTCGTCACCGGGGCTGTCCAGGGTGGGGAAGGGGAGGTTTTCCTCGACGATGTCTCCCTCGCCACCGAGGGCGAGCCGACTCCACCGCAAACGCGCTATCTGGAGCCGGATCGAAGCGCCGTGCTCGAAGTGAGCTGGCTCAGCCGGTCCGGCGTGCCCTATCAACCCTTGGTTTCCTCCACACTGGGCGATCCCGAAGCGTGGACGCCGCACGGTGCGGTCATCGTCGGCACAGGTGGCCTGCGTTCGATCATCCTTCCGCTTTCGGCAAGCCCGCTCTTTTTCACGCTTTCCTATCCCGGCGATCCGGGAGACCCGGGCGGCCCTTCAGAGCCGCTCGAATACGTGCCCCTTTTCGACGCCAGCACGCCGCTTGAACCCGAAATCATGGTCGAGACGCCCACAGCCCTCGTCACCTACTTCGGCGATCGGGCACGCGACCGGCACGCCCGCGAGTATATGTTTCGGGCTTATGATCACTATCTGCCCTGGTATTGGGAGGAGCGCACTTTCATCATGGAGATCACGGACCGCGTAGCCAAGGGGGGCACCGACATCACCTTCACCTACACCACGCTCATTCCTCTTTCGCAGCCGGAATTCAGGGCCTTTTACAGGGGGCAGAGCACACTTGCCGAGTATCACTACAACGTCCTCGCGCCCCTCGTCGGGCCGAACCAGTATTCCGTCACAATCAGCCGGAATATTCCCGAGGGCAATCGCCCCCTGGCCATCGGCGACCGCATCGAAATCGAAATCAGTCTCTTCCTTCAGGGACCGGCCAACGGGCGCACGAATTACTACGGGACAACCTTTCTCTACATCGTCGGCACCGGCATTGTCCCCTGGCAGGGAGTGGGGCCGCGCCTCGACTCGTTCCCGATTCCGGAGGCCGCCTGGTTGGGCGGCCGGAGCACGCTGCCCTACCAATATTCGGATGAGCCCATTCATCTTTTCAAGCAGATGGCGGGCAACATCGCCCCGGCGAGCACGCAACCCTTTCTTCTCGGGCGTCGACTGCACCATACCGATTTCGGTTCGGGCACCCACTCCGAGCCGGGCAACCCGGTCTTTACCGACCACATTGGCAAACTTGGCCGCCTCTTCAACGCCCGCAGCTGTGTGGAATGTCACGTGAACAACGGGCGCTCCTTCCTCCCTCCGGTTGGTCAGCCGCTCCTGCTCGGCACCGTCAATGTGGCCGCCGACGCCACGGGCACCCCCCACCCGGTTCTCGGCCGCGTCTTCCACAACCAGGCCACCAGCGGCGCGCCCGACGGCACCGCGCGCCTCGCCAACTATTCCTACTTCGATGGCCAATATGGCGACGGCACGCCCTATCAACTGCGCCGACCCAACTACAGTTTCGAGGGACCCGTTCCCGCCTACCATTCCGTGCGCATGGCGCGCCCGCTCATCGGACTGGGCCTCCTTGAGGCTGTGGACGAAGAAACCATTCTTGCCCTCGCCGATCCCGACGATGAGAGCGGCGACGGCATCTCCGGCCGCCCTCAATGGGTTGCCGATTCCGAGACTGGAGAGACCCGCCTTGGTCGCTTCGGTCACAAAGCGCGCATGCCCAGCCTGCGCCAGCAGATCGCCTCCGCCTTCATCAACGACATGGGGGTGACCACATCGATCTATTCCGGCGGGCAACCCCCCGAAATCACCGACGAGGAGCTGGATCAGCTCACGCGCTACATCGCCGTGCTCGGCGTGCAGGCGCAGCGTAATCTCGACAGCCCGCAGGTCATTCTCGGCCACCAGATATTCGAGCAAGCCGGATGTGTCATGTGCCATGTGCGCGAGCTGCGCACCGGGCCGAACCACCCGGCCGCCGAGCTGCGCAACCAGACCATCCGCCCCTACACCGACCTGCTTCTCCACGACCTCGGGCCCGATCTTGCCGACAACCTCGGCGAGGGCGTCGCCGGTGGCTCCGAGTGGCGCACCGCACCGCTTTGGAACATTGGCCTCACGGCTGCGGTGGGTGGCCAGGAAGCCTACCTGCACGACGGTCGCGCGCGCAGCCTCGAGGAGGCCATTCTCTGGCACGGCGGCGAAGCCGAAAGCGCCCGTGAGCACTTCCGCAATCTTCCCGCCCCCGACCGCGCCGCCCTTATCGAATACCTCCGCTCCCTCTGAGGCTTGCCTGTTCCTCCCCATGCCATGGTATGGGGAAATGAACCGTATTGACCGGCTGACGGGAACCATCCTTCTCCTGCAAACGCGGCGGCGCGTTACCGTTGAAGAGTTGGCCGGTCATTGGGAAGTGAGCGAACGCACGGTCTTTCGCGACCTTGCCGCGCTTGGAGAAATGGGCCTGCCCATTGGCGAGGCCGAGGGTGGAGGCTATCGCTTGGTTGGCAACTTTGCCCTTCCGCCGCTCCTCGTGGACGAAGATGAAGCGGCTGCGCTCGCCCTCGCGGCTGCGGCCACAGAGGAAATTGCCGATGTGGCTGTGCGCCGTGCCCTCCGTTCCGCCCTTACCAAAATCCAGGCTGTCCTGCCAAAGGAACGCCGCGAGGCCATGGCGCGTTTGCGCGAAGTGGTGGGCGTTTGGCTCTGCCCCGGCGGTCCTTCCGCAGATGCCGCCCTCCTGCCCATTCGCCGGGCGATTCTTGACCGGACTTGTCTTGAATTTGTCTACCTTACGGGCGGGCATCGGCCGGGGAACCGACGCAAAGTCGAGCCCCTGGGGCTGCTCTACTACGCGGGCCATTGGCATCTGCTCGCCTTTTGCCGCTGGAGGCGGGACTTCCGCGATTTCCGGCTCGATCGTGTGGAGGGCCTGACCGTTTGCGAGGACCGCTTTTCCGGCCATGAAACCTTTTCTATTCGCACCCACCTCGCCGGAGAAATCGCACGCTCCGAAAAGATCCCTGTCCGCCTGAAGGTGGCGAAGGCAGCCTTGGATCGCTTCCGCAGAGAGCTGGTGGGCACGCTCGTGGCGGAAACCGGAGGCTCCCGTGAAATACGCGAGCTGAGTATCCTTGTTCCCTCCTTGGAGGGTTTGGCGTGTTGGCTGCCAGGCTTTGGAGCCGGTGTCGAGGTCTGCGACCCCCCGGCGCTCCGGGCCCGCCTGCGAGCGACCGCACAGGCCATGGTCCGGATCTACTCAGACGGTCTGAGCGATCCCACCTGAAAGTTGCGGAAGAAAATCCGGTCGCACTGACATAGGGTTGTCAGCGGACCATGCTTGAATGCCCCCACCTCCCGCCAATCGGGCGGGCGGCCTTCACAAAAACTAAACAAGCACAATCCATGAAACGAAACGCACTCAACTGGTTTGAAATCCACGTCGCTGATCTCGCGCGGGCGACCCGGTTCTACGAAGAAATCCTGCAAACGAAACTCATCGCCGTGGACGGCGAGGGATGCTCCATGCGGATGTTCCCCGCCGACGAGGCGGCGGGCGGGGTGGCCGGAGCCCTTTCCCATCTCCCCACCTGCTCCCCCGGAGTGGGCGGCACGATGGTCTACCTCAATGTCGAGGGCGATCTCGACGGCGTCCTCGCCCGCATCCCGGCAGCCGGCGGAAAGGTTCTGCATTCCCGCATGGCCATACCGCCCCACGGATTCATCGGCATCTTCGAAGATTGCGAGGGCAACGCCGTCGGTCTCCACAGCACCATCTGAGGCGACCCGCCCGCCCGGCAAGGTTCGGCGCACAGGAGACCCTGCCCGTCCCTTGTCGGGTGCCATTTCTTGATTTTTTAAATGTTCTGAATATTTGCGCGTTGACAGAGGATGGGCACGTGTTTGAGTGGCCCCATGAGCAGGAAGTTTTGCAGGCGGCTACGTTATCCACGACTGGCGTGCCACCACCTTATTTCGAGGGTGGTGCAGAAAAGACGGCTGATGGATGA
>JAFIGE010000006.1 GCA_020831585.1 Opitutales bacterium | reverse complement strand
AGGGAAGAGGCTTCCGGCGTGGAAGAACCGGGGCCGGTCGATGGCTACGGGGCCAAGGGCGGAGCCGTGGGAAGCGCCTCCTGGGTGGAGCGGCTGTGCGAAGCGGGTAGTTTTTTTGGTTTTTTGCGCAAACGTCGCCCGATTACCCTTAAAGGGACCGCCGATGAGCCCGTTTACGCGGCGCGCCGATGGCGCCCGGGTACCTGACCACAAGGTTACTGCGGAGAGTGCAGGGCGCACCATATCGATGAATAATTTTCGAGAAGGCTACGAAATCGATTGTTTAGTGTTGCAAAAGGAATTTTTTGATCAAGGCTGGAGAACGATGGCCAGCCCCGAAACGACCATTTCCGCAGAGACACCCCTCCTGTATGACTTCCGTGTATTGCGGCGGTTGCGGAAGCGCGCGGGTCTGACGATTGAGGAGGTATCGGCGCGCTCGGGGGTGTCGACGGCGGTGATTTCGCGGCTGGAGCGGAACCAATCGGTAGGGGAACTGGAAACACTTTACCGGCTGGCGCGCGTCTTTTCAATGAGCGCGACGGATCTCCTCTCGCTTGCGGAAAGCCCCCTGGCCCAGCAGACGACGGAGCGGCGGTATACTCACGACAACTTTTCGTTTCGCCGCGTGCGTTTCGCCAACACGAGTTGCTTCCGTGCGGAGGCGCGGGCGGGCGCGCGGGTGAGCAACCCGGAAATTCACCGGGAGGAACACGAGCTGTGCTGGGTCCTTCGGGGCTGCATTCGCCTCGTTTTGCCCGGCCAGTCCACGCTCCTGCGCGCGGGCGACTGCCTTCAATTTGACGCCATCCTTGAACACTCCTATGAAGCGCTTGAGGACAGCGAATTGATCCTTGTTCACACCAAGAAAGATAAACGATACGGAAGCTAAGATAAACCCATGAAGCTCAACAACCCCATTGATCCGGCGTCTTTGCGCCCCCTCATTGAAAAATTCTGGCAGCTGTCCGGTGCCAAGATCCTGCGCATCGAAAAAGAGTATGACCGCTCCAAAGGCACACCCGTTTTCACCGTGGACGGTCGCTACACGACGCGCGGTTGGACAGAGTGGACGGAAGGCTTTCAATATGGCTCGGCCATTCTGCAATACGATGCCACGGGCGACGAGACGTTCCTGAAGATCGGTCGCGAGGGCACAGTAGACCGGATGGCTTCACACGTGAGCCATTTTGGTGTGCACGACCATGGGTTCAACAACCTCTCGACTTACGGCAACCTCCTTCGCCTGCAGCGCGAAGGCCGTCTTCCGGATGGAGAATGGGAAACGGAGTTTTATAAAATCGCGCTGAAGGTGTCGGCCTCGGTGCAGGCGCAGCGCTGGTCGCGCACCGCCGATGGGGGCGGTTATATCTACTCCTTCAACGGGCCGCACTCGCTCTTTGTCGACACCATCCGGAGCTGTCGCATCCTCGGTGTGGGGCACTGCCTGGGACACGCGGTGATGACCGAAAACGACCGCCGTGTGAGCCTCCTGGGCCGCTCCATTCAGCACGGCCTCTCGACCGCGCGCTTCAACATCTACTACGGCGAAGGGCGCGACTCCTACGATGAGTGGGGCCGCACGGCGCACGAAGCGGTCTTCAATACCAACGACGGCAACTTCCGCTGCCCGAATGCGCAGCAGGGCTTCAGCGGGTTCACGACGTGGACGCGCGGCCTCGCCTGGGCGATGGTGGGGTATCCGGAGGAACTCGAATTCTTCCGCTCTCTCCCGGCTTCCTATGATGCGGAATTTGAGCCCTTCGGCGGCAAAGCGGCGGTCGAGGCGGTCTACCTCAAGGCGGCCAAGGCGACCTGCGACTGGTTTATCGAAAACACGGCGAGCGACGGCATCCCGTATTGGGACGGCGGCGCACCGCAGTTGTATCAGCTCGGCGACTACAGAAACCGCCCGGCCGATCCCTTCAATGATTTCGAGCCGGTCGACAGCTCGGCGGCGGCCATTGGCGCGCAGGGCCTCATCCGTCTGGGTCGTTACCTCGGAACGGATACAGCCGAAGGCAAGCACTACTACGAGGCCGGTCTGCTCGCGCTCAAGACGCTCCTTTCGGAGACCTACACGAGCCACGACGAATCTCACCACGGCCTCGTGTTGCACAGCATCTATCACCGCCCGAACGGCTGGGACTTCATTCCCCCCGGGCGCAAGCAGCCCTGCGGAGAATCGAGCATGTGGGGCGACTACCACGCGCGTGAGCTCGTTCTCTACGTGCAGCGCCTGCTCGCCGGTGAGCCCGAATACACCTTCTACGGTTGCCTCAAAGGCACCTCCATCTGATGGAAGCGGTCGATTTGTCACAGGTCGCGGTTCACACGATCACGACGAAGCCCTGGCCCATCGAAACGGCCATCGAGCGTTATGCGCGGGCCGGTTTCGGCGGCATCACGGTGTGGCGCGACGCATTGGAAGGACGCGAACTTCCCGCCGTGCGCCGCCAGATCACGGACGCCGGTCTCCAGACCGTGGCTCTCGTGCGGGGCGGGTTCTTCTGCCACCGCAATGAGGAAGAGCGCGCCAAAGGCCATGCCGACAACCTCCGGGCCATCGAAGAAGCGGCCGGCATTGACGCGCCCATGGTGGTGCTCGTGTGCGGAGCGCATCCGGCGCAGACCCTCGCCGTGAGCCGTGCTCAGATCCGCGAAGGCATCGAGCGCCTCCTCCCGGAGGCCGAACGCCTCAACGTGCAGTTGGCCATCGAACCCCTCCACCCGATGTATGCCGACGACCGCTCGGCCATCAACGATCTCGCCACCGCGACGGATATGGCCAACCAAATCGGTTCGCCCCTGGTGGGCGTGGCGGTGGACGTCTACCACCTCTGGTGGGATCCAAATCTCGAACGCGAGATTGCCCGTTGCGGCAAGGATGGCCGCCTCTTCGCCTTCCATGTCTGCGACTGGCGCACGCCCACCCGGCACATGCTCCTCGATCGGGGTCTCATGGGCGAGGGTTGCATCCCCATCCGCGAGATCCGGGGATGGGTCGAGAAGGCCGGATTCAAGGGCCTCCACGAAGTGGAAATCTTTTCCGAAGAGCGCTGGAAGGGCGACCAGGATGCATGGCTCGCCGCCATCGCCGACGCTTCCCTGAAACACGTTTAAGAAATCAATCGCATTAACATCAAACTCCCGAAAGAACCCAACACAATGAGCGAACATCGCATTGGCATTATCATGAACGGCGTCACCGGGCGCATGGGCAAGAACCAGCACCTCCTCCGGTCGATCGTCGCGATTATCAAACAAGGGGGCGTGCGTCTGCCAAACGGCGACACCATCATGCCCGACCCCCTTCTCATCGGGCGCAACCCGTCGAAACTCAAGGAACTCGCTGCCCTCAGCGGAGTCGACAACTGGTCCACCGACCTCGACGCGGCTCTCAAGGACGACCGCTACACGGTTTACTTCGACGCCCAGACCACGGGCCGACGCGCCGATGCGGTGAAGAAAGCGGCCGCCGCCGGCAAACACGTTTACTGCGAAAAGCCCTCCGCTGTGGACACCGCCACGGCCCTTGAAATCGCCGAGTTCTGCGAAAAGGCAGGGGTGAAAAACGGGATCGTCCAAGACAAGCTCTGGCTCCCCGGTATGCTCAAGCTCCAGCGCCTCAAAGAGCAGGGCTTCTTCGGCAAGATCCTCTCCGTGCGCGGCGAGTTTGGCTACTGGGTCTTCGAAGGGCACAACATCCCCGCGCAGCGCCCGAGCTGGAATTACCGTAAGGAAGACGACGGGGGCATCATTGTCGACATGCTCTGCCACTGGCGCTACGTCCTCGATAATCTCTTCGGCAATGTCGAAAGCGTCTCCTGCATGGGGGCCACGCACATTGAGGAGCGTATCGATGAGGAAGGAAAGCCCTACAAGTGCACGGCCGACGATGCCGCCTACGCCACCTTCCAACTCGAAGGCGGTATCGTGGCGCATTTCAACAGCAGCTGGGTTACCCGCGTGCGCCGCGACGACCTGCTCACCGTTCAAGTCGACGGCACCCATGGCAGCGCGGTGGCCACGCTCCGTGAGTGCCGCATCCAGCACTACGGATCGACTCCCAAGCCGGTGTGGAATCCGGACATTGCGCAGCCCATCAACTTCTTCGAAGGCTGGCAACTCGTCCCCGACCAGGAGCCCTACGACAACGCCTTCAAGGTCCAGTGGGAAATGTTCCTCAAGCACATTGCCGTCGACGCACCTTTCCGCTGGAGCCTGCGCGAAGGTGCCAAGGGTGTGCAGCTCGCCGAGCTCGGCCTGAAGAGCTGGGAAGAGCGCCGTTGGGTCGACGTGCCCAAACTCTAAATCCGGAAAGAACCCATGAGCCGAACAACCGCTCTTGTAACCGGCGGATCCCGGGGCATTGGCCTCGGGATCGCCCGCGTGCTCGCCAAACAGGGCGTGCATCTCGCCATCAACGGAATGCGCCCGGAAAGCGCCGTTGCCGAGACTCTCGATGAGTTGCGCGCCCTCGGTGTCGACGTGATCTACTGCCCCGGCGACATCGGGTCGGCGGAATCGCGCACCGCCATGCTCGACAAGGTCCGCAACGAGTTCGGACAGCTCAACTGGCTCGTGAACAACGCCGGGGTCGCGCCGAAGCAACGCCTCGATGTTCTCGAAACGACCGAGGAGAGCTTTGAGCATGTAGTCGGGACAAACCTGCAGGGAGCCTTCTTCCTCACGCAGGCGGCGGCCCGCTGGATGCTGGAGCAAAAGGAGGCCCAACCGGGATTTGCCGGGGGCATCATCAACATCTCCTCCATCTCCGCGACGGTGGCCTCGATCAACCGCGGCGAATACTGCATTGCCAAGGCGGGATTGAGCATGGCCACGCAGCTCTTTGCCACGCGCCTCGGCGAGGCGGGCATACCCGTCTACGAGATCCGACCCGGGGTGACGCGCACGGATATGACCTCCGGCGTGTCCGAGAAATACGACAAACTCATCGCCGACGGCCTCTGCGTGACCCGTCGCTGGGGTGAGCCCGATGATATCGGCAAGGTGGCCGGTGCCCTCGTGCGCGGGGATTTTCCCTATTCCACCGGGCAGGTGTTCATGGTCGACGGCGGCCTCACCATCCCGCGCCTCTGAATTTGCGCGGATCTTCTCTTATCAGCCGACGGGTCGCGCAGACCCGTCGGCTTTTTCATTTTCCCCAGTTGAAAAACCCGGGGCGCACGAGGCTCGGGCGTGGCGGGCTGTGATCCCGAAGTTTGTCAGCCGTTGAGAAACCTGCGCCACCGGCGATTGCCGTGGTTGATTTGGGCATGTGCGGGCATTGCGACCCTTGCCGCGCGCCCGGCGAAAAGCGGCGCGGAGCGCACGCTCCAAAAGGCGTCGGACATGCCGGGGCCGTTCTGGAGTGCGGCGGGCAGGCCGGGCCGTTGGCATATCGGGAGTCATGGCAAACTTCGCAATTACACGCGGCGTGGGGCATTCGAGCGGAAGGGGGTTGCAACTTTTCCACAGATACCTTGATTAAGGAAATTAAAGTCGTCCGCAGCATCCGCGTGAGATTTGTCATGAGATCCGTTCCCCGTTTTTTCTCCCTTCCTTTACTCGCCACATTCATACTCGGGGGCGGGAGTGGCCCAATGTTGGCCGCGCTCGCGGAGCGCTCTCCCTTCCTGCCGCCGGGCTTTGTCGCTCCGGAAGATCGCACTCAACCGGCCGCGCCCCCGCCAGCGGCAACCCAAGGCCCCCTCAGCCGCCGTTTTGAATTTCGCGGTGTCTACCAGCTTGAGGGTGAATACCGTTTCCTCATCACCGACAAGCGCACGCGGGAAGGAAAGTGGGTGCCTCTGAATGACGCCTCGGCACCCTTCCATGTGCGGAGTTTTGATTTGGAGAAGAACGCCATCGTCCTCAATCACGAGGGACAAACGGAAAGCATCGAGCTGGAACGCCTCAGCGCCAACAGCACCCCGATGCCTGTCGTGGGCGCACCGGAGCCGCCCTCCACGCGCCCCGCAGTCGCCGGGACAACGGCCGCACAACCCGGCCGCTCTGGCGATTCAGGTGCCCAACCACCCGCGCGGACCCGCCGCCCGACCGTCCGGCCCTCGGGCGGAGACAGCGGATCGTCCACTCCCCCACCACCGCCGCCCCAGTGGCTGCAAGAGCGGCGGGAAGCCGCCGCACGCGCACGGGCCGAGGCCCAGAATGCCCCCGGCCCCCCTCCCGAGTGAACATGCCTCGCCTCCATCGAGCCCGCCCCCTCTCTTCTTCTCCGATCCGGATTTGAATGGAAACCGCGCCTCCCTTTCGGATTGGTTTGGGCTTCGATATCCACCAGTTGCAACCCGGTCGCCGCTTGGTCTTGGGTGGCGTGGAGATCGATTCTGAGCGGGGCCTCCTCGGGCACTCCGACGCCGACGTCCTGACCCACGCAGTCGCCGATGCGATTCTGGGGGCCGTCGGCGCGGCTGATATCGGGCACCACTTCCCCCCAAGCGATCCCCAGTGGGCGGGCATGGATTCACAGAGGATTCTTGCAAAAGCGGCTCAAGCAGCGTGTGAAGCGGGCTATTCTGTGGGCAATATCGATGTTGCGCTCATCGCCGAGCAGCCTCGCATCGCCCCCTTCATTCCCAAAATGAAGGCAACCCTCGCGGCCACTCTGCAAATCGCGACAACCCAATTGGGAATCAAAGCAACGACCCACGAAAAAATGGGTGCCCTCGGCCGCGGCGAAGGCATTGCCGTTCACGCCGTGGCCCTGCTCTTCAAAAAGGGGTGAGAGTTCAGCCATGCCCACGTGTCCCCGGCCAAGAGCGGCCGGAGACATCGGGAGCCCGGGGCCGGGCCTTACTCCTCCACCCCGCGCTTGGAGGTCCAGAGCGTGAGCCCGGTGAGATCCTTGCGCGGCATGTTGGGAAAGACGGCGGCGATGATGATACTGAAGAGGTAGCCGGTGATGAAGCCGACGAAGAGGGAGGCCGTGCCGTAGGCGAAGAAGTGCAGGGGCGAAATCCCGGGAATAACGGGCGCGTGGAAGCGAAGCCAAAATATAAAGGCCGACGTCACGGCCACGCCGAGAAGCGTCCCGGCGGAATTCGCGCGCGTCGTGCACAGAGCCAGCGCCCCCACCCCGCCCAATCCTCCGCCAATAAGCGCGAGCAGGATGGAGAAGCGGTCCCAGAGCGACCCGAGATTCTCAAATGACGCCATGTAGAGCGCGATGCCCGTGCCGATGACCCCGCAGGTAATCGTCACCCAGCGTGCCAGGCGCATCTGCACGCGCTCAGGGGCGTTCTTGTTGAAGACACTGTAATAGTCCCGCGTGATGATGGCGGAGACGCTGTTCATGGCCGTATCGAGGGTGGACATGGCGGCAGCAAAGAGCGCCGAGATGACCAATCCCGCGATACCCACGGGGAGCTTTTGGGCGATGAAGAGCGGGAAGATGGCGTCGTTTTGCAGCGTCGGGTTGAGCAACTCCGGATGCTGGTGGTAAAAGGCATAGAGCGCCGTGCCAATGCCGTAGAAGAGGAAGCCGGCCGGCAGGGCCACCACCGCCAGGGTGATCATTGAGCGGCGGGCGTCGCGCACCGTCGGCGTGGAAAAGGCGCGTTGCAAGCCTTCCTGGCCGAGCCCCTTCCCGAATACATCCGAGACCGCCCACAGGAGCATAATCCACATGGTTGCGGTGGTCAGATCGGGGCGGAAATCAAAGAAGTTGAACTTGTTGTCGGCCACGGCGAGGTCGATCATGTGCGTGAAACCGCCGTCGACGTGCGCCATGATGAGAAAGAAGCT
The DNA here is from genome assembly GCA_020831585.1 of Opitutales bacterium. GTDB lineage: Bacteria > Verrucomicrobiota > Verrucomicrobiia > Opitutales > Oceanipulchritudinaceae > JAFIGE01. Next base: position 61,517 of record JAFIGE010000006.1, on the reverse strand, counting down.
GAGGATCGCGCCCCCGAAGAGAACGCCCACCTGCAACACATCCGTCCAGATAACCGCGCTGATGCCGCCCATCACGGTGTAGATTGTTGCCAGCACCCCCATCACAAGAATACTCAGATAGATATCGACCCCGGTGACCGCCGAGAGCGCCAAGGCAGGCAGGAGCAGCGTGATGCTCATGCGACCCGCTACCTGCCCCATGACACTCACAAACGACATGAGGAAGCGCACGGAGCGCCCGAAACGCAGATCAAAATACTCCATCACGGTCGTGATCTCCAACCGCCGCAGGAGCGGAATAAAGAGATACGCCGCGAGAATCACGGTGAAGAAGGGGAAGATCGACATGCCGATGAAATAGAGCCAATCGGTCATGTAGGTCTTGGCCGGGATAGCCATGAAGCTGATCGCGCTCGTGCCGGTGGCATAAATGCTCAGGCCCGCCGCCCACCACGGAATCTTCCGCCCGCCGAGGAAGAAAAACTCCGTGCCGCTGTCCCGACGGGCAAAATACTTCCCGATGAGCACGAGCGAACCAAGGTAGAGAAACATGGCCAGGTAATCGAGCATCGAGAAATGCCGCTCGCTGTAAAAAAGAGTGGCCTCGCGAAAGACGGGCGTGGCCTCGCCGGGCATGCCGCCCGCCACGAGAATGCGCCCATCAATACCCGCCAAGTGGGGATCAACGAGGCCCAGCGGCATCCAGTTGAGCCGCACCCACTGATTCGTGAAGAGGTGGTAGCTCTTGAAGATGATTGCCGAATCGGAAGCCGGCGGACGCAGCAGTTCGCGCAGGGACACATCCCCTTCCGCCAGCTGCCGACCCAAAAGGGTGATGTGCGCCGGTCCAACCGGAATGGCTGTTTCGAGCGCCGCATCAGGGATCGACGGGCGAAGGGCGGACCACCCCGCGTGGCTTTGCTCCGGGGGGAGAAACTTGAAACTCTCGGTCTGGGGCTGCCAGCGGCCTTCGCTTTCCCCGGCCCGCCAACCACCGAGCAAGAAAAGCGCATCGGCGATCGCCACCTCGTCGCGGCGCACCGTCAGAGTTGGGGCCACCACACCATCGGCATAAGGCATGCGCTCGGTTCGCCAGGTGGCGGCGGTTCCTTCCGCCTCCCGCAAATCCAGTACCCACATGTCCCGCACGGATGCCCCCCCGTCCAAAGACGTGAGCCCCCCGGCCACATAGAGCCGGTTTCCCATGATTTGCGCACCGGCCAAAAAGACCGCTTGCGGCAGATCAGGCAAATCCATCGACACCCAAGCCCCATCCGTGAAGGTGTAGCGCCGGACGGCTGAGCTGACCCCATCCGGCGTGAGGCCACCGGCGACATACAAATGCCCGCCCGCACTCGCCACAGCCGCGTGGGCCACCGGATGCGCCAAAGGCGAGGCCGTCCAGGTGCGCGTGTCTTCCGGAACGCGCTCGCCCATGCGAAGGGATTTGCGGATGCGGTCGAACCCGCGCTCGCGCGTTGTCGGCGGCGGGAGCGGATCCAGGTGGAAAATTTCCTCCACAAAAAAGGCGCCCGCATCGATTGAGTCGTCGCCCTCATTTCCAAAATGTACGCCTCCCAGCATGACGACGCGTCCATTCACGGAAGCCACTGCCGCACCCTCGGGCAAGGTCTCGCCCACGGGCGGCGCGGCCAACTCACTCACGCGCATTTGATTCGCCGCCGGGCGCTCCTCCGCCCGCGCGGCCTGCGCCCAGATTGCGCACACGAAAAAGACGAGAACCAGCCGCACGAGGAGGGATGAGCGGCCGAACCAGGGGATGGGGATTCGGATCATTGAAGACAAGGGATGAAACGCGCCTCCCTAACGGTCAATCCTTTGCACGCATTCCCGACGCCAACCTTTATCGAGAGCCAAATCTCAGGAAACTCCGCCCATCTCGCAGATCCGCCGGAAATGAACCGCCTCCACCGGCTGGACGGACAACCGTTGGCCGCGTTTTCGCACCAGCATGTCCTCCAAAGCGGCCTCTTCTTTGATGGCGGCCAGGGTCACCGCTTGGCGAAAGGGCTCCCGGTAGCCGATTTTCACACAAAACCAACGGGGGGCTTCCTTCGTTGCCTTGGGATCGAAGTATTCAGAGGCCTCGTCGAATTGCGTCGGGTCCGGGACCGCCTTCTCCGAAACAACCTCGGCCAATCCCTGCACCCCCGGTTCGGCACAACTGGAGTGGTAGAAGAGGACCAAATCGCCCTTTTTCATCTGGTCGCGCATGAGGTTGCGCGCCTGGTAGTTACGCACCCCATCCCACAGCGAAGCGCTCCCCGGGCGACTCTTCAGATCTTCAAAAGAAAACACATCCGGCTCGGATTTCATTAACCAGTATTGCGGCATAGAGGAAGAGAAAGCACCCTTTGACGGATGATCAACCCGGATACACACACCGGAGAACCCGCCGATATCGCTATCGTCGGCGGCGGGCTGGCGGGAACCATCGCCGCCCTCAAGGCGCGTTGCCTCTATCCACGGGCCACCATCGACCTCCTCGAACGCGAGGACGAACCCCTCGCCTGGCTGAACCGCTTTATCGACGAGCCCCTCGCCCTCGGTTGGGCGGGGGATGATCCCGACGCCTTCGCCCATGTTTGCCTCGAAGGCAGCGAGCCCCTCCGCAGCCTCTTCGTTCGCATGCCCGGAAGTGGTTTGCGCGACGAATTGCAGGCCCTCGACATCAACCTGCGGGAGCAAGACGGTGCATGGTGGGCGACTCAATCCGGTGCGGAAGTCGGGCAATCCCTGCGCGCCAAACTCGGCGAGGCCCGCATCCGTCTTCGATTGCAGCACCACATTGAGGAAGTCGCCCCCACCAGTGATGGCTGGCGCTTGTGGTCGCGCTCCTTTCCCCCGGTCGATGCGCGCCGCCTCCTCTGGACCACGGGCGGTTCCATCGGGCGCACTGTCGCTCTCTTCGAAACATACGGGCACACCTACCGCCCCTTTTTCCCCGGCTGTTTCGCTCTGCGTGTCGCCGATGCCCGCCTAAAAGGCCTTGCCGGGATCTGCCAAGCAGACGCCATGGTCACCCTCCAACTTCCCGGGCAGGCACCCACCGTCCACGCCAACGGCACACTCCGCGTGAGCGGCAAAGGCCTGGAAGGAACCGCCCTCATCAAAGCCTCCGCCGAACTCGCCGCGACCGCTGTGGCGGCAGCCTACCAAATCCGTTGCACGCTCGACTGGATGCCCGGCCCCTCCGCCGGCGACCTCCTCCGCGAACTCACCGCGCGCAAGCAAAGCCATGGCAAACGCCCCCTGGCCGAGGATCCCCTCTGGGACACCCCCGCCAAACTCTGGACCCGTTGGCTCAAGAGCGCCCGCATTGACGAACGGGTCACATGGTCAGCTGTTCCCGGCCGCAAGCTCAACGCCCTCATCAGCCAAATCAAAGCCCCCGTGTTCGACAGCAAAGGCCACACCCTCGACCGCCACGAGCGTTCCCACGGCGGTGGCCTCGCCTGGGACCGCCTCGACCCCACCACCCTCGCCTCCCGCGAAAGACCCCGCCTTCATTTCGCCGGCGAATGCCTCGACTACATGGCAACCCCCTACGGCCCCCACTCCCACATCGCCCTCGCCACCGCCCTCATCGCCACTCAATCCACCCTTTCTCCATAGGCCCACCTGTCCGCCTAACAGAAGCAGCAAGTTTTTATTTCTGAAATAATTTTCCTATTCGTCACATGTGATACCTTGCGCAGACCCTACTCCCTACCAAACCCGTTTATACGTATCCCAAGGGTGTATCTCGCTAACGGGTCAATATATTTTACGTTTTATACTGTTTCCCGCAGGCCCCGGAGCGCAAGCTCGCGGCCTGCGTTTGCCGCTCGGAAACGAGCCCTCTACCGGCTGTGGACAGCCGTGAAGATCATTAGGAAATTACGCGTCAAGTAATTTTACCGTGAATAAAATTTTTATGGCGGCGTTGGCTTGATTCGGGGGGTGAAGTGACTTTTGTCCGGGGATGTTTTCGAATAAACGACTGGTGTATCGGGGAGCGGCCTTGCTTCTCTTTGGGTGGGTTACTTCGGGGATGGGGCAGTTGGCTGCGGAGCCGACATTTGAAAGCCCGCCAGCGGGGATGCTGCGCTTTCCGGCGATCGGGCCGGAGTATATCGCCTTCAGCTACGGGACACAGTTATGGATTGTTCCCCGAGAGGGCGGGGAGGCGCGGGCAGTGGCTTTTCCGGAGGCTTCGGTTGTCACGCCGGCTTTCAGTCCGGACGGCTCCCTGCTGGCCTTTGTCACAAACTTCGACGGCCAACGGGACATCTATGTAATGCCGACGGAGGGCGGTGTGCCGCGCCGGGTGACCACCCATCCGGGGGACAAGCGCCTGAGCGGCTGGACACCGGACGGCACTCACCTTGTCTATTCGACATCTTTTTTCACAGGCCAAAACCGCGCGCCGGAACTCTACAAAGTCCCCGCGACCGGCGGCCAACCGGTGAAACTGCCAGTGCCTTACGGCGAAAACGCCTCTTTCAGCCCGGATGGCCGCCGTATGGCCTACATGCCGCACGCGCGGGATTTGGCCACCTGGAAGCGCTACGCGGGCGGGCAGGCCCCGCACATCTGGATTTTCGACCTCGAATCCTTCGCCTCCCAACAGATGACCCACTGGGAGGGCACGGATACCTTTCCCATGTGGCACGGCGACGCCGTCTACTATCTCTCCGATGAAGATGCCCCCTGGAGGCTCAACATCTGGCGCTTCGACGTGGCCACGGGCGAGCGCGAACGCCTCACCCACTTCGCGGAACACGATGTGCGCTTTCCCTCTCTGGGCCCCGGACCAACCGGCGAGGGTGAAGTTGTCTTCCAGTTGGGACAACAACTGCGCGTGCTTGATCTTGGAACCCGGGAGGTGCGCACAGTGGATGTTCGCATCCGCGGAGCCTTGCCGATCATCCGCCCGCAATGGAAGGATGCCTCGGAAACCATTCAAACCCGCGCCCTTTCGCCCACGGGCGCGCGGGTTCTTCTGGAAGCCCGCGGCGACATCTGGACGCTACCCGCCCGCCGCGGAAGCGCCCGTAACCTCACCCGCACAAGCGGGATCGCCGAACGCCAGCCCGCGTGGAGTCCGGACGGCCAATACATTCTCTTCAGCAGCGATGCCTCCGGAGAGTATGAACTGACCCTGCGCCGCGCCGATGGCACGGGCGAGCCGCGCGCCGTCACAGCGGGTTCGGAGACCTACTACTACACACCGGTGTGGGCTCCGGATTCGCGGCAGTTTGTCGTTCTCGACAAGTCCCAACGCCTCTGGCACGGCACGATCCCGGGGGCGGACGAGTCCCCGTCCGGGCTGCGGGAGCTGGCTTTCGAGCCGGGCTGGCCCTTCATGAGCCTTGCCTGGTCGCCGGACTCGCGCTGGGTCGTCTTTTCGCGGTCCGAGGACGACGGCCGTTTTCTGCGCCCGACGAATGCGCTCTGGGCAGTCGAAGTGGAATCGGGCGATAAAATCCGCCTGACCAGCGGCATGTTCTCGGCCACCGATCCCGCCTTTGACGCAAAGGGGGAGTATCTCGCTTTCGTGAGCTTCATGGACTTCACCGATCCGCGCTATGAGGACATCGGGACGACGTTCATCTACGACCGCACGGCCCGTCTGGTCATCGTCCCCCTTCGCGAGGATGGGAAATCGCCCCTCTTGCCCAAAAGCGATGAGGAAACGGTCGAGGCCAAGAAGAAGGAGGAGGATACAGACGAAGACGAGGACGGGGAGGAGGCTGAGAAGGCGGAGAAGAATGGTTCGGACGAGGCTTCCCTTCGCTCTGAAGAGGAAGAGGAAGAAGAAAAGGGAGACGAGAAGGAGGAGGAGGAGGAGCGGATCGAATTTGCCTGGGAGGGCTTTGAATCCCGCGCGGTTTTGCTGCCGTTGGAGCGGGGCAACATTTCGGGTGTCCGCTTCAACGACCAGCGCCGCCTTGTTTACCTGCGCCGCTCGACCAACCGCTGGAGCTCCAGCGGCACGCTGCACATTTTCGATCCATTCGCGGAGGACCCGAAAGAGGAAACCATTCTCGAAAACGTGAACAGCTTCATCCTCTCGGCGGATCGCAAAAAGATTCTCGCCGTGCGCGGGGATGCCATGGCCGTGATCAACGCCGCCAGCGGCCAACGCTGGGAAAACCCCGTGAACACCTCCACAATGCGCGTTCTCGTGGACCCCCGCGCGGAGTGGGGGCAAATCCTCCGCGACGTCTGGCGGCGGCACCGTGATTTCTTCTACGTGGAAAACATGCACGGGGTGGACTGGGAGCAGGTGTGGGAGGATTACTCCGCCCTCCTGCCCTACCTCAGCAGCCGCGCCGACCTGAACTTTGTCATTGGTGAAATGATCGCCGAGTTGAACGCGGGTCATGCCTATGTGTGGGGCGGTCTTCCCGAGGAAACACCCCGCGTGGCCATCGGCACCCTCGGGGCGGACTTTTTCTTCACCGGGGTGGATGGCCTGGAAGGTTACCGCATCGAGCGTATCCACACGGGCGCTCCGTGGGATCTCGACGCGCGCGGCCCGCTCTCCCAGCCAGGCGTTCGCGTGAATGAGGGCGATTTTCTCCTGGCGGTGAACGGCCTGCCCCTGGACCGCCGCGTTGATCCGTGGATGGCCCTCACCGGCCTGGCCAACCAGGTGGTGACCCTGCGCGTCGGCCCCACACCCGATCCCGATCACGAGGAGGCCCGCGATGTGGTTGTCCGCACCCTCGCAAGCGACCAAAACCTGCGCTTCCGCTCGTGGGTAGAAGCCAACCGGCGGAAAGTGGAGAAACTCTCCGATGGCCGCGTGGGCTATATCTTCGTGCCCGATACGGCGGTGAACGGCCAGAACGAACTCTTCCGCCAATATTACGGCCAACTCGGCATGGAGGCCATCGTTATCGATGAGCGCTGGAATGGCGGCGGACAGGTTCCCCACCGCTTCATCGAGCTGCTCAACCGTCCACGGCAAACCTTCTGGGCGCGGCGCGACGGCAAAGACTGGGCGACTCCGGCAGACGGCTTCAACGGCCCGCTCGCCATGCTCGTCAACGGCGCTTCCGGTTCCGGGGGCGATGCCTTCCCGCATTTCTTCCGCGAGGCCGGGCTCGGTCCCGTGATCGGCACGCGCACCTGGGGCGGCTTGATTGGGATCACCACGGTGCCCTCGCTCATCGACGGCGGCTACACGGCGGTGCCGACCTTCGGCATCTATAATCAGGAAGGCCGCTGGATCATCGAGGGCTACGGCGTCCGTCCGGACATCGAAGTGATCGACGATCCGGCCCTCATGGTGGACGGGGGGGATCCGCAGCTCGAGGCGGCCGTGCGCTACCTCCTCGACGAGCTGGAGCGCAACCCGCGCACGCCCCCGAGCCGACCGGAAGCCCCTGACCGCAGCGGCTTCGGCATCGATCCCGCTCACCGGTAGCTCCGGAAGAACGCTGACTCATCGGGTGCGGGCTCACATGCCTCGTATCGTTGTCAATAACAATTGACGCGGTTGCTGTTTTTGCACGACTCGCAGCGTGATATGGTAGCCAATACGCACCGACGATTTGCGGATGACCGACAATATTCGCCACTTCCCCGCCCACCGAACAAAACAAGGTTATGTCAACTGTATTTACCGTGTTTAGGGTTGTTCATTATCCGATGGGCTTGCTATTTTGAATCCGGGGGCTAGGCCGGAGGGATGTTCGATGAGGTTTCCCCCGGTCGTTTAATGCAGGAGGTGGCGCACCAGCACCTCTTTAATCAGTTCTGGTTATCGCTCTTTTTCATCATCCCGATGGTCTTGGTGGCGCGGGCCGTTGTCGCTGGGACGCGCTATTCGGCTATTCTCATTATCGTCGTTTTCGGCCTGATCATGGGTTACCTGCTCGTGGCCACAGGGGTGTCGGAGGCGGGTTTGGGCGATTTTCCGATGCTGGGAATGATTGCCCAGGCCACCATCATCGCCCTCGCGGCGTCGTTCTTTGTCGGCGGACAGGAATTGCGACGGCTGTTTGCGGCATCCCCTCCCCCGCGCGATGAGAGCGTGGTTTATTCGACAGAGGAAATTTTCTGGGGGACGGGCCGGACGCACGTCATCTTCATCACGCGGGCGTTCTTTCTTTTGCTTGGACTGGAGGCGCTGAACCGGGTTTTGACAGGCACCGTACCGGCGACCTCGCTGGGGCGTTATTACCCGCTGATCGCTTACATGGGATTGATCATCGCGGTAATTCTAATCGATCACAAAGCCGCCATTGTGAACAAGCGGACCTATTTGGGCAAGGGCTTGCTGGAGATGTTGGCCATTCTCGGCGTGCTCATCGCCGGGCACCAGATCGCCACGGCAGTGCGGCCCATCATCGCGCTGCCACAGATTTTCTTTGTCATGCTCATGGCGGCGGGGGCCGGGGCGCTGCTTTATCGCTGGAGCCATGGTCCGGCGGTGCGGTGTCTCCTCTTCGCCGGGATTCCCGTGGTGCTGGCGGCGAACTTCGTCATTGGCGGCTCGCGTATTGGCGATGCCTTTGGACTGGAGGGGATGAACGCAGTCCTGGCCTACGGCTTCTTCGGGCAGGTCTTCTGGATGTTCGGCGGGATGGCGCTGCTTGTGTTTGTGGGGGGCACGGCGGCGGTACGCAATCTGGGGCCGGGCATGGCGGGGGCGCTTTCGCACGCCGGCCTCACGGGTGCCTGCACGGCAGGAGACCTGGGGGATACGGCGGCCAAGCGCGCGCCGATCATGATCAACATCCCCTTTTTCGGGCACATTTTTGTCTTTTCCATCCTCGCGCTCAGTGTTGAGCGGGGTGAGCTCCTCCTTGGCACGGCGATCACCTTGACCGCCGTTGGCTTGGGCCTGACCCTCTGGTCCCTCCGCAACCTCGCCCGCTCGGAGGGGCAGGACGGCCGGGAGGTGAAGGCGCTCATGCAGTTCTCCTTTGGTTGGCAAATCAGTGCGGTTTTCGGGGGTCTTGTGCTCCTCGCCATCGGCGGTATGGGCATTGAAAATGCCCTCATGGCGACGAGCTCCTCGCTCTCGCACTTTGGTCTCTTTGCGGCGATTCAGGGGGGGATGGCCGGACCGGAGGCGGCGGGTATGATCGCCTTTGTCTTTGCCATGCCTTTTCTCGTTCACCCCCTCGTGTTCTTCATGTTTGGACGCGGTATGGAAGCGGGCGGCGAGATGCCGCGCACCCCCGTAGCCGTCATCGCGGCAATAGGTCTAATCGGGACCGCCATTGCCCTCATGCTTCGCTAAAGAAGGGGGCCCCTTGCCTCGCACTTTGAATCGCCCCGTGACCGGATCTGCGCGGAAAATAAAAGGGTTTCCGGCTTCAGTTGTCGAAGCTGCCAAAAATCACCTTTCGGGCAGTGAAAACGGGAACAGGGGATTTCAGCGAATCACACCCCTTCTAGATTTCAAAGGCGCGCGGTGCCCGCCGCAAGGCTTTCGCAAAACTCCTTATAAACGGCGCGGATACCGTCCTCGAGCGAGATCCGGGGGCTCCAACCCGTCGCGCGGATGCGCGAAATGTCGAGAAGCTTGCGCGGCGTGCCATCGGGCTTGGAGGTGTCGAAAGTGAGATCGCCACTGAAGCCAACGATCTTCTTCACGAGCTGGGCAAGCTCGCGAATCTGTATGTCCTCCCCTGTTCCGATATTCACCCAATCCGGAGGGTTTTCCAATTCGAGCAGATGAATGAGGCCCTCGGCGAGATCCTCCGTGTGGAGAAACTCCCGCCGGGGCGACCCCGTTCCCCACACCCCTACCTCCGCATCCCCGCGTTCGCGCGCTTCATGGAATTTGCGCAAAAGCGCCGGGAGCACGTGCGAGTTTTGCAGATGGTAGTTGTCGCCGGGTCCGTAAAGATTCGTGGGCATCGCCGAGTGGTAGAGCACCCCGTATTGTTGGCGATAATAGGAGCACATTTTCAGCCCGGCGATCTTGGCCAAAGCGTAGGCCTCGTTGGTCTTTTCGAGAGGGCTCGTGAGCAGCACATCCTCGGTCATCGGTTGCGGAGCCTCCCGGGGATAGATGCAGGAGCTCCCGAGAAACAGCACACGCTCCACCCCGTGCCGGTAAGCTCCGTCAATAAGGTTCAGCTCGATCGCGAGGTTGTCGCGCATAAAATCAGCCGGGAAGGTGGCATTCGCGTGAATACCACCGACCTTTGCCGCCGCCACGATGACCACCCCGGGTCGCTCGGCTGCATAGAAAGCGTCCACCGCCGCCCGGTCGGTGAGATCCAAGGCCTGCCGCGTGCGCAGGCACAATTCGGAAAATCCCCGCTCGCGGAGTTTATCCGTCACCGCACGCCCGACCATCCCCTGATGACCGGCAATAAAGATCTTCGTTTTCGCGTTCATTCGGAACATTCATCCAGAAATCATCCGCCCCTGTCGAATCTTCTTATGGCACCAACCGCTTATCGAAGGCAAAGGCTTCGGCAGGACCGATCCCGATTTTGGAGAAATCCGGATGGGCGGGATTCAGGAGAAAATTGATCTCCTGAGGAATAATGGCACTGGGCACGGCGAGCGCGGCAGAACGCGCCTCGCGTATCCAACGGTCACCGACCGAACGGCTCTCACTGAGATCCGGCAGCCCCCTGGCTGGTGAGCTTCCGCCACCCGGTGCAAACGCTTCGACCAATCCCGGCGGGATCCGCAGAGGGAAAGCGACCTGCCTGGGAACCGCAAAGGCCGCATCCAGATGCACAAGAAATTCGAGGGCCGCAAGCGACAGAGTGGAGCTCACATAGACCATCCGGAAACCGCGCGAGTTCCAGCGGCCGCCGAAGCGGAAAGAGCCCTCGCCGTCAAATGCCGACTCCGCGTAGGCGCGCTTCACCAAGCGCCACGCGGAGACCTCGCCACGCTCAGACATAGATGCCGTATTCGAGGCGACCGATGAGATCCTCCACTTCGCGGGCACCCACCTCCGTCTCCGCAAAGTCCAGCGGCTTCCGCCCCCCGAGGCTAATCGCCGGGCGCTTCAACCACTCACGGGCGGACGCCACATCTCCCTCAAAGAGCCCAACCGCCAGCCAATAGAGCCGGGCATAGCGCATCAACCGGTCGCTGTGCTGTGGATCGAGAGGCTGGTCTTGCGCCCGCCGCCGCGAGAGCGTGGCCACCGAAAGCCCGACTTTGTGCGCCATCTCCTCCACCGTGAGGCCCAGCATCCCGCGCAACGCATCAAACTCCCCTGTGGGCAAACCCTTCGCGACCCGATCCACCGCTTGCACCGGATCTGCCGAAATCAAGGTGCCCGACTCTTCGACCATCCAGTGGCGAATGTTCTCTTCCCTGATTTTGTATTTCATTTGAATATCCAATCCCTTTCAAATGAAAGACTCAAGCTCTTTTTCCCACCCCATCAAAAGAAATCAACGCGTCGCTTGGCGAAAGCCTTTGGGCGTCATACCGGTCTCTCCTTTGACCGCGCGGGAAAGCTGCGAACTCTCTGCGTAACCGCAACGCTCCGAGACGTCGGCCAGGGGCAGGTGGGTTTCCCGCAGGAGCTTGAGTGCCCGGCGTAAACGTTGCCGCCGAACCTCCTCTGCCGGAGTGTAACCGAGAACCCGCCGGAAGCGACGGTGGAGCGAACTCTCGGAGACATGCGCGGCGGCGGCAATGCGGCTCATGGGCAGGGGCTCCAGGAGGCTGTTGCGGATAAACTGCACCGCTTTGCGAATAACCACATCCTCGTGCCGGTCCAACTCGGTCGACTCCCGCGCGACCACGCCCAGAGGCGGAACACGGATGACCCGCTCGACCGCCTCGCCGCGCAGTAAACGGTGCAGTTGCCGGGCCGCCTGCCAGCCAATCTGGCTCATGTTGCGGTCGATTCCGGAGACCGAGGGAATGAGCGCCTCCAAACCGGTGCGGTCATCCCCGCCGACGATCAGCCCAATCTCATTCGGCACCTGCAAACTCGCTTCGGCGATGAAAAAGGACAACGCGTGCACCTCGTTGAGGTTGTGTGCGAAGAGCCCCACCGGCTTCACCAGGCACCGCAAACGCACGATCAACGCCTTACTGACATCCGCCCGCCCTTGGATCAGCGGGGAGGGCACCGGTTCGACTGGCATACCCAGCTCCTCCGCCCGCCTCCGGAAACCCGCATCGCGCTCATCATCGGGCGGGTGCGCCCCGGGCACGATCTCCAGGCAAGCCGCCTGGCGGTAACCCGCCGCAAAAAAAGCTTCCGCCGCCAGCGCCCCAATGGCCTCCATATCGCTGATCACCGCCGCGCGGAAGCGATCATGGCCTTCCGGCGTGATCGCCACCTGCGGCAAATCACCCGGCAAGGACACATACGGACGGTCCACTATCCAGCCATCCACCCGCTCGGCCAACTCCTGAAAGAAGGTCATCTCCTTCGTCGCCAATCCCGGAAGAACCAAGTGCCAATCCGCATGCTCCCGCGCGTAACGCGTCACCCCCTGCAGCACCCCCCTGTTCCAAGGGCGGTAACTATCAAATCCAATGCCGATGTAAGAAGGGTTCACACTTTTGACCGCCAGAGTCAAAAACATGGCTTTCCCTGTCAAGACGGATGCGGAAACGGAATGCTAATATCCCTCCCCTATGAAAACCAAAACGACCCTATCTATTCTTGCCACACTGGCCCTCTCTCCCTTCGCCACCGCGCAGATCGTTGTCGATGCGGCATACTTCGGGCAGGCGGCCACCGGCTCAGGCGTCTTGCCCGCGACTGATTTCGCGCCCCTGAACACCGCCACGGGCTTTCCCCTGATCACCTCTGGAGATCTCGCCGAATCGGGCACGTTCACAGGCTCGCACGGCTTTGTCCTCGGGAGCCCGGGCAACCTCAACACAGGCAGCGCCACGCAGGCGGCCATCTTCTCCAACGAGAGCCTCAACTCCACCACGGTGAAGACCTTCTTCCTCGATCTGGGTTCCGTCGAAGCCATCGCCGAGATCCTTACCTTCGTGCACAACCGCGCTCCCAGCGACATCAACACGTCGCGGGCCAACCAACACTATACCCTCTTCGCCGCCACGGGTAACGAAGTCGGTTTCAATGCCACGGACTTGGGCACCTACACGAGCCTCGTTACCGTAAACACCCTCGACGCCACCACCATCGACAACGATCTCGGTGGCATCGGCACAGGACTGACCGACAACGATTACGGCTTCACCGGTATCCGCATCAGCGACAGCTCGGGATCGCTCGGGAGTTTCCGTTACCTTGCCTTCGCTACCAATCCCGTCGCGCAAACCGGAAGTGCCCTCTACTCCGGCTTCTACGAGATCGACGTCATCGCCGTGCCCGAGCCCTCCACCTACGCGGCCATCTTCGGCCTCCTCACCCTCGCCTTCGTCTACCTCCGCCGCCGCCAGAAGTAGAAGTGGCACCCTGCCGCTTTCCCCGGCGCGGAAGCACAAACTTGCACACTCTTCTCCCAAAGGGGCCAATCCACAAACGGGTTGGCCCCTTTTTCAACCCAATCCCATGTTCTCTTCCCGCCCCCTCCGCATGTTCCTTGCCATGGCGCTCCCGACCATTCTTGCCACTGGCACCACCGCCAGCGATCTTTCCCAAATGCGCGAAAACGCCCTCGCTTATTGGAGAGCCGACGAGGCCAGCCGCGCCTCCCCGCGCATGGAGAGCGCCCTTGCCACGCTTTCCGACAATGCCGCCACTGCGCTCGCCACGCTCCAGCAAAATGGGGCCTGGGCCGACGTCATCTACAATCCCAACAGCCCGGATAACTTCGTGCCCCACTACGAACGCCTCCAGGAAATGACCCGCGCATGGGCCACGCCCGGCTCCGCCCTCCACGGCGACGATGCCCTCCTCGGAGGGATCCTTGCCACCATCGACCACATCGAAACATTCGTCAACCCCTCGACCAACCTCAACCGCGGCAACTGGTGGTGGTGGCAAAACGGCATCCCCGAGCGCTACGGCCCCACCCTCCTCCTTGTGCGCGAGGAACTCGGCGCGGAACGCCTCGCAACCACCGCCGCCACCCTCAACTATCTGGTCGGACCGACCGGTCCACGCTTCGCCGCCGAAGGCATGACCAATCAAATCTGGTGGGCCTTTGGCCGCCTCTTCTACGGGATGCTCGCGGACGATGCCGCCGCTGTCTCCGCCGCCGCCAACCGCCTCGCCCAGCAGGTGCGGATCGTCGGTCCGGGCGAGGAAGGGCTCATGCCGGACATGAGTTTCCAAGCGCACGAAGAGCAACTCCAGACCGGCCACTACGGGGCCACTTTCATTTTCCGCGTGGCCGAATTCACCCGCATCGCCGAAGGCACCGCCCACCAGCTCGACGCCGCCCGCTTCGACCTACTCAACCGCTTTGTCCTCGAAGGCGGGCGCTGGATCCTCTTCGACAACTACTACGACATTTCCTCTGAAGGCCGCGCCTTTGTCCGCGCCGACCGCAACGCCGCCTTCATCCTCAACGGTCTCCTCATCCTCGGCAACGCGCCCCCTTCGCCCGCGCAGGCCGGAGCTGCCGCCGCTGCCCGCCGCCTCCTCCAGACCTGGGACTTCCCCCTCCTCCCCGAATATGCCGGGCTCGCCGCCCTCGTCGAAGCCAGCCCCGGCCCCGCCGCCCTTCCCTCCGGGATGAAGGCTTACAACCTCTCCGACTACGCCATCCACCGGCGCGACGACCGCTTCATATCCCTCAAAACCGTCTCCACCCGCACCCTTATCGGAGAAACCTGGAACAACGAAAACAAACGTGGCCGCCACCTCGCCTCCGGCGTCACCTGGATGCAAACCGGGCCCGAATACCGGCGCAGCAACGTGCTCCCCGTCCTCGATTATCACCGTCTCCCCGGCACCACGGTGGAAAACGGGCTCAACCTCGGCGTAGCCTACCACTACCTCTCCGGGCTGCGCCCTTTCGTCGCTACGGCCACCACCGGCCAGCACGGGGCGGTTGCCATGGACTTCCGCGCCCGCGCCCACCAACACGATTCCGACCTCGTCGCCAGAAAATCCTGGTTCTTCTTTGAGGACGCCATGGTCGCCCTCGGCTCCGGCATCACGGGCACAACCCCCCGCACCGTCGAGACCATCGTCAACCAGCGCCCCATGGGGGAGTTGGCGAGCCCCATCCTCATCGACGGCCAGCCGCGCCCCACCAGCGTCGGCATCACGACCCACGCCGGAGCCACGTGGGCGCACGAAGGTGATTTTGGATACATTTTCCCCGAGTCCCCCACCATCCGCATCCAGCGGGCCAACCACAGCGGGCGCTGGTCCGACATCGGTTCGGGCGACACCTCCACAGTCCACACACACCCCATCCTTACCCTCTGGTTCGACCACGGGGTGCAACCCACCAACGCCGGTTATGCCTACGTTGTTCTCCCTCAAGCCAATGCCGTGCAAACGGCTGCGAAGGCAGCCGCCATGCCCTACGCAATCCTTGCCCGCACAGATGCCCTGCACGCCGTGCGCCACAAATCCGAGCAGGCAGTCGGTGCGGTCTTCTGGGAAGCCGGGGAGATCGAAGGCGTGGCTGTCGATACCCCCTGCATCCTATTCTGGAAAATCGAGGGACCCCGCCTACACCTGGCCCTCACGGAACCCACCCACGCCACCACCCAAGTCCGCGTCACTTGGCCCGCCGAACTCACCCCCGACGAACTCCCGCCGGAAGTCTCGGCGCAAATCGTTGGCGGCACCACCCACATCGTCTTCGATGTGTCCAACGGCTGGAACTACGCCACCATCTGGACCCTCCCCGGGGCGATCACGCCCGCCGACGCGCCCGACCCCGCACCCGTCTCATCCACTGTCGAGGTGAACGGCCAGCCCCATTTCGCCCTCACATTCCGCCGGGTCAAAGATCCCACCGCCGCTGGTCTCGTCTACACCATCGAAAGCAGCGCCCGCCTCGAAACCGGCAGTTGGCAAAGCGACCCCTCCCTCATCTCCCAACACGCCGTGGACACCACCCCGACCGACCACGACCTCGTCACCGTACGCCTCACGCACCCCCTGCCCCCCGGGGAACGCCGCTTCCTCCGTGTGCGTCTCTCCCGGATGGATTGACGCGGGCAAGGCGATTCGCCAAGTATTTGTGTTTTTAGATGTTCTGAATATTGCAATTGACTATTTTTTAGGTTTATTTTGGATGGAGAAATGAGCAGAAAATTTTGCCGAAGATTGAAGTATCCGCGGTTGGCCTGCCACCACCTTATTTCGAGGGTGGTGCAGAAGAGGCGATTGATGGATGAGGAGGCGATGGAGGCCATGAGGCATATTATGCGCTCGCAGGCGGCGTTTGCGGGGATGGAGGTGCTGACGTATTGCTTCTTGGCGAATCACTTTCACATCTTCGTACGACTGGATCCGAAGGAGACGGAAACCCTCGACGACGCAGGCCTGGTAACGCGGTTTCGGGCGCTCTATGGCGGGACGCGCTGCGCTTCGCTGGGGTTGGATGCGGATGATTTGGAGGTCATTCTGAAGAAGAACGGGGACTCCGCCGAGGGGATACGTCGCCGCTTGAAGGCGCGGATGGGGGAGGTCTCCGTCTTCATGCGGGAGGTGAAGACGCGCTTTACCTTCTGGTATAACCGGAAGCGAGGGACGGTCGGCACGTTCTGGGCGGAGCGTTTCCGCAGTGTAATCGTGGAGGCGGATACGGAGGCGCAGAGGATGGTGGCGGCGTATATCGATTTGAACCCGGTGCGGGCGGGGCTGGTGGAGGACGCGGGGGCCTATGGTTTTAGTGGATTTGGGGAGGCGTGCGCGGGTGGCTCGGCGGCGCGGCGCGGGATTGCCCGGGTAGAGGGCAAGATGACCTGGGCGACGAAATGGCACGAGCGCTACCGTGCGCGGTTGTGCAGCCGGATGGATCCGGGGACGCGGCCTCGCCGGGGAGACGACCAGAGACCTTCCGCAAAGGCGGAGGGTGAAGATGGGCAAGGTGCCGTTGCGTCCGCGGGATCGGGGCTGCTCTCGAAGATCCGTGCTTTTAGCGAAGGCTGGGTGGTGGGGTCGGTTGCGTGGGTGGAGAGCTTCTGTGCAACCAACGGCTGGTTGGGCTTTCAGAGAGGAAGAAAGGCCAAACCGGTCGTTCCGGAGGGCGGTGCTGATTTCCCGGAGGTCGCGACCGCCAGGAAACGACCCGGATAAATAACTACGCTCCGCCCGCCACCGCGCGTCATCGATTTGCGCACGGCACAGGATCGACTGCGAGTCCCTTGGCGAACCGCATAATTTGTGCGACCGAGGGCAAGCAGGCGATTTCGGTTTTGACGCCAAGAGCTGTTCGCGCGTGAATGAAAGAGACAGACCGAAAAACCGGTCGGCTTCTTCCCCCCCCTCCTTCACTTTCACCGCTAACGTTGCCCCCGATGACTATGGAGAATATCGAATCTGTTTTGCAGGAATCCCGTGTCTTTCCGCCCCCGGCGGATTTTGCCAAAACGGCCCATATCAACTCAATGGACGACTACCGCGCTCTCCACAGGCGCAGCTTGGACGACCCCTTTGGTTTCTGGGGCGAAGTCGCGAGCGAACTGGAATGGTTCAAGCCATGGCGCGAAGTCCTCGATGAAAGCGAGAAACCGTTCTTTAAATGGTTCAGCGGCGGCAAACTCAATATCTGCCACAACGCGGTCGACCGCCATGCCCGCGGATCAATGGCCAACAAAGCTGCCATTGTCTGGGAGGGCGAACCGGGGGATGAGCGTGTGCTGACCTACCGCGACCTTCACCGGGAAGTGCAGCGGTTCGCGAATGTTCTCAAGAGCCTCGGCGTAGGGAAAGGTGATTCGGTCGCGCTTTACCTGCCCATGATCCCGGAACTCGCCATTGCCGTGCTCGCCTGTGCCCGAATCGGAGCGGTGCACTCCGTCATCTTTGCCGGCTTCAGCGCCGATTCCGTGCGCGACCGCGTGCAGGATGCCTCATCCAAAATCGTCATTACCGGAGATGGCGGATGGCGCCGCGGCAAAGTGCTTGAACTCAAGAGTATCGTGGATGAAGGGGTGGCGGATTGCCCGAGCGTGGAGCACGTTCTGGTGGTGCGGCGCGATCCCTTCACGGAGGGCTTTCCCTGCTCTATGCAGGAGGGCCGCGACGTGTGGTACCACGAACGCGCAAAGACGGTGTCGCCCCATTGTCCCTGCGAAGAGATGGATGCCGAAGACCTCCTTTTCCTCCTTTACACGAGCGGTTCCACCGGCAAGCCCAAGGGCATCATGCACACCGTCGGCGGCTACAGCGTGCACACGTATTTGACGGCCAAATACATTTTTGATCTTCGCCCAAAAGATGTCTATTGGTGTACGGCGGATGTCGGCTGGATCACGGGCCACAGCTACATCGTCTACGGCCCCCTGCAAAACGGGGCCACGGTGGTGATGTACGAAGGGGCACCCAATGCCCCGGATCCGGGGCGTTTTTGGGAGCTCATCGACAAGCACCGTGTGACCATTTTTTACACGGCACCCACGGCCATCCGCGCCTTTATGAAATGGGGCGACGAGTGGGTGGAGAAGGCTGATCTCTCAACCCTGCGCCTCCTCGGTTCCGTGGGCGAACCGATCAACCCCGAAGCGTGGATGTGGTATCACGAAAAGATTGGCAAGGGCCGCTGCCCCATCGTGGACACCTGGTGGCAAACGGAGACGGGCGGCATCCTCCTCAGTCCGCTTCCCGGCGTGACCCCCACCAAACCCGGTTCCGCCACCCTGCCCTTCTTCGGGGTCGATGCCGCCATCCTCGATGCCGAAGGCAACGAGACCCCCTCCGGCCTGCTTGCCATTCGCCGTCCCTGGCCCGGCATCCTACGCGGCATCTGGGGCGACCCTGAGCGCTTCAAACAAACGTATTGGTGCAATTGGGAGGGGCGTTACTATTTCCCCGGAGACGGGGCGCGGCGTGACGACGACGGTTACTTCTGGGTCGTCGGGCGCGTCGACGATGTCGTGAATGTATCGGGCCACCGGATAGGTACGGCGGAGCTGGAGAGCGTCTTCGTGGAGCACCCGCAAGTGGCCGAAAGTGCGGTCATTGGAGTGCCCCACGAAATCAAGGGACAGGGACTCGTGGCTTTCGTTCTCTTACGGGGCACCGATTCAACCGGCAGCGACACCCTCCGCTCGGAACTCAACGACCTCGTTTCCAAGCGCATCGGGAAATTCGCCAAACCGGAAAAAATCATCTTCAGCGCAGATCTTCCGAAGACCCGCAGCGGCAAAATCATGCGCCGCCTTCTCCGCGACATCGCCACCGGTCAATCCCTCGGCAACGTCACCACCCTCGCCGATCCCTCCGTCATCGAAAGCTTGAAAACAAAATACACAGACTGAGGGCCACTCCCCGAGGCGAGGGCGGGCGGGTGAAGCGCTACTCGAACGAGGGCAGGACAGGCACACCGGTGATTGCTCCATTGAAAAATGGAGCCAGCTGTCGGACTTGAACCGACGACCTGCTGATTACAAATCAGCTGCTCTACCAACTGAGCTAAGCTGGCCGGAAAAATGGTACCGGACCTGGGACTCGAACCCAGAACCAACAGATTAAGAGTCTGCTGCTCTACCAATTGAGCTAGTCCGGCTCCCGAAAAACAAGCCGGTAAGAAAACACGGGGGCTCAAATCTTTGGCAAGTACATTTTCGCGGGTTTTCCAATGTCGCCGCCTTTCGGCCTTGCCAGGCTGCTCTGTTTATCAACCATTTTGACCCTCTTCCCGCTTCCCTCTTTTGAGAAACAATTTCGTCATCTATCCCGAACACGCGCTCATCATCGAAACCTTTTATGGGCCGGTGACGATAGAGAGTTTCATGGCCCTTGTGGAGGAGCTTTGGGTGGATCCGGCCTACGAGCGCACAATGGATGTGATCGTGGATTTCTCGGGGGCGACGCTGGCCATGTCTCCCGCGCAACTGGATGAGTTTGCGGGCAAGTTCATTCACTCGGATCGCTCCCTGATCGGAAGGGCCGCGGTGATTGCGGACAAACCGCTGGAAACCGCGTTGTCCCTCCTCATCCGGGACCGGATGCAGGGACATCAACCAATTTCCGTCTTCACCACAAAGGAAGCGGCGCTCGCGTTTCTGGACAAACGCCTGTCTCCACCTTCAGGGCTTTAATTTTGCGCCAACTTTTTCGAGCTTCGGGGCGATGACAAACCGGCAGTAGGGCTGGGAGGGGTTGCGGTCGAAATAGTCCTGGTGGTAAGCCTCGGCTGGATAGAAGCCGTCGAACGCCTTCACCTCGGTAACGATGGGATTCGCGAAGCGGCCTTGAGCGCGCCTGATGGATTCCGCGATGAGCGATTTTTCCGACTCCGATTCATACAGAATGATCGAGCGATAGTGTTCCCCCACGTCCGGACCTTGGCGGTTGAGCGTGGTCGGGTCGTGGGCGAGCCAAAAGACTTCGAGGATCGTTTCGAGCGAAATAACGGCGGGATCGTAGGCCAGTTGCACGACTTCCGCATGCCCGGTGCCCCCGGAGACGACCTGGCGATAGGTCGGGTTCGCCACGTGCCCGCCGGCAAAGCCCGAAGTGGAGCGAAGAATCCCCTCGATGCGCACAAAAACGGCTTCGACGCACCAAAAGCAGCCGCCCCCCACAGTAATGAAGGCGGTGCCCTCGGGAAGATCAGCCGTGCGTTCGAGTGTGGTGGGATTGGCGCTCATATTCTGACCAGTACTATCCTGCGGTGCCCCGAAAAAGGCAACCCCGGCCAACAAGAGAAGGAAGGCACGGAGAGTGGACCGGGAAAACCGGAAGGGGTGGGCGCATACATTCATTGGAAACTCAAACGCGTGGGGGATGAAGAATGGAAACAGCCTCTTGCTGAACGTCACCGGGCACCGGCCGTGGCTTCCTGTGGTGTTTCCGGTTCCGGAGTCTCCACGTAGGCGGCCTCTTCTTCCTCCAGAGTCGTGATGGAACGCGAGGAGAGGTAAACATACATCGCGGGAATGACAAAGAGTGTGAGGAAGGTGCCAAGGAGGAGGCCACCGATGACCGCCACACCCAGGGGAATGCGACTCTGGGCACCCGCACCGATGGCCAGTGCAATGGGCAGCGTGCCGAGAATGGTGGAGAGAGCCGTCATGAGAATGGGACGGAAACGCTTCGCGGCGGCGTCTTCGACGGCTTCCCGGATACTGAGGCCGGCACGCCGACGCTGGTTGGCGAACTCCACGAGGAGAATGCCGTTCTTCGTTACGAGGCCCACGAGCATGACGAGGCCGATCTGGGAGAAGATGTTGAGCGTCTGGTTGAAATACCAGAGCGCACCGAGACCCCCGGTGAGCGCGAGGGGCACGGTCATCATGATGACGAAGGGATCCCGAAAACTCTCGAACTGTGCCGCGAGCACAAGATACACGAGGATCAGGGCGAAGACGAAGACGAAGAGAATGGATTGCCCGGTTTGCTCAAACTCGCGCGACTCTCCGGCGAGCGCGGTGGTGAAACCGGCTCCGTCTTCGAGCTTTTGCCCGGCGATCTCGCGCATCGCCGCGATGCCCTCGCCGAGCGTGTAACCCTCGGCAAGATTGGCCGAGAAGGTGGCAGAGGAAAAACGGTTGTAGCGGTGAAGAATGGCGGGGCTGGTGGACTCCTCGAGTTCCACGAGGTTATCGAGGGAAATGAGCTGGCCGTCGCCCGCGCGCACGCTGAGATTGCGCAAGTCGAGCGGCCGCGAGCGGTCGGCGCGTTCCAGTTGGCCGATGATTTCGTATTGCTGGCCACCCTTGAGGAAGAAGCCGAAGCGTTGGCCGCTGAGGGCGGCCTGAATCGTTGCCGCGATGTCGCGCACGGCCACGCCGCTGGCTTCAGCGCGTGCGCGGTCGATGTTCACCGTGACTTCCGGGCGGTTGAACTGCAGGTCCACATTGACAAAGGAAAACTCCGGGCGGCGGCGGGCCTCGTTGAGGAAGTCGGGCACGACCTGTTCGATCTGGGAGAAGTCGGGGTTCTGCACAACAAACTGCACAGGCAGGCCCCGGCCCCCCGCGCGAATCGTCGGGGGTTGGCGCACTCCCACACGGGCTCCGGGCACGGTGGACGCGTACCGGTTGAGGCTGGAGGCGATCTCCGCCTGGGACCGTTCGCGCTCGGAGCGCGGTACCAGCACGAGACGGACAAAACCCGAGTTAACCGTCGATCCCGCACCAAAACCGGGCGACGTCACACTGATCATCGCTTCGCGCTCAGGGACGTTTTCGATGATCGTGCGGTCGAGGTCGGCCATAAACTCGCTCATATACTCGAAGGTGGCACCCTCCGGGCCGGTCGCGGTGAGGACGATCAGGCCACGATCCTCCAGGGGAGCCAGTTCGCGCGGCAGAAACGACCAGATCCAACCGATGAGGAAGAGACAGGCGGCGAACACCGGGAAGACCAACCAGCGGCGCTCGAGGAAGCGGCTGAGCGTCCGGCGATAAGCCTCCGCCATGGCGCGGAAAAAGGGTTCTGTTTTGTCGTAGAACGGGCGCGGGCCATCGTGCTTTTTGAGAATGCGCGTGCAGAGCATCGGGGTGAGCGTGAGCGCGACAATGGAGGAAATGCCCACGGCGCTGGCGAGCGTCACACCAAACTCCGAAAAAAGCACCCCCGTGAGACCCCCGAGGAAGATGATGGGCACAAAGACCGCGATGAGAGAGAGCGTCGTGGCCACGACCGCGAGGAAGATCTCGCGAATGCCCTCCCGCCCCGCGCGAAAGGGTGCCTCGCCCGATTCAATGCGCCGGTAGATGTTTTCAAGGACGACAATGGCATCGTCCACCACCAGCCCGATGGCGAGAACCAGTCCCAGAAGGGTGAGCACATTGATGGAAAACCCGGCGAGGAAGAGAACGAAAAACGTGCCCGTGAGGGCCACCGGGATCGTGATGAGGGGAATGAGCGAGGCCCGCCCCTCCCGCAGGAAGAGAAAGATCGTCAGGCACACCAGGGCCATGGCGATGAAGATCGTCTGCTGCACCTCGCGCACGGAGTCGCGGATAAAGGTGCTCGTATCAAAACCGATGCCCAGATCAATATCCGGCGGGAGGTCGCGCTTCAGCACTTCCAGGCGGGCGTAAAACTCATCGACGATTTCAATCTGGTTGGCCCCGGTCTGCGGGCGAAGGACCAGCCCGACCATGGGTGTGCCATCGCGGCGGAGGATGGTGCGCTCGTTCAGGGGGCCGACCTCCGCCCGCCCGACGTCCCGGAAGCGCACGACTTGGTCGCCCTCGCGCTTGACCACGATATCCATGAAATCTTCCGGATCCTCCCCGAGCCGGCTGAGGGTGCGCACGGAAAGTTCGGTTCGGTCGCCTTCGATGCGCCCGGAGGGCAACTCGACATTGGCGCGATTGATGGCCTCGCGGATGTCGGTGGCGGTGAGGCCATACGCCGCCAGACGGTTGGGGTCCATCCACAGGCGCATGGAGTAATCCTTGCGCCCCCAGATGTCCGCGCGCGCCACGCCGGGGATGGTCTGCATACGGGCGGCGAAGAGGTTGCGCGCAATATCGGTTAGTTCGAGAAGATCGCGCTGATCGCTGCGGATATTCAGGAAAATGATCGGGTCTTCATCGCCGTCGGCCTTTTCCACCACGGGCGTATCGGCATCAGGCGGGAGGCGCGAAATGGCGGCGGCCACGCGATCGCGCACATCATTGGCCGCCCGGTCGAGATCGTCATTCAGGCCAAACTCGACCAGAATCGTGCTGCGGCCCTCCCGGCTCGTGGAGGTCATTGTCTCCACGCCGGGCACGGCATTGATCTCCACTTCGAGCGGCTCCGTGATCTGGTTCATGATCACAAACGGATTTGCGCCCGGATAGGCCGTCGTCACCGTGATCACGGGGCGCTCGGCCACGGGATATTCCCGCACACCGAGAAACTGGTAACCCGCCAGCCCGAAGAGAACAATGACAATGGATATGACCGTCGTGAAAACCGGACGGGAGATGAAAACGGAGGATGCGCGCATGATTCGGGCGGAAGTCGGTCAGGTGGGTTAGCTGGCTTGGGCGCGCACCCGCTGACCGGGCCGCAGGTTATCCGATCCCCGCGTGACGACCTCTTCCCCCGCCTCCAGGCCGGAAATGATTTCCACGGTATCGGCTTGGCGGGAGCCGATCCGCACGAGCCGCTCTACCGCGACGCCGTCCTTGATGACAAAGAGCCGGGTTTCGCGCTGGCCGGGAACGATCGCGGTGGTCGGAACGAGGAGGGCCGCTTCCGCCGTCTCCAGCACCAGCTCGATCCCGGCGTAGTTGCCGGGGAGGAGGCGGTTGCCATCGTTGGGGATGACGGCGCGCGCGAGAATGGTCCGCGTGCCGGTGTTTACTTGCGGTTGGATCGCCGCAATGTAACCCTCCACCGGGGATGCGAGGCCCCCGGCCGTCACGCGCACGTACAGACCCTCGCGGAGGGCTTGCTGGTGGCGCTCGGGAACGGCGAAGTCCACCTTCAATTTGTCCGTCATATTAAGGAGCGCGAGGACGTTTTGCGGCGTGACAAAAGTTCCGGGGCTGATCTGGCGCAGACCAATGGTGCCGGAGAAGGGTGCGCGGATCTCCGTGCGGGCAATGCGTGTGCGCAGCAGCTCAGCCCGCGCCCGGAGCACATTGAGACGGCCAAGGGCTTCATCGTAATCCTGCTGGGAGGTCACGCCCCGCGCCCGTAGGTCGGCAAGGCGGCGCTCGTTGCGCTCGGCCACATCGAGTTCGGCCGTGATGGCGCGAAGCTCGGCCTGGAGTTCCTCATCGTTCAGCTTCACCAAGAGGTCGCCCGCTTCCACCCGGCGCCCTTCCTCGAAGGCCACGTGGGTCACCAGTCCATTGATTTCAGGACGCAACTCGACACTCTCGTAGGCGAGGAGGGTGCCGTGGAGGCGCAGGGTGCGCTCGAAGGACTGCGGACTCACCCGCTCCGCCCGTACCGTCACCGCCGGGCGCTCCGGCGGCCCTTGCGTGGAGGTCGAGGTCTCAGCCCGCGGCAACTTCGGCCAGGCCAAAGCAGCGATGACGAGCAGAGGGATCCCCCACTTCAGACAGGTGATTAGGAATCGTTTCATTGCGCAGTAGATAACATGACCGTTTCCAAGAGAATTTGCAACGCGCACCTTTATTCCCTCTTGAGAGGAAGTTTTTCGCGGCGCGCACCTTGGAAAGCGGCACGCTTCTACTTCAACACAAGCAGGAAGCCTGCCTGCTTAAACCTTCGACCGCCAGAGAGCAGGTCGCCACTGGTCCACGCTTTGGCAAGCGCGGCTACGGCGGAGCTTCGCAAGAAGAAGGACGGTCGCCGCCTTACGCGACCCGTTCGACGACGAGCAGCGGCGGATTGGGCCGCTTGGGGGCGAGGCGGTAGGCGCTCTTGAGGTATTCGAGGGCGCTTTCCAGCTTCGATTCGTCGTTATAGTGGATCATCATGAGGGGCTCGCCCTGCTTCACTTGTGTGCCGACCTTTTTGATCTCCGACACACCCACGGCGGGATCGAGCTTGCCTCCGCGCTTTGTTGAGGCGAGCAGCTGCACACCGCGGGCGATCATGCCCGCGTTGATGGTGTGCACGTACCCGCGCTTGGGGGCGGGCAGCTTGCGGACAAATTTGGCTTCGGGGAATTTCGAGGGGTCATCGAGGCAATCCGTCTTCCCGCCTTGCGCGGCAATCATCTCCTTGAACTTCTCGAAGGCGGCCCCTTCTTCAAGGGCGCGCTGTACCGTTTGCTTGGCCGAAAGCGTGGAACCGGCAACCCCGGCCAGGCGGACAATCTCCATGCCGAGTTTGAGCACGAGTTCCTGGAGATCTTCCGTACCCTCGCCCTTGAGGAGCTTGATGGCTTCTTTGATCTCGAGGGCCGTGCCCACGGTGTCGCCCAAGGGCTGGTTCATATCCGTGACCAAGGCCACGCAGCGGCGCTTCATGGAGCGGCCCACGCGGGTGATGGAGCGGGCTAGTTGCTTGGCTTGCTCCAGATCCTTGATGAAGGATCCGTTGCCCCATTTCACATCGACCACCAGCCCTTCGGCTCCCTGGGCGAGCTTGCGGCTGAGCACCGAGGCGGTGATCAGGGGAAGGCTCGGGATCGTCGCGGTGAGCTGCCGCATTTGATAAATGATTTCGTCCACCGGCGCGATCTCGCTCCGCTGCTCGGACATGACGCAGCCCACGTCGCTCAATTGACTGACAAACTTTTTCAGGTCCATGTTGGGCGAGAACCCGGGAATGGCGGAAAGCTTGTCCAGATTGCTGATGACGAATTCCTCATCGACGCCGTTCATATTCGGCATCACCACCCCACAGGCGGCAGCCAGCGGGATGAGAACGAGAGACGTTTTATCGCCCACGCCACCCGTCGAATATTTGTCGATCTTCGGCTTGGTGATCTTGGAAAGGTCCACGACCTCGCCCGAGAGCATCATCTCTTCGGCAAGGGTCGCTGTCTCCTGCGCGCTCATGTTTTGGAAGTAGATCGACATGCAGAGGGCCGCGAGTTGGTGTGCGGGCATCTCCTTGTCGATAATCGAGTCCACCACGAAGCGAATCTCGTCGTGGTTGAACTCACCGCCGTCGCGCTTTTTCTCAATCAAGTAGGCGAAGGACGGCTTAACGAACTTCCGTGCGGTGATAATACGTTTTCTCATATACAAGTTAACCGGTGTAGGTCTCTTTTGACTCCGTAAACCGCTAAGTCATAGTTGATTATAAAGGGGTTTGTCGAGCATTTTTTGCTTGCCCCCAAATCTTGCAGCCATAGGCCCACCCGCGCCGAGCTGTCGCAAAGCGTCCCGGCGCTCTCCGGAAATCTGCCCGCAGCCCCCCTTTCAAAGGGGATCCGCGCTTGCCCGGTTCTTTAATTCTCGTCCGCCGTCAGTGTGGCATCGGCCGCTCCGACCGCCAGCGAGACCCCGCCGGTGACCTTCACTTGTTCATAGATTTGGTTGATCACCTTGGCCATGACATCAGGATTATCCGCCAAATATTGCTTGGCCGCCTCCCGGCCCTGGCCGATGAGGTTGCCGTCGTAGGAAATCCACGAGCCCTTCTTTTCCAGAATCTTGTGCTCGATCCCCAGATCGAGGGCCGAACCCGTGCGGGAAATCCCCTCGTTGTACATGATGTCGAACTCACACTCGGTGAAGGGCGGAGCGACCTTGTTTTTCACCACCTTCATGCGCGTGCGGTTGCCGATGACTTTGCCGGAGGGGTCCTTGATCTGGCCAATGCGGCGGATGTCGACGCGGATGGAGGCGAAAAACTTGAGCGCGCGGCCGCCCGGTTGCGTTTCCGGACTGCCGAACATGACCCCGATCTTCTCGCGGATCTGGTTGGTGAAGATGCAGGTGCAGTTGGTACGGCTGATCGCAGCCGTGAGGCGGCGCATGGCCTGGCTCATCATCCGCGCCTGAAGGCCCACCGTGCTGTCGCCAAACTGCCCGTCGAGCTCGTTTTTGGAGACAAGGGCGGCCACGGAGTCGATCACGATGATGTCGATGGCACCACTGCGGATGAGGGTTTCGGTGATATTGAGGGCATCCTCCCCGCTCTCCGGTTGGGAAATCATGAGATTATCCACATCCACCCCCACCGTGCGGGCATAACGGGGATCGAGCGCGTGTTCCACATCGATGAAGACCGCGTTGCCGCCGGAGCGCTGCGCCTGCGCAATGAGGGAGAGACACAGGGTCGTCTTGCCCGATGATTCCGGTCCATAGATTTCGCTGATGCGCCCGCGCGGAAGGCCGCCCACGCCAAATGCCAGATCGATCGACGGACAGCCCGAGGGAATAACCTGGATATCCATCTTGGTCGCCTCGCCGAGGCGCATGATGGAGCCGTCGCCGAATTGCTTGTTGATCGCGGCCAGGGCAAATTCGAGGGCTTTCGCGTCGCCCGCGCCGGTGGATGATTTTTTAACTGCCATAGTAAACCTAAAGTGGGTGTTTGAAGAACTGCGTCAAAGAGGAAAGCAAGAGGCCCGCCCGCCACCTTAACTATGATTCATTGATCACCCGAAAGAACCTTGTTTCAGACCCATGGCAAGCAAAATGTGTTCGTTTGTTCATATTCGGTGAAAGACCTCAGTAGACGTCGCGTTGATAACGCCCTTCCTTTTTCATACGTTTCACGGCTGCGGCGGCTTCTTCGGCGGAAAGCCCGCCCTCTGTGGAAAACAGGTCGTGAAGGGCTTGATCGACATCCTTCGCCATGCGTTTGGCATCTCCGCAAACATAGAAATATGCCCCGGCCATGAGCCATGCGTAGAGTTCAGCGGCGTTTTCGCGGATCTTGTCCTGCACATAGATTTTGTGTTTCTGGTCGCGGCTCCAGGCACAATCGAGGCGGGCGAGGGCACCCTTCGCGGCCCATTCGCGAAACTCCTCCGCGTAGAGAAAATCGGTTGCTTCGTGCTGGTCACCGAAGAACAGCCAGTTGCGCCCCGGCGCGCCCGTGGCCACGCGCTCCTGCAAAAACGCCCGAAAGGGCGCCACGCCGGTTCCCGGGCCAACCATAATGACGTCGGCTGCCGGATCTTCGGGGAGGCCAAAGTGACTCGGGGCAACGAATACGGGCACCGTCCCGGTCTCCAGAGCCACGCGGTCCGCCAAAAAACTGGAACAGACCCCCACCCGCTCACGCCCGAGAGATTCAAAACGCACGACGGCCACCGTCAGATGAACCTGATCGGGATACATCCTGGGCGACGAGGCAATGGAGTAAAGGCGCGGCACGAGCTTACGGCTCTCCGCAACGATCAGAGCCGGATCCCAAACCATGGAGGGGAAGGCATCCATGAGATCGAGCAAATGGCGGACTTCCAGCCACTCCCGCAAAACAGGCGCATCGAGGCCAAGCAGCCTTTCCGCTTCCAGCCGATCACCTGCCGAAGAGGCTCCAGCCGCCACTGCCGTGAGCAGCTTTTTGGAAGGGGCGGCCAAGGAAATATGCGACAAAAGCGCCTCGTAGAGACTCACGCGGCCAGCCCCGCGCGGCAACTCGACCATCTCCGTACCCGCCGCACAAAACTTTTCGAGCAGCTCGGCAACTTCCGTCGGGCGGTTAGACGCAAACACGCCGAGGGAATCGCCCACCGAGTAGGAAAGGCCGCTGCAACGGAGATCGATCACATGATGGCGCGTTTCCTTGGCACTACCCGCCCCATTAAGAAGGCGGTTCTCCAACATATGCGCAGGAAAGGGGTTGTTCTTGCTATAGGGGGGAAGGGTCAAATCCGGCATTCTCTCTGGTCTGTCCATCCCTTTCCTTTCCTTCAATCGCAAAAGAAAAACTCCGCCGAAACGGGTGAAAAATCCAATGTGCGGGGAACATGGAGACGGCTTTCCGGAGCCCATCGCGGGGACAAGCGGCCGGAGGCGGCCGCGCCCCACAATAGCGCCCGACTAAATCGGCCGACTGAGGCGATGGCGATAACGGGCGGAAAGTTGGTCGTTGTATTCCTTGCCTCCGGGAAGATTGCCACTGCGCAACAGCGGTATCTCATGCCCGCCCGCCCGCATCCAGTCAATCGCCTCAACCACGGCCAGGTTCAGAAGCAGGCAGCCGGCGACGGTCGAGAGCGGAGCCGTCACAAGATCTGTGCCCGGCACAGGGAGCGCGGCGTCGCCCTTGGGGCAGAGGTTGTCGAGAACGTGGTCGCCCAGATCGTAGAGATGCTCGCCCGTGGGCAACGCACTGGGGAGCGCGCTCGACATGGCCACACTGGTCACCGCCACCACCACCGCTCCAGCCGCCCGGGCCGCTCGAGCGACTTCCAGCGGACTCGGGTTGATTCCGGAATTGGAAATCACAAAGACCACTTCCCCCGGCTCGATGCCGTATTGCCAGATGTAGCGTTTGACGAGGCGAGCTCCGTAGCCGGGCAGGTTCTCCGGCCAACCACCTGTCGGGTCGGTAATGGCACTCACGGGCACGAGCCCCCCGGCGCGGTGGACAATCTCCTGCGCGATGATTCCCGAGTGGCCGCTCCCAAAGACATGGGCGACCCCCCCGTCCGCAAGGGACCGGCCCAAGGCCTCACCGACCGCTCGGAGAGTGCGGTCGTTTTTCGCCACGACAGCCTCCGTGGTGCTGCTGTGGGCCTCCAGGTAGCTATCGCGCAAAGACATGGCCAACGGTCCTTTCAATAAAGTTTAGCTAAGCTTCTCCGGCGACTTGCCGCGCGACCATCTGGTAAAATTGCTCAAACAGCACATCGCTGTCGTGCGGGCCGGGCGAGGCCTCCGGGTGATATTGCACGCTGAACACGGGAAGGGTGGCATGGCGCAACCCGGCGACCGTGTTATCATTGAGATTCACCTCCGTGATCACCGCACCGCAGCCTTCAAGGGCTTCCCGCGTGGAGGCAAAGCCGTGATTTTGCGCCGTTATCGCGACAAAGCCGTTCTCCGTGTTCTTCACCGGCTGGTTTCCGCCGCGGTGGCCAAACTTGAGCTTTACCGTATCCGCGCCGAGAGCATGGGAGATAATCTGGTGGCCCATGCAAATGCCGAAGGTCGGGTAGCTCTCCAGAAGCTCCGCCACGGTGGTATGGGCATAGTGCACCGCCGAGGGATCACCCGGGCCGTTGGAGAGAAAGAGGGCTTGGGGTTTCAGAGCGCGAATGGCCTCCGCCGTGGTATCCGCCGGCACCACGGTTATATCAAAACCGTGCGCGTGGAGACGGCGGAGGATGTTGTATTTCAACCCCAAATCGAGCGCCACCAGTCGAAAACGCGGGCGCTCGTCAGCCGCCGGACCGTAAGTGAGTTCGGTTCCGGGCACGCCGAAAGGCCCGTCATACACGCCGGGCTTGAACTCGTAGGCCGATTTGCAGGTGACCTCTCTCACATAATCCTGCCCCACGAGACCGGTCCACTCCCGCGCGCGCCGGATCGCCTCCTCATCGCTGAGATCTTCCGTGGAAAGACAAGCCTTCATCGCACCGCCCACGCGCAGGCGTTTTGTCAGGCTACGCGTATCGATCCCCTCCAAACCCGGGATACCGTGATCGGCAAGATAGGAACCAAGATCCTGGCGACTCCGCCAATTGCTCACAATCGGGCTCAACTCCCGCACCACAAAGCCGGCCACTTTCGGTCCATCCGACTCCGCATCCTCCGGATTGACCCCATAATTTCCGATCTGCGGGGCCGTCATCGTCACGATCTGCCCGAAATACGAAGGGTCCGTGAGGATTTCCTGGTAACCCGTCATCGAAGTATTAAAGACCGCCTCGCCGAGAACGGTTTTCCGCGCGCCAAACGCCCGGCCCCGAAAGACCGTGCCGTCCTCCAGCGCCAAAATGCCCGATTGCTCTTCGTCCATAATTGGGAGCCGGATTGA
Organism: Opitutales bacterium; assembly: GCA_020831585.1. Classification (GTDB taxonomy): domain Bacteria; phylum Verrucomicrobiota; class Verrucomicrobiia; order Opitutales; family Oceanipulchritudinaceae; genus JAFIGE01. The sequence goes on along the minus strand of JAFIGE010000006.1, from coordinate 30,193 downwards.
AGGCCTCCCCCATCCCACGGGCAACCAAATAAAAAGCCCCTCCTTGAAGCCCCCGCCACAAAGTCCACACATACCCGTATTATTCTTCATTAGCCAAACGCCCTTCGAGCCGTCATTCACCATGTCAACTTATTTTACCGCGTTTGCATTATCCGGTGCACAAAATGATCTACGCACATCGAAAGCCCTCCCAGCCAATCTTGTGTGTCAATAAATTTTACCGCGTTATTAACATTACCATTACTGAAAACGGTCTTGTCTTTTTATCGTTCCCAGTTTGAACTGGATGTCTTCTCTCGCAAAAGCCCATTTTCGTCGCGCCTTCTGTTCATTCGAAGCGATTTTGAAAAAAACTCGTAAAATGACCCATCCCCTACTCCTCTCCGCACGCCGTATCGGCGGAATCGTTCTCATGGCCTTGGTTTTTCCGGTGGCTTCCACCCTCGCCGCTCAGGAATGGATCGTCGTCGACACCTTTGCGGATGGTGAGACCCAGGGTGCCTGGACCGTTGACGACGGGATGGTGCATGAAGTGCGCTCCGGGGATGTGGGCCACTATCTCTTCACTGCCTCCGCCACCGGCAACACCCACCGTGCCCACGTGATCCTGCCACAGCCCGTCTCAGCGGGCAAGGTGACCATCGCCTTCGACTTTTTCGCACCCGGGGGCAACAGCCTGAACCAGGTGGGTTTTGGAGCCGGGTCCGCCGATATGGTGGAACGGTCCACCTGGGCCAGCGTAGGCGGGAGCAATCGCTTTCAGATGGCCGACCGCACGCCGGGCGCTTTCGATTTCGCCGAGCGGTTCCCTCAGTTTCTGGCGAAGGCAGGGGACTGGTCGACCGATGTGCTGGCACCCACCGTCCCCGGGGTCTGGTACAACCTTTGGATCGTTTACGACCTCGATGCCGGGGAATTCTCGTTCTATTCGAGGCGGGCCGACGCCGAATCCGAAGCGGCTGAGTTTCGCGGACAGTGGCCCTTTGTTGGGCCGACGGCAGCTGAAGATTACGCCGAGATCTCCCGTTTCGCCATCGCTGGCGGGGGGACCGGCAACCCCGATGCGCCCACGCTCGGAGGCCGTTTTGCCAACATCCACATGGCGGTTGGGGAAAACCTCTCCCTCACGCCCGCCTCCATCCAGCTCGATCCACCGGCGTGGCAAGCTGTCGACACCTTCTTCGGCTCCTCTCCCAACGCGGATTGGGCGGGAGACCTCAACCAATTCCATCTCGATTTCAGCGAGGGCTATCTGCACATGCTGCCGACCGCCGGGACCGGCAGCCCCCGGGGTGGATTAATCCGCGCGGAACTGCCACAAACGGTTCAGTCGGGCATCTTCACCGTAACCTTCGACTTTTTCATTAACGGCCCCTCAACCAGCCGCTCCGACGTGAGCTTTGCCGCCGTGGGTGATGCCCAACTCGCCGCCACCGATCCGTGGGGGCAACGGGGCGGAGCCACCCGCCTGGGCACGTTTGGTCCCCCGCCCCAAGCCTTCCGGGCCTTTTCACCTCCAAGCACCGTCGCCATCCCCGGTTCCGAGGTTCAGGAGCAGTGGTACCACGCGTGGATCGTCTACAATACAACCGCGCAGCGCATCGACTTCCACTACGCGCCCTTTGGTTCAGGGGCGCCCCCGGGCACGCCGGCCGCGTCCTGGAGCTTCGACCCGCAGGTCGACTACAGCAACTTCACCCACTTCGTCGTGGGTCTGGACCGCCCGACCAGCACGGGTCTCCGTCTCGGTAACATTTATTTCGCGGCCGACGAGCTGCTCACCCTGTCGCCCACAGCGGGCACCTTTACCCCCATTGAAGAGATCTTTGCCCTTCAACCTTCAGATACAACGGTGAGGGTCGATTCAACGGCCCGCTTCAGCGCCGCATTGACGGGCCCCCAACACTGGGACCTTCGCTGGCAAATTTCTCTGGACCATGGACTGACCTTTTCCGACCTCCCGGAGAACCCCTTGGATACCTTCACAGGCACAACCACAGCGGAGCTTGTCGTGAATCCGGCAAGTGAGGCTCTTGAAAGCACCCGATTCCGCCTCAAGGTCAGCAGCCAAACCGGTCAGGCCTTCTCCCAGCCCGTCCGCCTTTACCTTCGCACACACCCCACCCTCGCTGAGTGGGCAGCCGACCAGGGGCTTTCGCCCGGGCAGAGTGCGCCCGGCTTCCGGCACACCGGTATCGGCCTCACCACCCTCGAAGCCTTCGCCTTTGGTCTGAACCCGATGGAGGCGATTCTTCCGTCGCAGATGCCCACCTTGCAACGCGAGGGCAATGAACTCCTCCTCCGCTACCGGCGCAACATCGCCGTCCACGGGCTCTCCTTCGTCATCGAAACGTCCACCGATCTCGTCGCTTGGCACACGGCCGAAGGTGCCGACCAACTCCTCTTCCACGAAGGCGAAACGATCGAGGTGCGCGAAGCAGCCTTCACCAACGATGGCCAACCCCGCTTCCTCCGCCTCCGCCTCGAAGTGGCCGAGTAGCCGCATCGCTCTTTAGCCGGAATCCCGGTGGAGGCAATATTCATAGGGATACAGGATCAGCTCTGCTCCCAAAATACGGCCATCTTCGTTCATTTTCCATGCGAACAGGATTCCCTCATCCGCCTGTTCCCGTGACGTGCGTGGGCTTCCATTGCAGAAATCGACGCCCCACCCGCCATTGACCGTAGAAACTCAAGTGTGCCGTGCCTTCGGTCCATCTGATATTCGGCCCTCGCGAGAGCGATGGCAATTTCTTCCTCGGTGGCACCCTCGTCTTCCAAGATCTTCCGCAAACCCTCCAAGGCATGCGAACGAATCTCAAAGAATGAGCGCGATTGGCCGGGCAATTAAAGCAAAGAATATCAAAAACAAAAGAGTTAAAATCGCACAACCGACAAAGTCAGAGTAAGCGGTTGTTTAATCGGAAATCAATCTAAGTGGTGACGCGCAGATGCACATGAATACCGATGCCCACACCCCTATCGGTTGCGTTTCTCATCACACACACGCCCCGGCAATCGCCACCCAACACCGGTCAAGTATTTATACCGGTTATATTATATGGGACGCTTCACTCATCACCTCGCCTTGTAAGCCAAACATCCGTAAATACATGAACTCAGCCGCCCTGCGATCGATCCCAGCCTAGCCGTGTCAATATATTTTACCAATATATTTTACCGGTTAGTCTATTCTTGTGTGTTTCCCTCGTCATTCGGAATAGCCGGGGGACTGATTGCGCGTGCGTCAAGTATTTATACCGGTTATATCATAAAGGCATTTTCGGCTAGACTCAATTGGGGGGCGGGAGGACACTGCGGGGCTTATGGGAGCAATGGTTTTCACAATCGCGAATCAAAAGGGGGGGGTCGGGAAAACGACCACGGCGGTGCATTTGGCGGCGGCGCTGGCGGCGAAAAGGGTGCGGACGCTCCTCATCGACCTGGATCCACAGGCCAATGCGACGAGTGGCCTGGGCCTCCCGAAGACGGAGGGAGCGAGCTTGTTTGGGGTCTTTCACGGTGAGGGCGGGGCAGCGGAGAAAATCGTCGAAACGGGTCGCCCGCACCTCTGGATGATCCCGGCTGAGGTGGATTTGGCGGCCCTGGAGACGGAGTTGAGCCGCCGGGACAACTACCTGCTGCAACTGCGCACACACCTGGAGCCTTTGCGCAAGGGGGATGATTTTGACGCGATCGTTATCGATTGCCCGCCGGCTCTCGGCCTGGTTTCCATGAATGCCCTGGCCACGGCCGATTACTTGCTCATCGCCCTGCAATGCGAATACCTCGCCTTGGAGGGGCTGGGGCAGATTCTCAAGGTGAAGGATGACCTGCGCTCGGCCGGGGTGAACAAAAAACTCGAGCTGGGCGGCATCGTGATGACGATGTTCGACATCCGCACCAACCTGAGCCGTCAGGTCGTGCAGGAGGTGACGACGCACTTTCCGCAGGAGATTTTCAAGGCCGTCATTCCGCGAACGATTCGCCTGGGCGAGGCCCCGAGCTTTGGGAAGACGATTTTTGAGTATGATCCGCTCAGCCCCGGAGCCACCGCCTATACCGAGTTGGCGAAGGAGGTGCGCAAGCGGTTCGGCCTGAAAAAAGGAAAGTGATGGCGGGTTGGGCGGCACTGGAGAAGCGTCTTGGCTATACCTTTCGCAACCGCGAGTGGCTCCGCCGCGCCCTCACCCACCCCTCTTTCGCCCAGACGGCGACCACCCCCACGGAACACAACCAACGCCTGGAGTTTTTGGGCGATGCGGTGCTGGGTATGCTGTTGGCCGAGCACCTGTGCGCGCTCTTTCCCAAAGAACGGGAGGGTCGGCTCACGCAATACCGCGCCCTCCTGGCCCGCGGCCCGATGCTCGCCCGGCTGGCCCGCGAGCTGGGTCTTGCCGAGGCTATCCGCTTGAGCGAGGGGGAAAACCAAAACGGCGGGCGCGAACGCGCCTCCATTCTGGAAGACGCGCTTGAGGCTCTCGTGGGGGCGATTTATCTGGACAGCAACTACCCGACCACGCGGGAAGCGGTTTTGCCGTGGTTTCGCGACATCCCGGCGTATCTGGAGGAGACGGCGGCGGAGCAAAACCCGAAGGGGCGGCTCCAGGAATGGCTCCAGCCCCTTCATGGGAACGAGGCGATCGCTTACGAAGTGCTGGAGGCCACCGGTCCGGACCACCGCCGCACCTTCCGCGTGGAGGTGCGCGTGAACGGAGAAACCTGGGGCAGCGGAGTGGGGCTTTCGAAGAAAGAAGCGGAAGAGGCCGCCGCACGGGAAGCCCTCGCGCGGGAGGTGCCCATGCAAACGGAACCTGCATGAAACCGGTCGTTCTCCCGCGGACGGCCTCCGCGTGTTTGTTGACGGGTGTGGCCCCGGCCCTGCGCGGGGCATTGTTGGAGGAACTGGCCGGCGGGGCGGAGGGGCCCTGTGTCGTCTTTCTGCCCGACTCGGGGGAGGCCGAGGGGCTGGGTTCGACGATTGCCGAGATCGGGCGGCTCGCGCGGGGTGTGGACAAGGCTCCCCGCGTAATGATTTTCCCCGAGCCCCCGGAGGCGGAGGCGGATGACGCACGGGCCTTCGAAAAAACCTGCGACCGCATGGCCGTGTTGTCCCTCTTGGCGAGCCATCCGGAATCGTTTGGCCACCCCCCCCTCTTTATCCTCACGACGGCACCGGCCTTTTTCGCCCCAGCCCCCCCGCGGGCGGAGCTGTCGGCCCGTGAGCTGCGTCTCCGCGCGGGCAGCGAGGCCGGGTTTGAGGCGGTGCGCAGCGCCCTTGTGGCGATGGATTACGACAACGAAGCCCTCTGTGAATACCCCGGCCAGTTTGCCGTGCGCGGGGGGCTCATCGATGTCTACCCGATCAACGCGACCGCTCCGGTGCGGATCGATTTTTTCGGGGACGAGATCGATACGCTGCGGGCCTTCGATCCGACCACACAGCGCTCCACGGAAGAGCTGACCGATGTTGTCATTGCCCCGAAATCCGACGGTGGGGCCGCCCCGCCGGGGAGCGCCCACATTCTCGACTATTTTGCGGGGCAGACCCGCTGGTTTTGGGTGGAGCCCGACCGCATCGCGGCCGCCCACCCGGTGTTGAGCCAGCGCTTTGAGCGCCTGGCCACCCGTCGTTCCGGATTCGACAGCCTCTTCCGCCGTTTTGCCAAGGAGGGCAGCCGGTTTGTCGGTCTCACAGAATTGGACGGCGTGGAATCGTTTTTCCCCCCTGCCGCGGCACAACACCCTTTGCAGTCGAGTGGTCTGGAGATTTTCCGGGCGCGGCCTGAGGAAGAGGGGGTGGGCGCGGCGCGGATGGAACTCGAAGAAGCCGCCCGGAGCGCTTTCCTCGCCCAGTTGGCGGCGTGGCAGGCCGCCGGGGAAAACGTCCTCATCTTTGCCCACAACGACGGGGAGGCCGCGCGCCTGCGGGAGGTGATTGCGGAAGAAGTCGAGTTGGCCGGATTTGCCCCGCCCATCGCCGTGGGCCATCCGGGCACGGGCTTTCGCCTCGTCCCGGCCACGGGGCAGCCCCTCCCGCTCTCCTGGCCGGGGCTAACCCCCGGGCGTCCGCTCACGGTTGTGACGGATGCGGAGATCTTCGGGCGCTACCGCACGCGTCCGGCGGCTCTGCGCAAACGCCGTCTGCCCACGCGCACGCAAGTCGACCACCTCCTCGATTTCGCGGAATTGCACGACGGAGACCCGCTTGTGCACCTTTCGCACGGCGTCTGCCTCTTCCGCGGACTGCAACGCATGGAGGTCCGGGGCAAGTCGGAGGAGGTCATTTCGCTTGAATTCGCCGACAAGCTCACCCTGCACGTGCCCCTCTACGAGTCGCATCTGCTCACCCGCTATGTGGGGCTCTCCAAAGTCTCCCCGAAGCTGGGGAAGCTCGGCTCGGGCTCTTGGGAAAAGGCGCGGCAGGCCGCCGAGGTGGCCACTCTCGATTTCGCCGCTCAGCTCCTCAGCCTCCAGGCCAAGCGGATGAAGGGCGAGGGCCACGCCTTCCGCCCGGATACCGATTGGCAGCGGGCCTTCGAAGACAGCTTTCCCTACAACGAGACCCCCGACCAGGCCCGCGCCATCGCCGAAACCAAGGCCGACATGGAGCGCCCCGGGCCGATGGACCGCCTCATCTGCGGCGACGTGGGTTTCGGCAAGACCGAGGTGGCCATCCGCGCCGCCTTCAAAGCGGTCATGGACGGACACCAGGTGGCCATCCTTGTGCCCACGACCATCCTCGCGCAGCAGCACTTTCTCACCTTCAAGGAGCGCATGGCGGACTTTCCCGTGACCGTGGAAGTGATCAGCCGCTTCCGCACGCAAGCCGAGCAAAGCGCCATCGTGCAACAACTGGCCCAGGGCGGCATCGACATCATCATCGGGACCCACCGCCTGCTTGCGCGCGATATCCGTTTCAAGCAACTGGGGCTGCTCATTGTGGATGAAGAGCATCGCTTCGGCGTGCGCCACAAGGAGCGCATGAAGCACCTCAAGGCCGATATCGATGTCCTCACGATGAGCGCCACGCCCATCCCGCGCACCCTCTATCTGGCGCTCATGGGGGCGCGTGATCTCAGCGTTATCGAGACCCCGCCGGTCGACCGCCTGCCGATCCAAACGATCGTCCGGGGCTACGATCCCGACCTTGTGCGCCGCGCCATTGAAGACGAGTTGGCGCGGGGCGGGCAGGTCTTTTACCTGCACAACCGCGTGCAAACGATTGACTCGGTCGCCGGCCTCATCAACGAACTCGTCCCCAAGGCGCGGGTCATCGTCGGGCACGGGCAAATGCCCGAACACACCCTCGAACGTGTCATGACCCGTTTCGTGGCGGGCGAGTATGATGTGCTCGTCTGCACCACCATTATCGAAAACGGCCTCGATATCCCCAATTGCAACACCATCATCATCGAAGGAGCGGACCGTTTCGGGCTCTCGCAGCTTTATCAGTTGCGCGGTCGTGTGGGCCGCTTCAAGCGTCAGGCCTACGCCTACCTTCTTCTCCACCGGCACGCGCGTGTGCTCGATCTCGCCCGCAAACGCCTTTCGGCCATGCGCCAATACAATCAGCTCGGGGCGGGCTTTCGCATCTCCATGCGCGACCTGGAGCTGCGGGGCTCGGGCAACCTTCTCGGGCACCAGCAAAGCGGCCACATCGCCAGCGTGGGTTTTGAACTCTATTGTCAGCTTCTGCGCCAGAGCGTGGCCCGCCTGAAGGGCGAAAAAGCAGCCGCCCGCATCCGCGCCACGGTCAATCTCGACTTTGTCTCCGTGGGCGAGGGGCAGGCTGCGCGGTCCGGCCGGGACGAAACGGACCGTTTCGGGGTGCTCAGAGAAGTGGAGCTGGAGGAAGGGCGCATTCCGCCGGTGGAAGCCCGTCTCCCGGAGAGTTACATAGAGGAAACCCGTCTGCGCATCGATTTTTACCGCCGCCTGGCCATGGCCGCCTCAGTCGACGAAGTGCGCGAGATCGAAGCCGCCCTCAAAGACCGTTTCGGTGAGCCGCCGCCACCGGCGATTCACCTGCTCCGTCTCACCTGTATCCGCACCCGCGCCGAAGAAGTGGGCCTGCGCTCCGTGGAAACCGAAGGCAACCGCTTGAAATGCTTGCGTGCGAGCGGTCAACGCGACGATTATGTGAAGATGGGAGGCCGGTTTCCCCGCCTCTCCCAACGCAATCCCCTCAAGCGGTTGCGCGAGATTGAACAAATCATTGAACGCCAGCGTCCTTAACTTTCGGACCATGAGACCACACATTTTTTGCCTAAGCCTTCTATTGGCCGCGCTCCTCACCGGAATCGCCTCGGCCCAGCGTCCCCATAACATCTGGGACCCGCCCTTCCGCCAAGGCATTGCCGCCGAAGTCGAGGATACGATCATCACCTTTGAAGAGATCCGTCGGGAAATGGCCCCGCTCATCCCCGGTATCCGCGAGGCCTCCCGGTCCCGCGCCGAGTTCAACCGGCAAATGGAGGAGCTGTATCTGGAAATTCTCGGCAGCCTTGTCGACCGCGCCATCATCCTGCGTGAATTCCGCAACCGTGAGTTCAATATCCCCCAGTCCTTCGTCGAAAGCCGCATGGATCAAATCCTCGCGGAAGACTTTGAGGGCGACCGCGCGCGCTTCCATGAGTTTCTGCGTAATCAGGGCAAGAGCGTGCGCGAGTTTCGCCGCCAGGTGCATGAGGATATCATCATCGGTGCCATGCGCAGCGAACGCCGCCGCTCCCAATCGCAGATCAGCCCCGAGCGCATCGAGCGCTTCTACAACGAGAACAAGCTCCACTTTTACGAGGAGGAATCCGTCCGCTTGCGCGTGATCATGCTCCGGCCCCTGGCCGATGAATCCCCCGATCTCATGCGCCAGCAAATCGAGCGCGTGATGGACGAACTGGCCCGCGGCACCCCCTTTGCCGACGTCGCCTCCCGCTTCAGCCAGGATCCCCGGCGCGACCGCGGGGGAGACTGGGGCTGGCTGTTGCGCCGCCAGGTCCGCGATGAAATGGCCGAAGTGGCCTTCTCTCTGGAAGTCGGGGAGTATAGCAACCCCATCTCCATCGGGAACCAAACCTTTATCATCTACGTGGAAGATATCCGCGAAGAAGGCATCCAGCCCCTCAATGAAGTGCGCGAGCGCATTGAGCAGATTCTCGCCCAGCAGCTGGCCCGCCAAGATCAGCAACAGTGGCTCGAACGCCTCCGCCGCAACGCCTTCATCCGGTATTATTGAAGACGGGGGGATGGACAGGGATGAATCCTGCCACGGACCCATTATCTCTCTTTGAGGCCGTAAGTGGAACGATACTCTTCCTATCGTTTCTGATTGCAGTCTTTTGCATCGCTTCTCTCCGCTCGCATGTAGACGAATCGAAGCTAAGGCAGGAAAAAAATATTTCCGCGCTGTTTAAATCGCCCATCCCTCCGGAGCACATCCTAACTCCGGTCGGCCTGGGTCGAGTGAAGGCAGCAAAAATTGCCATTGCCGTAGGTGTTGTGACCCTCGCCGTCATTATCTTGAGGGTTCACGTATTTAGCGGGTGACAAAGCTGCGCTGAACCGGCGTGAATCGGACCGGCGGCTTCAGCCGTCGAACACTACCGCGCCGCACCCCGTGGAAGGACGCGGCGCTGGACGTGGTGCGACCCCATCTTGGGGTCAGCGCGTGGGCTCCGCGCAGATCCGCAGCCAAGCGAATCTGACACGCACCTCACTCACCAGCGACGCCACAGGGCCGGGGGCCAGAATGGCCACCCGGCTACGTTGGTTCACTCCTCGGGCTCGCCGCCCCCATCCTCCGCCCGCATCGGATAAACCTACATTCCACAGTTGAACCACTGATATGCACTGATAGCCACTGATCATGAATAGCTTCCGGAAATATCTGGTTTCACTCGAAAGGTGAAACCGCCCGATTGGGGAAGCCCCTGAAAATCAGTGTTCATCGGTGTGCATCAGTGGTTGAGTAGATTAATTTAGGATAAATCCGACGCTCCCTCTCATCTTCTGCGCCGCTCCCGACGACATTTTTCCGCCGCAAGTCGCATTCTTTCATAAACACGCATTTTTCCGCCGAGCCCATACGATTGCGCTTGTTTTTGGAAGGAGCGGCCCGCTCTAGTGGGTGCCTATGAGCTACACCAAGATTGATCGCGAAATCCTCACCCGCCACCCCGGCAATCCGGTCCTGACCGCCGAAGACTTTCAGAAGCAACTCGGGATCCGTATGCGGGCCGTCTACAACTCCTCCGCTATCAAAGTGGCCGAGGGGAAGTATGTCATGCTCTGCCGCACCAACCAGCTCAACCACATGACGCTGCTCTGGGGTGCCGACAGCACCGACGGCCTCAATTGGAAGCTCCGCCCCGAGCCGTTCACCATGCCCGACACCGAGACGTGGCACCGCTACGCCTCCACCGTCTACTACGATCCGCGGATCACCTATATCGACGGAGAGTTCCTCGTCCTCATCGCCTGCCAGAACACGAGTTTCTCGCGCATCGCCCTCTTCCGTTCGAAGGATCTGGAGACGCTCGAATACGTGAACTACATCAACGCGCCCGACAACCGCAACATGGTGATCTTCCCCGAGAAGAGCGCGGACGGTCGCTACATGCGCCTGGAGCGCCCCAATCTCGGTTCGGCGGGGGGCAAGGGCAACGTGTGGTTCAGCTACTCGCCCGACCTGATCCACTGGGGCGACTCCTATGAGTCGCTCGCCATGACCGATGTGTGGAACTACGGCATCAGCGGCCTCGGGCCCTCCACCGTGCCTTACCGCACCCCGGACGGGTGGCTCATCCTCTTCCACGCCATCATGAACAATTGCACAACGCGCGAATACAGCGTGGGGGCCGCCCTTCTCGACCTCGAAAAACCCTGGATCGTGCGCCACGTGACGAAGCACCCCATCCTTTTCCCCGAGGCCCCCTACGAGATGCAGGGCCTCGTTGAGCACGTCTGTTTCCCCTGCGCGAAAATCGTCGAGCCCGACAACACCGTGAAGCTTTACTACGGTGGAGCCGATACGGTGCAGTGCGTTGCCACGGGTAAGCTGGAGGATATCCTTTTCGCCTGTAAGAACTGGTGAAGTGATCGAACCGGGTGCGCGTCCACACGCCGCCCCCTATCCCCAAAATGATAAAACCGGCGGTCGGCATCCCTTTCGGGGGAGCGACCGCCGGTTTTTCCACTACTCTGCTCTGCTACTCAACTAAACCACCGGTTCCCTTGCTCTTGGCAACGGAACCAAACCAAAAATTCTGCCCTCAGGCGGGGATATCCTCGCGAAGCGCCGAAGCGGAGATCGGCATAGTCAATACGACCCGCGTCCCCGCCCATGGGGCGGATTCCACCTTCAACTCACCTCCCAAAAGCTGTGCGCGCTCCCGCATCCTTTCCAAGCCCAGGGTCTTGCGGGGATGGTGCAGGCAAAAGCCCTTTCCGTCATCCGCCACACGCATACGGAAACAGGCATTGCTGTTAAAATAGTGCAAGGTCACACGCCTCGCCTGCGCATGCCGGGCCGTGTTCACGAGGATCTCGCGGAGAATGTCGGAGACCGCCCGTTGCACCTCGTTCGGCAGCGAAGCCGCTTCCGGTTCTCCAAAGACCTCCCACTCCACGCCAGCCGGCGAAAGGATCTGCGGCAACAAATCTGCCAGATTGTCATGAATCGCAGATTCGCTGGCGGCGGCACCCGGGTCTACCACGAGGCAAGGCGGCTCATCCGACATCGTTTCCGCAACCGCGCAAATTTCGCGTGCCTGCTTTTGTGCATAGCGGAGAAGCTCCGTGGCTGTGGCCAGCGACCCCGAAAACCCACCGGGTGCCTCGGCGGCCTCCGCTATTTGGGCCGCCTCTTCCAGTTTCCGGAGCGCATCTCCCAGTAACGCTCCCACCGTGGCTCCGGGGCTGCGCACCGCTTGCCCTTCTTCAACAAAAGATTCACCCGACGCAACAGATTCAGACGCTGTGATCATGCCAACAACAATGGGGCAATCCCCCTAATATTGTCCACCTACAGAACTGGCTATAAAGTGGCTATGGGCGTTGACCGGGTTTGGAGGCGACGCCGCAAAGAGGCATAGCCCGCCGCACCCAGAAAAAACAAGCCAGTGACAAAAGCCATCGTGCCTGCCGTCGAGGTATCCGCAAACCCAAACCAAACCGGCACTGTGATGGCCGCGAAGTGCCCCACCGCGGCGGCGGCGAAGGCCAGCAATACCGCGAGCAGGAGCAATGTGCTCAAGCGATCCGTCAACAAGCGAGCCGTGGCCGCCGGCACGATGAGCATGGCAATCACCAGAATGCTTCCCACCGCTTCAAACGAAGCCACCGTCGTGACCGCAACCAGCGTCATCAGGCCATAATGCACCCGCTTTGCCCCAAACCCGAGCGTGGCGGCGAGCGCGGGATCGAAGCAGACCAGCCGCAACTCCTTGAAGAACACCGCCACCGCCACAAGGTTCAGCACAAACACAGCGAGGAGAACGAGAAAGGCGCGCGGCACGTCGGCCTCCCCAAAAAAGGGCAGGGCCAAGGCAACCGTGTCGAGCGGCGTAAGTTCGAGCGCCCCGTAAAGAACGCACTCCGGATCGAGATCCACCCGATCCGCCGCCCGCGCGATGAGCACCAGCCCGAGCGCAAAAAAGGTGGTGAAAACGATGCCCATCGATGCGCCCTCGTCCATGCGCCCCTTGCGGTGAAGCCATTCCGTTCCCACCGCCGTGAGGAGGCCGATCGCCGCCGCCCCCGCAAACATCACCCAGCTCGAACGCGCGCCCGTGATCAAAAACGCCACCGCCAGCCCCGGCAAAACGGCATGACTGATGGCATCGCCCATCATGCTCATGCGCCGCAAAACAAGGAAACTTCCCACGAGGGCACAGGCCCCGGCGCTCAGTGCACCAGTCAGGACAATCCACGTATCAAAGGCGTACCACTCCATACCGGTCCTCAGGAAAGGGGATGTGGACTGGGCGGAAGCGGCGCGCCCCCGCCCCCCCCCTGGCGCGCCATGACACGCTCGAGTTCGCGCACCAGGTCCGGTCCAAGCACGTGTTCGATGGTGTCGGCATCCCGGTCGACATGACTCGGCGCGATATCCGCGCGCTCGATGAGATACAATTCCCACAAACGGTGGTTACGGGTCACGCGGGTGGCTTCCCGCCAACCCCGGTCGGAGAGCTGAAACCCGTCCGCCTCCGGCTTGTTCACAAGCGCATCGTTGTATGCGCGGGTGGCGGCGCGGCGAAGCCGATGGGCAGTCCAACTGCGGCGGCGGGCCAAATCGCTCCAGCGCACAAGCGTCGTCCGGGGATCGGCATTCTGTTCCTCCAGTAATTCAAAAGCCGCCCGCAAAAGGTGTTGCCGCTCCACCCGCTGGGCCAGCTTGCGCGCCCGCCAGCCCCGGCGCGCCAACCCGCGGTCACTCCCCGCCAGAAGGCTGACGAGAAAAATCGCCGCCGCCGTGAGCACGATCACCGCGCCCGCCGGAGCTTTGGGCAAAAGCGCGCTCACGGTGGAGCCCACCCAGCCACTCGCCCCACCCAGCGCCGCCGCCAAAATCAACATCCACCCGAAGCGATGGGTCCACTGACGCGCCGACGCCGCCGGGATAATCAGCATGGCAATGATCAGAATGATCCCCACAGCCTGCAAACCCACGACCGTGATCCCCGCCGCCAGCGCCAGCAGAATGCCGTCGAGAAAGCGGACCGGCCAGCCCTGCGCGCGCGCGAAGGCCTCGTCGAAACAAAGCAGCCGCAGCTCCTTGAAGAAAAAGAGCGCGATCACCAGCACCACCACGGCGCTCACGGCGAGGAGAAGAAAATCCCCCCAGACCATTGCCGCCGTGTTGCCATACAAAAAACTCTTCAAGCCCGCCGCGCTTGTCCCCGGCATCCGTTGCGCCATCCCAAACAAAGCCACCCCGCCGCCGAAGAAAACGCTGAGGACAATGCCCATGGCCGCGTCGTCCTTGATACGGGTGGCCGTGCGTATCCACACAACCGCTACACAACCGAGCGCCCCGCCGGCGAGCGCCCCCAGCAAAAGCCAGGGCAGGAAACGGCCGTCCCCGCCCAGAAGCACCAGCAACATGAAGGCCGCCACCACGCCGGGAAATGTGGCGTGCGCAATGGCATCACCCATCAGAGCCCGCTTCCGCAAAAGCAGAAAGGAGCCAACCACACCGCCCGCTATGCCCAGAAGAGCCGTTGAAAGAACAACCAGACGGGTGTTGTAATCCCGCAGGAGCAGCACCCGCACAAAGATCTCGGAAAACTCGCTCTCTCCCCCGGTCATGCCGGGCCTCCCCGCCGCAACGCCGCCGCCGCCTCGCTCAACAAAGTTAGCCGCCCGCCGTATGTCTTGCGTAGATTCTCATTGGTGAAGACGTCTGCCGTCGGACCGGCTGCCACCACGCGCATGTTCAACATCACCAGCCAGTCGAAATATTCCGCGACCGTGGCCAGATCATGGTGCACCACGAGGCACGTGCGCCCCCGTTTCCGCAACTCCCTCAAGACCTCGACGACCGCGCGCTCGGTGGCCGCATCCACCGCCGCAAACGGCTCATCCATCAGGTAGATATCCGCGTCCTGCGCCAACGCCCGCGCCAGAAATGTCCGCTGCTGTTGCCCGCCCGAAAGCTGGCTGATCTGGCGTGACGCGAAATCCGCCATGCCCACCCGCTCCAGCGCTTCCAAAGCCAGCGCGCGGCTCCGCCGGTTTACCGGGCGCAGCCAACCCAGGCGGCCATACGTGCCCATCGCCACCACATCGAGCACGCTCACCGGAAAGTCCCAATCCACGCTCTCCCGTTGCGGCACGTAGCCCACCCGCTGGCGCTGCCGGGCGTAGGGCCGGCCATACACCAGAATCTCTCCGCTTGCCCGCGGCACCAAATCCAGACACGCCTTGATCAGGGTGCTCTTGCCCGCGCCGTTCGGCCCGATGATCCCCACGATGGCATCGGCCGGAAAGTCCAGATCGATGTCCCAGATAACCGGCTTGCGCTCATAAGCAACCGTCAGATCGTGCACGGAAAGCGGTACCTCCGCCCCGTGCGTGGCGTCGTTTGCCCATCGTCCCGATTGCGGCTCAAGTTGTTTCATCTAAGCAGGGATCTAACTCCGGTGGGGCTCACGCTTCCAGCGTGAAAACCAACGGCCGGCCCGCCGGAAGTGCAAACCCCAACCACCACCCTGTCACCCTCGTGGGAAAGCAGCCTCAAGGCAACTCCAGTTTCCCGAGTCGGCCACGCTCCGGAGCTTGACCGCCCAGGCTCCGCACAATCGTGGTCGCGTTGTGATCGATCATGCCCAGGTAGGTCCCCGTGTACGTGCCCGGCAGGCCCATCGAATCAGAAAAAAGACGCCCGCCGATCCGCACCTGATGCCCCTGCGCACGCGCTCCTTCGATGAGCGCACGCGCGTTACGGTCGGGCACCGAGGTCTCCAGAAAGATCGCCGGCACCTGCCGCCTCACCACAAACGCGATCAGGTTTTCCAAGTCGCGCACGCCCGGTTCCGACTCCGTTGAAATCCCCTGAATCCCCCGAACTTCCAGACCATACGCCCGTCCAAAGTAGCCAAACGCGTCATGCGCCGTCACCAACACCCTGCTTTCCTGCGGGATCGTCGCGACAATCGACCGCACATAGGCATCGAGCGCATCCAACTCCCCGCGATACGTCTTCGCGTTCGCCGCAAACACCGCTGCCTTCGCCGGCCGCTTGGCCGCCAGGACCCGCTCGACCACGCTCACAGCCTCCCGCCAAGCCCCCACATCCATCCACAAATGCGGGTCCCACTCGCCCTCATCATCCTTCGCGGCGGCATACGCCTCCGTGTCGCGCAGCTCATCCGCCACCGCCACCACTGTCACGCGTCCCTGCCGTCCCATCCGCGCGAGCAAATCACTCATCCGCCCCTCAAGGAGCAGCCCGTTGTAAAAAATCACCTCCGCTCGCCGCAGGCGCACCACATCCCCCCGGCCCGGCGTGAAACCATGCGGATCCACCCCGGTTGGAATCAATGTCTCCACCACCACCGCGTCTCCCCCGACGCTCCTCACAATGTCCGCAATCATCCCCGTGGTCGCCACCACATTCAGCGGAGCTGCCTGCGCACTCGATGCCATCCCCAGCAAAAAACATATACCGATCCACTTCTTCCACATAGCCCTATTGCTCAACCGTAAGTTTCCTTTTGTCAAGAAACTCATTTTGATCAGTCAAAGTTAAATCAGGTGTGGCCCGCCTTCCGCAGCGCGTGAATGAGCAAATCGGCCAAATCCTCCCCATCCCGTTCGCCCCTTCCGCGCGAGCGGGCGGCGTCCACCTCGTAGCCACCATCCGCGAAGGCGGCCTCATCCGGCCAATACCCCTCCCACCCGTTGCTCACGGTGGAAAAGAAAACCGGGTGCTGAAAAGCCCGCCGCACCCGCAAGCCCAGAGAGGCGAACAGCTCCACCGGAAGAAACACCAAGGCCACCGGCCCCATCCGCAACAGCGTGACCATGCCCCCGCCCGCATCGCCGGGGAGCGGCACCGCTGCATGCGTCACCGCGCCCGCCTCCACCGGTCGGGCGGTTCGCGCCGCCAGCGCTAATGGGGCAGCCACCGCACGCCCCACCACCCCGAGCGGATCCGCCCGATCCTGGGTGGCGATAAAAGGATGCACCTCTCCGGCGGCACCGTGAAAATAGAGCCCCTCCGCGCACGGCAACCACTCCGCGAGAAGCGCATTTGCGCGCCCGGGCCAATCCGCGCTGACCACGTTGCTCGTCTTCCCCAGACAAACCGGATGCACCCCCGCCGACCACAACACCAGCAATCGCCCCGAAGCCTGCCGCAATACTAGGGCGGAAACCGTCGGATCCGGCTGACGCACCGGTGGGCGCTCCGGAGTCTCAAACACGTTCCAGCAAACCCGCAAACCCGCGGGAGTCGAAACCCGGCGTTGGTAGCCAAACTCGCACAGAAATTCCGCAAAGTGGACGCTGATTGGCTCCGTCAGCCCCCGCGCCTTGCGACAGACCCGGATCAGCACATCCAGAAGGAAAGCCGCGTAGGCCACATTCGCCTCAGCGGGCGCAGAGCCTCTCTGCAACTGAGGGGTTTCCAGCCCCCCCTCCTCCGCCAACTGCGGAAACGGACCCGAATGCGTGTGGCTGCAGGCCAAAACAATGTGC
Source organism: Opitutales bacterium (assembly GCA_020831585.1). Taxonomy (GTDB): domain Bacteria; phylum Verrucomicrobiota; class Verrucomicrobiia; order Opitutales; family Oceanipulchritudinaceae; genus JAFIGE01. The sequence continues at coordinate 12,991 of JAFIGE010000006.1, read as the reverse complement.
CCGGCCGGGAGGTCCAACGCCGACCCCAGGCGATCCCGAAGATCCGTCGCAAGCGCCGTCTCCAGCACGCACAGATCCAGCGCTATCAGCAAATACCCGAGCCCCCCCTCCCCTTCCACATAGACCGCCCGCGCAAAAAGCGGATCGAGAACCCCCTCATGGCCGCTCCCGAACGCCTCAAACCGGAAAGCATAGCCCACCAGTGAGCATTCCCGCCCTGGCGTAATCGCCTCCTTCGCAAACCCAGCCCGAAGTGACAAACTCATCCCCCTCAACATGCCATCCCTCCCCCATCTGTCAGCTCTCAAATCCATAGATACCTAACCGGTATTATTCTTTGACTATTAACCTGAATGGAAGCCGCCAACAGAAGATGAAGAGAAACATCGCGCCGGCTTGCGAGGCCCCGCGACAACGGCGAATATCGCCTAATAAGTATAACCGGTATATTTTGTTGACAAACTGAATGAGACTTCGGGGTCTCACGATCTGTCTAAAACGACGAGCATACGTGTGGCAAAAGCGAGTGGCAGAATTGCGGCTATAGAGGAGGCCATGCGCAAAATGGGGGCGAGGGCCAGGGGGGCGAGCTGTTTTTGACGAAAGCCACCGGCGGCCAGCCAGTCGAAAGCGGGGAAGTAGGCGATTTCAGCGCAGCGCCAATTTTCGGCTAAGGGCAAAGGTACTTTTCCTCAGGCTGATAAGACTAACCGGTATATTTTGTTGACACATCTGTCAGCTCTCAAATCCGATATATGTATAACCGGTATTATTCCTTAACAACCGGAACGGAGGCCCACCACCATTAGATGAAGAGACATATCGCGACGGCTTGAGAGGGCCTTCGACAAGGGGGAGGCTGATAAGACTAACCGGTATATTTTGTTGACACATCTGTCAGCTCTCAAATCCGATATATGTATAACCGGTATTATTCCTTAACAACCGGAACGGAGGCCCACCACCATTAGATGAAGAGACATATCGCGACGGCTTGAGAGGGCCTTCGACAAGGGGGAGGCTGATAAGACTAACCGGTATATTTTGTTGACAAACTGAATGGGACTTCGGGGTCTCACGATCTGTCTAAAACGACGAGCATACGTGTGGCAAAAGCGAGTGGCAGAATTGCGGCTATAGAGGAGGCCATGCGCAAAATGGGGGCGAGGGCCAGGGGGGCGAGCTGTTTTTGACGAAAGCCACCGGCGGCCAGCCAGTCGAAAGCGGGGAAGTAGGCGATTTCAGCGCAGCGCCAATTTTCGGCTAAGGGCAAAGGTACTTTTCCTCCACGAAACATCTTCCAGGCATTTCCCTGGGCAGCGAAATAGGGCAAAGCGGCCCGTTGCGCCCCTTCTGGCAGAAACCAGGTCTGCGGCTGCGGTGAATGGATGGGTTCGTGGTGAAAGATGCCGAAAACGAGGCGCCCGAGGATACTGAGCGCCGCCGGCTCAAAAAGGATGACCCGACCGCCGGGTGCAAGAACCCGGGAAAATTCTTCCATGGCACTACCCGGGTATTCCAGGTGGTGCCAAACATCGAAGAGGATGAGGTTGCGCACCGAGCCATCGGCAAAAGAGAGCGCATAGGCGTCCTCCGTCTGATCGACCCACGGATTAGGAAAGAGATCGGTGGTGATGCACGCCGGAATTCTCTCCTTGATCATGCCGATGCCGGAGCCGAGTTCCACCGTTAAGCCGCCCCCGGGTGCCAAGCGACGGCGAATCTCTTCGTGGAAGGAGCGGTAGGCTGCCCGCAGGAGGGGCTTGCGGTCCCAACACGCCCGCGTTTCGGCGATCTCACGGGCGTGCTGCTTTAGGGCACTGGCGGCCTCGCGGGTGTCCTTCATTCAAGCTTCCTCCGGGGGATGTAAATAAAAATTCCCACCTCCTCATCTCCGAAGAGAATTTCGAGTCGGGGATCAGAATAAAGATTCGTAGCAACAATCAGGGAGGAATCGGAAATGCTCTCTAGAGCAATTCGGTGTCGACTTCGGGCGTCTCGCAGATTGAAGGATCGCTCTGAAAAAAGCCGGATATCCCCCACCTGTTCAGAGAATTCGTCCGAGAAAAACAAGGCCCAATTGACGCCAAAACGCTTTGCCGACTTTGGATGAGAAATATCGCTTCCAAAGTAAATTCTATGGGGTTGAATCGTCTCCACAAATCCATCGATGAGCTCCCTGCTTTCCGTAGAGATGCTTTTCGTATAGGCGTGCAGTAGCCAATGAGTTGAGAGTGCATTCAGAACAACGCCACAAAGCAGCAAAACGATCAGGGGATACCCTCGTTTGCTTCTGTCTTCACAATAGCTTTCCCGAACGCACCAAAAAGATAAAAAAAGCACAGAGTTGGTAAGAAGATATTTGATCTGATACGGGTGTTTAATGAAGAGCAACAGACTCATCAAAAGCATCGCTATAAAAGCGAATGCATGTATCTTTTCAGATCTTGTCTTGCCCCCTGAAAACAGATCCCAAACCGCCATCGAAAACAAAACAAAAAACGGTATCAGCAAAGTGAAACTTTGAAGGGATAAACCAGCTATCAAATGCTGAATAATATCACCAAAGGGAAGAAACGCGCCTCCTCCCTCTGTTGCTCTTCCGTAACGCCCACTCTCGGTCAACAGTTGGAAAAACCAACGTAATTGGCCTTCTCTGTTTTCAGAAAAGATGACGGAGAGGACGGCGGCAAATACGAATGAGAGAATCGCCGAAACGACCACGGTTCTCCTCGACAGGAACTTTGGTGAATCAAGCGACCTGGCAAGTATCACGCTCCAGGCAAAGAGGGAGATCGGAACCAAGGTCACTTTGATTGTTGTTACAGCGCCCAGAGCCATCGCCCACAGAAGGCACTCGCGCCAGGTCATGGACTCCGTCTGTCCAACACGTAACAAAAACAAAAGCACGACCGGAAGGTATATCGTGAAAAAAGCACCTTCTGGTGTAAACGTTCCCAGATAAGCCAGCGTGTTATAGTCTGAAACAAAGATCAGCAACGCCACCGGGAGCAGCCACAACGATTTGCTTCGCTCATTAAATTTGCACAAAATAAAGATCAGAGAAACGATGGATGCAAAGGAAACCAATCTCCATGCACCCCGAAACGCATCGATTTTCTCAATTGAAAAAAGGTTGGTCGCATTGATCTGCAAGACCGCAGCGATCAAGCCGCCCAACATCTGCAGAAGGGTCCCCGGATGTTCGTGCATTTGAACTGTTCCGGAAAGGTACAGCTGGACACTGTTAAGAAAATAGGGCAGCTCCGGGTCGGAAAAGTAGCTGTAAAAGGGCTGAGCCCAGAAAAAGTGATAAACAAAAAACCAAATTCCAAAGGCCGAAAGCGCGATGCCGAATTGAATCTGATTCCCCCTTCGGGATACCGGGAAGCTAAGTTTGGCAGCACTAACTTTCAATCTGACCGTCTCTTCCTTTTGAAGCTGAGGGCATCCCCCTAATATCCCTAGAAAAACTTCAGCTTGCGTGCGGCAAACCAGCTCATGCGGATGAGGAGCCAGCCGTCGCGCCAGCGATCGATTTGGGGTTCGCCATAGACGCGGCTCTGGTAGCGGATGGGGATGTCGCGAATGCGGAGGTTGAGCTTGGCCGCACCGAAAATCAGGTCAAAATCGCCAAAGGGATCGAAGTCGCCGAAAAAGGCGCGGTTGGCCTCAATGAGATCATAGTGGTGGCGACGGAAAACTTTGGTGCCGCAGAGGGTGTCTTTGATGGGGAGGCTGAGGAGCCAGGAGAAGAGGAGGCTGAAGAATTTGTTTCCGCACATATTGAGAAAGCGCATTGCGGCAACTTCCATGGGGTAAACAAGACGAACGCCGTTGGCGAACTCAGCCTGGCCGCTGGCAATGGCTTCGAAAAATTTCGGGAGATCTTCGGGGGGAACGGTGAGGTCGGCGTCGAGAATCATGAGGATGTCGCCCTTGGCTTTTTCGTAGCCGAGGCGCATGGCATCGCCCTTGCCTTTGCCCGACTGCTGAAAGGCGCGGATAGGGCGGTCCGGATTTTCCGCGATAACGCGCTGGATCGTCGCCCAGGTCTCATCCGATGAATGGCCCTCGACAAAAATAATCTCGGTGGATTTGCCCAGCTGGGGCGTGCGGCGCACGGCAGCTTCGATATTTCCGGCTTCATTGCGGGCCGGAATGATAATCGAGACAGAAAAATCCTCCGCACGGCGCTCCACCGGCTTTGGACGGGCGATAAAAAACAGGCTGAGGCAGGCCCAGGGAAAGAGGGGGGCAAGCAACCGATTGGCCAAGGTCCCCAAGCCGAGCAGGGGGTGCGGGCAAAGGACACGGCACTCGTGCCGAACCAGCTCCCAGCCGCCCAAATCGAGGAGATTGAGGATGTCTTCACTGGAAAGCCAGTTCTGCAAGGGTCGCACCGGTTTCAGCCCCAGACGCCGGGCGGTGCCGAGAATTGGCCGCCAGAGCGTGTTGTGCACATTGATGACCAGGCGGGTCTCGGCGGTGGCGGCATTCCGCAAATTGGCCAAAAGGGCTTGGACATCGGCAGCCTCGTTGAGAACATCGCTGAGGAGAAGCGTATCATAGGTATCATCAAACGAAAAAACTTCGCCCGCCCCACAGTGAAATGTGTTCTCGGGATTCGCCCGACGAGCCGCGTCCACTTGTTCCGGGCTGAGATCCAAGCCGGTATACGGACGCCCCGGCAACTCTTGGCAAAGGCTTCCGTCACCGCAGCCCACTTCCAGCACGCGGTGGCCCTCGGGAATGTAAAAGCGAAGGTAGCGCCCGAGGATTTTTCGATAGGCCCGGCTAAATAGACCCAATGGCCTGATGGAGCGGTATCCCTCGCGGATGAGATTCCAATGGTTTGCGTAAACGCCCGGAACGGCGGCAGATTCGGAACTCGGGCAGATCATCTTTACCTTTTCTCGCAGGGCTGCCTAAGCGCGTCAAGGCTCTCTCCAAGGGGTCTACGAAGATCGGTGGCAGCGGGACCGCACCCCACAGGGCGAAAAATCCAACCCATTCGCCATAGCTTCGTTGCCATATCATCCAACATCATCCACCCGGAGGGGATGCCCACCAGGCAATGGCAATCGTCGAGAGGGCACACCTCAAAGATTCCCGCGTTCGGATTTTTCTGGACGCAGCCTTTGTCTTCGGAAAGCTTGGGAGTAATCCCCCTATACTCCATCGGCAAAAATCCACGGCACGGAAGCTTTAGCTGTGCGTGCGAATTTGAGCCCTCACCCCCACCCGTCTTTGCCATGAAGCATCTTCTGCGACCCCTGGTTTACGTCCTTTTCTGCTACACCCTCTTTGCCGCTTCGCTTGCGGGCCAGACCTTTCCCCATCTGCTCATTTCGCCTGAGCGCCTGGATGAAATCCGGCTGGCCTCTGCCGTGCCGGGGAGCAGCCATGCGGAGATGCTGGCGCTCATCCAGGCTGATGTGGACGCCAACCAACTCGATGTCATCGACGGGGGCGGGCGCGGCTTGCCCTCGCGCAACTACGCCCGCGGCCACCTCGCCGTGCGCGCCGCCATGGTCTACGCGGTCACGGAGAATCCGGTCTACGCCGACATCGCTTACGCGGCCCTCGAAGCCATGTACACGGACCCATTGAGCGGTAACGTGCTCCCCGACGGCGTTGGCGGCAAGGGTCTGGAGCGGGCAGGCGTGGGCAGGAGTTTCGCCATGGCCTACGATCTCGCCTACAATGGATGGACGGAGAGTCAGCGCACTTTTGTTCGCGGCAAAATCCAGTCTTCCCTGAATTATTGGGAAGGGGCCGGTTCGCGTTTCGACAACGATCAGAATCCCTACGCCTCGAATTGGAACGCCGTTGTCTACGGCTCACAGATTCTGCAAATGATCGCCATCGGCGAGCAGGGCGCACGGGCGGGCCACCTCTCGACCATTATCAGCCGTCTGAACACGCACATGACCCACTACGGCAACGCCGGTTGGACGCAGGAGGGCAACTATTACATGGCCTACGCGCAGCTTTACCTCGTGCCCGCCATCCATGCCCTTCGCCGCGTCGGAGACACGCGTCTGGACGCGCGCACGGCGGAAAAGAACATGCACCTGCTGCCCATGTATGCGGGCATGTTTGACGCGCGGCAGCAGTCCACCGAGTGGGGTGTGGGCGGAGCGACCTTCGGCAACGAGGGCTGGACCTCCGCGCTCATGGCCATTGTGCCGGAGCCGTATGTGGGGGCCTACCGCTGGTTCTTTGACCGCCACCGCGGGCTCCTCAACCCCGCCGCGCCAGCAGCCCGATTTGATCCCAACTCGGCCGGAACCGTCTTCGCCATGATGTTTTATCCGGAAGCGGTTGACCCCGTCGACCCGGCCACCCTGCTGCCCCTTGGCCTGCACGATAACCGCGGGGGCTACTGGTTCCGCAGCTCGTGGAACGACGCCAACGACCTCATCGTCTCGCTTGCCACCGACACCGTCACACACGGCAACGCCTGGAACGAAGCCGACGCCCTCCAGGTCAACATCATGGGCTTCGGGAGCAAGTTTGCGGGCGGCCCCGGCACCTCACGCGATGCGCGCTTCTTCTCGCAGGTCACGGTCGACGGCCAAGCCCGCGCCTCGCAGTCGAACACCGGGCGGGCGGAGTTTTTTGAAGTCGACGATGCGGGCGGCTACGCCATCGCCGGCGGGGGTAACAAGTTCAGTGCCCTCGGCCTGAGCGCGAGCCGCCGTCACCTCATGGTTTCCTATCCGGACGACGACAACATAGCCATCGTGGCGACCTTCGACGAACTCTCTTCCGTGCAGTTGCGCACCTACGCATGGCAGTTGAACGAGCAGGCCCTGCCCCTCTTCACAGGCGAGGAAAACGGCGTGCCCACATTCACCCTGCGCGGTGAGGACGACGGCTACCTCAAGGGCTGGGTCCTGCACCCGGCAGGCGGCACCCTCTCCGACGGCAATCCCCTCGCCTACACTTTCGAGGGCAACGACGCCGACATCTGGGTCGTTATGGCCATGGGCAAAGGGGCCGCCCCGGAAGCCCGCATCACCGGCCAGGGACTCGCCGCCGAGCTGATCCTCGGGGAGCGCCGCATCCTTTGGAATGAAGCTGCCGGGCGCATGGAGATCGAGCCCGCCGCCGACACCGTGGCTGGCTTCACAATGAATCCCCGCTCGGGCACCGTGCCTCTTGCCGTCGACTTCACCCCCACACCCGGGGCCACGGGTCACCACTGGGATTTCGGCGATGGCCACACCTCCACCGATGCCAACCCCACACACACCTTTACCACCGGCGGTGTCTGGCCGGTCACCCTCACCATCGATGACGGCATCGGAGGCACGACGACCGCGCGGCACTATTTCAACGCACGCAACAACCCGCCTCTGGCCTCCTTCACGGCCACCCCGGACAAGGGCGACGAGCCCCTCACGGTCACCTTCGACGCCTCCGCGAGCACCGACGCCGACGGCCATTCGCTTGAGTTCAGCTAGGACTTCGGGGACGGTTCACCGCCCGCGACAGGCATTACCACGACGCACACCTACACCGTTCAGGGCACCTATTTCGCCGCCCTTACGGTAACCGACGGCCACGGCGGCACGGGCGGCGCGGTCCAGCGCATCGAGGTGGGCAACCAGGCACCCACACCCGTATTCACCCACAGCTCCACCGCCGGCCTGCCCCCGGTCACGGTCAACTTCGATGCCTCCGCGAGCACCGATCCGGAGGGCGATCCGCTCACCTACAGTTGGGACTTCGGCGATGGCCAGACCGCCACCGGCGTCCAGCCCTCCCACACTTACACCGCCTTCGGGGACTTCGAGGTCGTCCTCACGGTGAACGATGGGCAGGGCAACACCCGCTCGACCACGCGCACGCTTCGAATCCAAAACCTTCCGCCCGTCCCCGCCTTCACCTTCTCCCCGGAGAGCGGCAACGCCCCCTTGGCGATCAGCTTCAACGCCTCCGCGAGCAGCGATCCGGAGGGCCAGCCGCTATCCTTTGCATGGGAATTCGGCGACGGGGCCACCGCCACCGGCCCGACGCCCACCCACACCTACACCACAGCCATCAACACGCAGGTGCGCCTCACCGTGACCGACCCGCAGGGTGGCTCCGCCGTTCTGGTGAAGCCCCTCAGCGTGCTCGACGCACAGGGTCGGCGCGCGCCCGAATTGCCCCTCTCGCCCGAGCCCGATCCGGCCCTCCTTCCGGGCGTCGTCTTCCAGGTCTACAACGCGGCCGATTGGGGCCGCACGATGGGCAACATCAACACCCTCAGCCCCCTCAACCAGGGCGTCATCCCCAATGTCGACATCCGCGGCGGGCCGGGCGAGCGCTTCGCCTATCGTTTCACCGGCTACCTCAAGGTGGAGGAGAGCGGTGCCCACACCTTCCGCGCGCGGGTGCGGGACAACGTCATCTTCCGCCTCGGCGGCCTCACTGTGCTCGACACCGGGCGCGGAAAGAAATTCAGCGGCCCTGTCACCCATCAGGCCACCGTCGGTCTCGCCGCCGGTTACCACGCTTTCGAAATCGCCTTCCACGCGAGTGACTCGAACGCTTCCGACTGGTTCCCCCTTCTCGAAATGGCCTGGGGCGGGCCGGGTTTTGACCTGCGCGCCTTCATGCCGGAAGACCTCTTCTGGGCACCCGGCCTTCCGGAGATCGACTTTCTCGTCGGCCGCGATCCTTCACAGGTAGTTGTGCCGGAGACGGTCAACTTCGTTCCCGCCGATCCACGGGGCACACAGACTTTCCATCAACCGGCCCCCGGCCAACCGGCCCTTCTCAACTTCGAGGCAGGCCCATCCTCCGTCCCCGGCGGCACCATCACGAACTACCTTTGGGACTTCGGAGGCGGCGCGGTCGGGGCCGGGCGCACGGCCTCGCGCAGTTTCGGAGCGGGCACGCACGTCGTCACGCTTACCGTGCAAACGGATTCCGGAGCCCTCTTCACCGTCGGGCGCACCATCCGAGTAGTGGCCCCGCCCGCTCGGCTCGACTACAGCCGCACCCACGCCAAGCGGGTCGCCGCAAGCGGCCAGTTTCTCCCCACAACGGGCCCGGATATGCTCTTCCGGGGCGACCCCAACAACGGGCGCTGGCTCGTCGACGCCGAGGAGGGGTTTGTCGAGCTGCACTTCGAACACGCCGGCAAACGCCACGCCTACGTGATCAATGAATACACCCTTACCAATCCTCCCGCCTGGAACGACCGCGACCCCAAGGACGTTGTATTCAGCGGCACCCTCGACGGGGTCACTTGGGAGGTCATCGACGTGCGCAACAACATCGATTGGGGCGGCCTCACACGCCACACAAAGTCCTTCCCCGTAAACAACACCATCGCCTACTCCGGCTACCGCTGGGACATCGTCCCCCAAGCCCAATCGCCCCAGGGCTGGTTTGTTGAAATCCATGAAATTCAAATTTTCGGCGATCCCGCCGCCCAACCGGAGATCCGCGCCCCCATCGCCGCCTTCGCCGCCCCGGCCACCGCCGAGCGCCGCCAGCCGGTGACCTTCGACGCCCGCGCCGCGATCAGCCCCGACGGCTACCCGCTGGTTTATTTCTGGGACTTTGGCGACGGGCAGACCCTGCACACGGCCAACCCGGTCGTGACCCACCGCTACTTCGCCGAAGGCACCTTCACGGCCCGCCTCCAGGTGCGCGACACCCTGGGCAATCTCGCCGCCTCCTCCGCCCACACCATCGCCGTCGGCCCCCTTACGAACAACGATCCCGTGGCCACCTTTGAGATCATGGACCTCGGCGGCCTCTTCCTCTTCGATGCGTCCGCCTCCTTCGATCCCGACGGCGATCCCATCGACTTCCGCTGGGACTTCGGCAACGGCATCGCCTCCGTCGGCCCCCTGACGAGCCACAAATTTACCCCCGGCCTCTACGCCGTCACCCTCACCGTGACGGATGACCGCGGGGGCCGCACCACCGTTTCCAAAATGGTCGACGCCCGCCCGCCGGTCGAGGTCCCCTCGATCAACCTCAACTTCACGACAAACTTCATTCCCAACCACCTCCAGCCCTACGAATACGCCGGAGCCCGGCCCGCCCGGAATTGGAATAACCTCACGGGCAATGCTACCGCTGGCACACTGACGGACAACTTCGGCCAAACCGTGCCCGTCTCCGTGCAAGCCTCCGGCACCCGCCAGTTCCGCAACGCCACCCAACCCGTCGACAACGGCCTCGCCCGCATGCTCGGCACCCAGTGGTTTGCCAACGGCAGCTCCGCCACCTACACCATCGCCGATGTTCCTTACGCCCTCTACGACGTCTACGTCTACTTCGGCGGAGCCCGCGGCAGCCCCCCGCGCACCCAGCGCATCACCGTCGGCGGCATCTCCAAATTCATCCGCGACGACACCGGCGGCTGGAACGGCGTCCTCGAAGAATCCACCGCCACGAGCGCCGGTCAGGCCGTCGACGGCCCGGCCTATGTCGTCTTCCGCGATGTTTCCGCCGCCAACCTCGTCATCACCTTTGATCAGATGAACGACCCCGGCGCGTCCGGCATCCAGATCATCTCCGCCGAGGGAGCCAACCTCCGCCCGACAGCCGCCTTTGCCCTCACGCCCGCCTCCGGGCAAGCGCCCGTCACGGTAGCCTTCGATGCCTCTGCCTCGACCGATCCCGACGGCTTCATCGAAACCTATGAATGGGATTTCCTCGGAGACGGCTCATGGCTCGAGGGCGACGTCACCGCCCAGTTCACCTACCTCTTCCCCGGCACCTACCAGGCCGCCCTCCGCGTAACCGACAACCGGGGAGACAGCGACGTGACCACCCGCGAAATCGTCATCACCGGCGAACCCCCGCCGAACCAGCCGCCGGTGGCCGTTGTCGGCACCAGCCGCCTCATCGGGCAAGCCCCCCACGCCGTCCAGCTCGATGCCTCCAGCTCCTCCGACCCCGACGGCGAGATCGTCGCCTTCGAATGGGACTTCACCAACAACGGCACCTTCGACGCCACCGGCCCGCTGGCCACCACCACCTTCCCCGATCCCGGCGAATACACTATCCGCCTGCGCCTCACCGATGACGACGGCGACCACACCGAGGCCCTCATCCATGTGACCGTCACAGAAGAGGACCCCGACAGCCGCCTCGTCGTCGATTGGGGGCGCACCGCCCACCCCGGCCTCATCCGCGGCGGAGCCAATCCCGTCACCAGTGCCGTCGACCTCTCCGGCAATGGCACGAGCGACGACCTCCTCCTTGAATTCCCCTTCAGCCTCACCACGCCCCTCACCACCCCGGCAGGCGATTACAGCGATGTCCCCGTCTACGGCGGCCTCCGCGTCGGGGCCTTTGCCCAGGATGAGGTCGACCTCGTCGAGCGCGCCTTCGGCGGCAGCTTCCGCCTCCTCCCCGAAGCGGGCGGTCCCGCCGCCGGTGCCGATACCCGCGTCTCCTGGGGTCCCTCCACGGAGATCCTCGACGACCGGTGGATGAACATCGGCAACACCGCCACGAGCACCCCCGCCGGTTCCATCGCCGGCAACGAGGGGACCTTCCGCTACCGCTCGCACACCACCGCTGTGGTCACCAACATGACCTACGATAACCCGCCCGAGAGCCCCCACTTCGGCTACGCCATTTCCCAATGGCAACCGGGCAGCGCCCCCAACGTCTTCCTGCGCATCGAAGGACGCGGCACCGACGGCGACCACATCCTCTTCAACAACAGCGCCAGCGGCTCCACCTACGGAGCCACCCTCGCCTGGTGGGAACTGGACCAGCCCCACAACGCCGCCGCCATCCCCCTCGAAGTCGAAGCCCTCGTGAGCGGAGCCGGCGCCTGGGCCATCGCCGTGCGCGACGGCGAACAATGGTACCTCGGCCAGCCCGGCCAGATCAACGTCCCCTCCCTCGACGCCATCCAGTGGACGCCCTACAACCCCGTCCACGGGGATCCCCTGCGCCTCTTCGCCAACGTCACCGGCCCCGATACCGCCGCCCCCCTCGCGCTGCGTGATTTTGAGAGCCGCGTCTTTGGCAACATCACCGCCATCGGCCTCTACAGCGAACGCGTCGCCACTGCCCAGGGACGCAGCGTGCAGATCCGGGGCTTCAATGTCCGGCCCGGTGTCCCCGAGCCCCTCTTCCAATTCCACCTCGCCGCCCTCTGGACAAAAGAAAACTTCCTCAACGGGGGCGACGACGCCACGGCGGTCTTCAGCGACGACAGCTTCCTCCGCCTCGTCGGCCTCGAAGTGCCCGGCGCACCCGCCGATGTGCGCTGGGTCGTGCGCGAGGGCGCAAACACGTTCTGGGTCTCCGAAGCCGTCTCCACGACCGCCACCGGTTCACCCGAGCTGACCTTTGCCACCCACCGCGCCGACGGCCGCTTCGCCCAATGGAACCCCCTCACCGGCCTGCGCTTCGAGGCCACGGAAGCGACTTGGGAAGACAAAAAATTCGCCGACATCACCGCCGTTGGCATCCTCCTCGACCGTGAAATGGCCGCCCCCGCGCCCGAGGCCCTCGTCTTCGACCGCTTCGAAGCCGCCCTCCGCCTCCTCCCCGCCGCGTCCGGCACCGGTGGCTTCGCCGATTGGGCCGCCGCCAACAACATCTCCGGCGGACCAGCCGACGAAACCCTGGGCCTCGCCAATCTCCAGCGCTACGCCCTCGGGGGCAACGCCACCACACCCGCCGGTGCCCTCACCCCGCGAATCGGCCGCCAGATCACCCCAGATGGTCTCCGCGCCACCCTCACCTTCGAGCGCGTCGCCGACCCCGCTCTCGTATACGCCGTATGGGCCAGCACCGACCTCATCGACTGGGGTGCGGAACCCGTCTGGTCTTCCACCGGCCCCGCCAACCTCGCCGGCGAAATCACCATCGAAGACACCCTCCACCTCGCCCCCGGCACCCCCCGCTTCCTCCGGTTGTCCATCGAACTCCCCTGAGCCACCCCGCCCATCCCCACATCCCCCACGCCAACGTAGTCGACCTGCTTCAGCGGTCGACACCGATACGGCCA